>CAYYGZ010000237.1:0-7237 GCA_964471275.1 uncultured bacterium | reverse complement strand
CCAGCCATTACGGACGGTATGGTTATCGTAGGATCACGGCTATGCTTAGAGCCGACGGCTGGGGTGTGAACCACAAGCGTGTGGAGCGCATCTGGTCTCAGGAAGGGCTAAAAGTGCCAGCCAGCCGAAGCGGTGAAGGTTGTGGTTCAACGACGGTTCCTGCATCAGGCTACGACCTGAGCATCGCAATCACGTCTGGGCCTACGACTTCGTGTTCGATCGAACGCGTGAGGGGGGGCCTTAAAACTCCTGAATGTGGTCGATGAGTTCACTCGCGAGTGTCTGACGATCGAGGGACCGGCATCAGCAACCGCATCCTAACTCTAGATGTGGACACATGGATGGGGGCAGGTCAGCGGGCGAGATGCACGACGATGAACGCTTGAAGCGGGAGTTCGGGGATCGGGATGACGTTCTGGGGCGGAGTCGACACGATGCAGGTGACGCCGGGTGGGTCCGAGGACGAAGTGCGGTCAGAGGTTGATCGACGTGTGGATGTTCTGGGGAAGGATGGTGGTTATGTGCTGTGCCTGGTACACAACGTCCAGCCGGATGTGCCGATCGAGAACCTGCTTGCACTTTACGCGCACGGGAAGAAGCGGAGCACCGACCAATGACGAGCAACAGGGGATGCGCAGACGGCTGTTCCTCTGCCGTTTCGCCTCTCCCTTCTCACGATCCTTTTTTTACTGTCCATCGATAACATTTAGCTGGAGACAGAGGCCGCCGGAAGGTTTGAGGTCCAGGAGTTCGTCACGCTCGTGCGGATAGACGGGGCCCGTGATGATGAGGGGCTTGACGTCGAGTATTCGACGAAAGACATCAATCACCTCTGCCGCAAGTGGGCCGCCGGGATAGTCGATCGATACCTGGATACACTTGAGTGCGTCCACCTGGAGAAGATCTTCGACGATGTGGAGACAGCCCGAGTGCAGATGGATAAGGGAATACTCGAACTGCTCCATGATTCTGCGATCCTGGGGAAGGACGTGATCGCGATAAGTCGCGGGTGAAAGCATCGTCGCGTTGTCTGCCTGGGTCCTGACGACTGTGCCCGGCGCCCAGATTCCGAAGCTTGACAGATAGCCTTCGTGAAAATGCGGTGTCTTAGCCAGCCGTCTCTGTGCCATTTCGATGAAGAGGTCGCCGCACGCCGCCAGTATCGTGTCCGAAACGGCTGGTGCATCGAGGAGCATCACACAGGCTTCTTCGTGACCAAGCGCTGAAGCCATCATGTCGATCGGTCCACGGAACAGCGGCTGGGTAATGGGATAGCATCCCGCGGATCGCTCATTCAAGACACGCATAAATGCATCCAGCTTCTCGAGCCAGCAATTGTCGGGCTCGAATTCTGACGGAGAACCGTCGCCAGGGATGCGATCCGCCCAAGGGCCACCGGTTACGATTCTGATCGGACATCCGAGCGCGGCCTCGGTCCAGCAGAGCCCCGGTGGTCCCTCGCTGACCAAGAAATCGCCCCGAATCGGGTCAGACGGTGGTGAGCGGTCCACGTAAAAGAGAGATGGATCGATAAGGTCCGGTTCAATTAACTGCCCCTCTTGTGATCGCGAACCATTAGCCAGTGGGATGCCTCCGCGATCCTCCAGCGGGTGATGCTCGGCTAGCGACACCAGCGGGGTGCTGCCCGCTCCCCGCCAGAAGGCTTCGTGGCGTTTGAGGGCCTTCCTGATATCTTGATCACCCATAGGACTCATTCTCGCATCCCCTTCACAGTTGTGTCACATTCGGGGTGAGACTATGCACACGCTTGGAAAGATACACTTTACAACCAGACTCAAGCCCCAGCAAACGTCAAGGTCTTTCGATCGATCTTGTCCGTGATTCGCCCTATCAACGGAGAGTGCCCTGCTGATTGACCGACTACCGAAACAGGACCGGGGATGGATACGAGGTCGCTTTTGGTTTCAACTACCCAAGCGCTCATCGATCGTCTGACCGCATTCGACATCTTTCACGGGTTTAGCTCTGACGAGCTGCAGAAGATCATTCAGTTCTGCCACCCCGTTTCATACGATGAACACGCCTCAATCTACACGACCGGCGAGGAGAGCCAGGACCTCGAGATTTTTTTGCGGGTTCGATCTTGATGAATTGCAGGACATTATCTACATTCGCCACGCGTCCTCATTTGGTGCTAGCGAACCTGTCCTCCGGGCAGGGGACACGAGGCAGGGCATCTTCATCCTGCTGAGGGGCCGCCTTGTTGTCATCACTTCGCCCGTCGGGTGTGTCGGTGATGTAGAGGCCTTCGCCAGTGCATCGCGAATGTCGTCGCGTCCGTGCCCTGCAGCGACGTCATCATCCACGGTGATGATATCGATGGCCTGATGGCTTCGAGCCCGGGATTGTATAATCAAGCTCATAAAGAACATCTACAACCTGCTCTGTGACCGTCTTGTTCACACAAACCAGATGATTGACGATCACCAGATGGAACGTCCGGAAGAAGAATCAGAATCGGGTGATATTTGATTCCGGAGCCTTGCACTGACGCTGGAACTCTCTTGCCGGAGGCGTGAATGGCACTGTTGAAGGTCTACAATCCCGAAGGCTTTCCACCCAAGATCGATCAACTCAAGATGGCGGATCGTCCAGGCGCCCTGGACCGGAGGACTGTCTATCTTGTCGATTGCCGGTTTGATGATGGGGACATCCTCATGGAGCAGATGGGGGACTGGTTCGGCGAACATATGCCTGCCGTCAACATCGAGATCCGCCGCAAGGATGGAACCTATCACCAACGAGATGACAGGCTCTACGAGGAGATCAGAGAGAAAGGCGACGCTGCGGTTTTTGGCGTCGGGCACTGAAGCACGTGTGCCCCGGCGGTCGCCGATCAATGTATCACCGTTGAAACGGAATACGGAGTGCCGACAGCCTCCATTCAGACAAATGTGTTCGAGCCGCTTGCCCGGAACGCCGCACATCAGCGGGGTATGCCGAAGCAGCGATTTGTGTATGTCCCGCAGCCGGTAATGGGCAAGTCCCCCCAGGAATTGCGCGCCTATGTGGACGGGCCGGATGCAGTCACGGGTGAGCCGTTCATGGACGGCGTGATTGATGCCATCGCGAAACCTCTAACGGAAGACGAGACAGCGATCATCAATTTCGATCGCTCCTCACCAACTTTTCTCGAACCCGACACAGAGGACAATCTGCACGAGCTGTTTCTTCGGAAGAACTGGACCGACAAGCTTCCGATCGTGCTGCCCACGGAGGAGCGGGTTGCTGCGATGCTTTCGGGGACGAGCCACGCATCTGATGAGATTGTTGGCCAGATGCGCCCAACAAGTACGAGAGAGGCATGGCAGTATTCGGTTGAGAAGGTCGCGGTGAATGCCGTGATGGCCGGCGCGCGCCCAGAATACTTCCCGGTCATTCTCGCGCTTGCCGCCTCACAGGTCTCCGCTCGTGCCAGCACGACGAGTTCAGCTGCGGCTATGGTTGTCGTGAACGGCCCGATTCGTGAGGAAATCGAGATGAATTCGGGTGTGGGTGCTATGGGACCCTATAACCAGGCGAACGCCGCGATCGGCCGTGCCTACTCGCTCCTGTCGCAGAACCTGCAAGGGGGGTCCGTTCCCCTGATCACGTATCTCGGTTCTCAGGGAAACAATTACGCATACAACAGTATCTGCTTTGCGGAGAATGAGGAGCGAAGCCCCTGGGACCCGCTGCACGTTCAGAAAGGGTTCGATCGAGAGCAAAGCACGGTCAGCTGCTTCTCGGGGAATCGATCGACCTCGTTCTTGCTCGGTTTGCGCGATAAGCACTGGGAGACGCACGTTCAGCAGCTTCTGCGTGGAATCAACCCGCATCACTTTCCCTGCTTTGTCCTCGATCCGCTGACTGCCGAACAGTTTGTCGATCGCGGTGGGTTTGATACGGTCGACAAGCTGATCGACTGGGTTCACGAAACGGCGACAATGAAAGCAGGCGTATACTGGGACTACCAGCTTATCGAAAACTACGTCGCCCCGCGCGCCCTGATGGGGGTTGAACCATACGCGACCATGTTGAAAGCAGACGAGGATGAAGAGATCCGGATCTGGCCGAAGGACAAGATTAATGTGGTGGTTGTGGGAGGGGAGACAAACGGATACTGGCGGATTTTCGGGAACGGGTATCGCAGGACAGTGTCCGTCGATGGCTGGAAGTAGATCCGCTGAAATGTGGTAGAGAGCAGGGCGGGGCGACTCCAGTGGAGTCACCCCGCGTGTGTATCCCCATCTTGTTTGGTGTATCAGCGACCTGATGCGGCCAGTTCATTTTCGATCAGGGTGTCCAGCCCTTCCTTGGGGAGTGATCCGATGTAGTGGCCGTTGATGAAGAAACTCGGCGTCGACGACAGGCCAAGCGCATCCGCCTCGGCGATGTCTGCCCGAACAATCCGGTGGCCGATGCTGTCTTCGAGGCATCTGGCAAGCGCCACGGCATCGAGGCCAGCTGTTTCTGCGAACTTATCGATGCGTTCACGAGTCAGTTCATCCTGCTCGGAGTATAGAAGATCGACTACCGACCAGAATTTGCCCTGCTCGTGTCCACAGGCCGCGACCTCTGCGGCGTAGCGCGCGTGTTCGTGCATCCCCAGTGGCAGGTGTTTGAAGACAAGGCGAACATCGTCGTCACGTCGTTTGATCAGTTCCTTCAGATATTCGTGCGCGCGGGCGCAGTACCCACACTCAAGATCCGAGAATTCCACAATCGTGACGGGTGCCCCAAGCGGGCCGATCTCGGGACCACCGCGCGGGTTCGGGTCGAACGCAAACCGCTCCGCGACCGGGATGCGGTACGATGTCCCGTAGCGGCCTTTCAGTTCCACCACAAAACGATCCAGAGCTGCTTTGCTCTTCCGAGTGCCAATCTCGTTCCGGATATTTCGCTCAATGGATGCTTTGGGCGTGTTCGGTGGGAGCCGGTGTCTGACCTCTTGATATCGTCGATCGATCTCTTCCGCCGTGATTTCGATGTTCGCGTAGACCTCCTGTTGCACGAACTTACGGACCGAAAGACCGGCCTCCCCAGCAGCAGTGTCGAGCACCTGTCTATCAAGCCATTCCTGCCGGAGTTCGTTCCGGGCTGAGTAGAGTTTGAGCTGGATTGCCTTGTCTATCGCATCAATCGTGATCTTGCGATCGCCGATGGCGGCGACCGCCTCTGGATGATTCCGGGTCTGCGTAAGGTCCTGGACTCCTGATGCGAGGAAATGGTGGCACAGAGGAACGACTATGAGTGCGAGGGTCGCTGGCACGAAACTGTGCGAGGTGAATGATCCGACGAAGGGAAGCAGCGTCAGGTTCCGGCGGCGATAGAGGAGAGCGGCACAAAGGATACCGAGCTGGACAGCTGCAGAGAAAAGGCAGAAAGGACACCAGGATCTGATGACAGAAGCCTGGAGATAGACCAGAAGCAGGCTCGCGGCCACCCCGAACGCCGATAGAATCGACAGTCCCCGGATCGCTTCTTCGCGACAGGAGTCATCAAGGGCACGCCACGAAAGATGCAGCATAGACAGATACAGACCCAGGCCATAGACGGACAGGGGGAGGCCGAACAGAACTCCGTAGGCGCTGCCCAGAACTTCACCACAACTAGAACCGGCGCCGCAGGATTCCGTGTCGAACAGATGGTTATATGACAGGTAAGCGGCGTCGAGGACGCCGATCAACGACAGAATCAGTAGAAGGATCGGCACGCTGTTCCTTGGTTTCGGGTGGGCAAAGGTAAGGACTGTGCTATCTAGGTTCGGATCGTACCCATGTCAATCTGACGGGCGGGTCCACGAGACTTCGTCAGCTTCTTAATCGGCTGTATCTCTGCGATCACGACGTAGATGATATCTTCTTCCTGTAGGATCCCGTCGATCAGTCGCCTGAGAATGGCCGTATCTTCAGTCTGAACGCCATACCGGCTGTTGTGCGCGAGGTTTTGTGTGAGGGCGAGTGTTCGACGCTGGAGCTCGGCCGTCAGAACACATGCTCGGTCTGCTGCAGAAAGTACCAGCTCTGTGCGGCGCTGACCGTCAGGATCGTAAGACTCAGGAGAAGCATCACCTTGAACTGAAGCGAGTTCTGGACGGGCTTATCTTTGAGGTGGACGCTACTCATACACTTTGTGTGAAGAATCCAAGGTCGTTTGAGGGTCTTGCCGTTTGGAAAGAGGATTCCCGTAATCGAGAGAGTAATTCGAAGCAGGTGACGTCAACCGTGGCCTCCTGGATACGTGTGTCGGTGGGGCAGGCCCACAGACACACGTCAACCGGATTCGATCCGAGGATAGGAAGGGCGCTGTAACCCCTGTGTTTGCTAGAAGTGGCTGAATTGGGTGTAGCCAGGTAGGGTTCAGGCGGGGCTCAGCCGACCTGTGGCTCAGGGGCATGGACGGGATTCCCTGGTTGGGTTCTGTATCTGGTTGTTCCGAGTTGCTGTTCGGGTATCGGGGTTCGTGATAGATTCTGGAAATATGTGTTTGGGCATAAATCGTGTCAATCGGTGCCGAGAGTCAAGCTTCGTCCGATGGAAGCCCGTGTGTCGCGCTTTTGGCGTTCGGAAGCTATCTTGCGGTGTATTCACCGAACCTACCAGAGGAGATATCCCATGTCTTTTGCCGCCGCATTCACGGCCTGCGTTCTCATTGCTTCATCCTCGGTCTCATCCACCGATGTCCCCTTTGATGAGTATCAGGTTTACGAGTTCGACACGGCCCGGTTTGCACCCAACGATACCAAACCGACGCTCTATACGATCAAACTGGTGGGGAAAGAGGATGCGCTTTGGGTGGAGGGAGACGACTACAACTACCAGTGGTTGACGATTGTACCCTATGACGGCATCCAGAGTGTGACCGTGAACCGAGTGCGTGGGAACCCATTCGTGAAAGACACGGGCAGCTGGATCGGAAAACAGCTGGCCAAGGCGGGTGATGTCCGGGGTTGGTTCACAATCTCTTTTACCGATCGCAAGGGGCGGGATCGAGAGATTGTGCTGCTGGCTCCCGTGAATGGTGACGAAGCACTCGCATCGTTCTTGGGTGACAGGAAGGATATCGAGCGGACGGGGGCCGTCGTTCCTGTGGAGGAGGCGCCAGAGATCTCATCGGTGGCTGAGCCCGCCCCGAGCGTTCCCGTAGTTTCCGCGCTCACCCCGACACCTGTCGACTCGCAACCGTCTGTGGCTCAACCTACTCCCCTCTATCCCGCGGTCAAGCTTCTCGATCT
>CAYYGZ010000236.1:861-7258 GCA_964471275.1 uncultured bacterium | reverse complement strand
CGGAGCGTTCGCTGAGATGAGGTGCCTCCGCGCTTTGACGCGGTTTGCTTCGAGAGCACGCCAACTGGACGACCTCGGTGGGTGAATTCCTGACCATGAAGCTGGAGATGATCGCCGATGCTGACTTGTGTCTCGATGTATTCCTGCCAGCCATTCTCGACCTCGCTCTCGTGGGCAGGTAGCGATACCCAGATTTCCTTGGGTGAACCCTTGAGGCTGTAATGGGAGCCGCGGTCTGCGGCTTTGTGCCGCCTTGCTTGCCACCAGGCTTGCTCACGCGGCCCCCAGCCTCCGTAGAGACGAGTCTTTGCTCGTGTCATGGCAACGTAGTAGAGGCGTGCCTCTTCGGCTGCGGAGACGGCTAACGGAACAATCCCTCCATTGTCGTCAGCACTGAATGGGAAGTTTTCCTCCGAGGGTAGGGCGATCACCGTGTCGTACTCAAGTCCTTTGACCTTGTGTACGGTTGCGATCGTCAATCGAGATTTCTTCCCCTCGATACCGATCTTGGCCTTGAGTCGTTCGACATCCGAGCCACGCATCTCAAGAATGAACTCCTCGAAATCGCAAACGCGGGGCCGTCCCGCCTCTTCGTGAACCAGTTTGTACACGGTGTCGAGGAACTGGAGATTCGCCGGCATGTCGGCGTAGCCCTTTGCTTGAAACTCGTCCATCATCTCGGACCAGACATATGTTTCGACGAACTCGTAGTCCTTTCGCCTCTGGCATATATCAAGCAATCCGCCAGAAGCGCGGAGTTGGTAGAGGCCAAAATCCTCTGAACCCAGGAGTTCGACCTGATCTGATTCCACGAGACCTTGGTGGATGAGCGTCTCGTAGATCTCCCGGCATTCTCGATTGGAGCGGCAGAGTACGGCGACATGCTCGTCTTTATTGACTGCGTCCGCGACCAGGCTGGGGCAGTCACTCTTGGAGACGGGCATCTTGGCGATACCGCCGTCGGTACGAAAGGCTCGAAGTTCGCCCGCGGCCTTCATTCTCGAAAAGCCAATCTGAGCGGCCGCCTGTTCGATCATCCCATTGGCACGCTCGACGACTTCCGGAGTCGATCGATAGTTGACCGTGAGATTCACTTCGACTGGGTCGAGGTCATCGCGAAGGCGATTGAAGTAATGGACGGCCTCCATGGGGCAATCGGTGCGGTGCTTCTTCTTCCACGCGACGCGATTCCAGGTGAGGATGTCCTGGTCATCGTCTCCGATCACCATGCCGCCACCGTTGCAATTTGAAATGAGTGCTTCGACGACATCGAAGAAGTCCTCGTTCATGTCTTGGAATTCGTCGATGAGAATCGCTCGATACCGAGAACCGATGGTCTGAGCGAGCGCAGGGTCTTCCCGGATGGACTCGGCGAAGGTATGGACTGCTTCGGTGACCGAGTCTTCTTCGAAGCGATCATCGGGATTCTGGAATCGCATTGCGAAGCTGTGGAAGGTCGTGACGTCCACGCGTCGGGCGTAGCTGCTGTAGCCAAGGTCACGGAACAACTTTCGAATGCGCTCGCGGATCTCGTACACGACGGTCCGATTGAATGCGAGGACGAGAATCGACGAAGGATCGATCCTCTGATTGTGAATGAGATGGGCACACCTCATCATCAGGACGTGTGTCTTCCCGGAACCCGGGCCGGCATTGACCAGGAGATTCTGGTCGTACGGAGTCTGGCACACCTTCCGCTGATTCTCGTTCAGCTTGTCGATCTCTTCGGCGAATCGTTCCTGCCGGACCTGCGCAAGCAAGTTTCGGAGGAGTTCGCTGCCCTGGACCACTTCATCATCAACTTCGCCGACCGTATCTTCGAGGAGTTTCTTGAGTTTCGGTGCGTTGATGCAGGCGAAATAGTCATCAATGAACTTCTTTCGGCTCTCGCGAGGCATGGCTGCAAGCAGGACCATCGACTGCGCTCGAAGTACCTGAAACTCAAATCGTCCCAGCATTTCGCCGTACACGCGTTGGATACTGTTCGGCTTTGCGTCATCGGGATTGTGGGGTGGAAGTGGTTCGGTCTGGTTGATCGTCACGACCGAGACCCATTCGTCCGAGTCGCTCTCGAACGAGAAAAGGCCGCTCGAATCGAGGAGCTTCATGGTTTCGCGTAACTCGCTCACTCGTACATCGCCGCCGAGCTGATCGACGATATAGGTGAGAGGGGCTTCTCTCGTTGATTGGCTATCCTTCTCGTCAAGGGTTTTTGGTTCGATCGCCCCAATGATGTCTGACAGGACTCTGATACGACTCACGGCCTCGTGAGCAGACCGAGCGGCACTACTGGCGAGATCAGCCGGTATTGAACGGGCATACTCGGCCACGCCATCTTCGGAGAATCGTTCCTTCAGTTCGAAACCGGATTGTCGCATGATTTGGAGAGATGTCCGAACAGCTCGGTGTACTTCACGATCAATCCGCCACTCTTCTTGTCTGTTGAGTTTCTGGACGGTCCGCTCGTTGGCATCCGCCGGACTCGTCGAGGCGATCAATCTCTGATACCAGTCTCGGAGTTGATCGTTCAAGGAATCCCGTGAGAAGATTTCGACCTTGCCTTTGGTGGAGGCACAGAGCCGGAGGAGCGCTTGTTCGAGCAGGTCAAAGTACTCCTCTTCGCTTGGTCGTTCTGGAGACCGGATGAGGAAGGTCTTCTTGAGATCGATCGCGTTTGACTTGGCGAGTTCGAAAAGGGCGGTGTGCAAGTCATCACTGCTGATATCGCCGCTGCGGGCCAGGATCTCTCTTACAGGAACTCCCATCTCAAATTGGTCCGCTTCCCTGATGGGGTCGGTCTCGGCGGGCGTGGGTTGCGGGTCGCGTGTCGATGGCGGGACGCGGGGTTTCGAGAGAAGGCTGAGGACGCCGCGTACGAGTCCCCTGACCACTCGGCCGAAGACCGACTCGGCCTGTGCCTCGTTGCCGTCAAGGTTCTGTTCCGGAGCGAGCGGTGCCGTGGTCTCATGACTTTCACGAGCGAATTCGAGCAGCACCTTGGCGATGCGGGAGGTCAAGCCATCTCCCTTCGCTTGGCGTTCCAAGGAAGAGACTCGGAGCACCAGATTGAATACGGGTGGCTGGCGGCCCTCCACCTTGAGGATGTCCATGCGTTCCAGCCAGAAGAGGCAGCTTGTGACTTGGCTCTCGTCGTACTCGAGGGTGTCTGAAACCTGAATCTTCGCGGGGACCAGGCAGATGGCGCGACCGACGGCCTCGAATGAGACGGCTGCATTGACGCAATAGGCGAAGAACTGGGCAAGATCGGGAGGTTGCACGGTCTTCTCGTGGAGCATCGAGATGTTCTGTTCGATGTCGTGGGCGTTGTACAGCAGGGAGGCGGTCACCCGCTCATGACCGGATTCCATGCGCTCGCTCTGGTCTCTACCCATGCGGCCGACTTCCTGAAGGTAATCCTCGATGAAAGTCGGCGGCTTCTGATGGATGCAAGCATGAATATGGGGGATGTCCATGCCCATGCCAAACGCCTTGGTGCAAACGAGGACGTTCGCTCGTCGCTCACGGAGCAGGTCACACGCTTCTGTCTTCAGGCTTTCAGAGAGTCCGGCGTGGAACGGAAGTGCTCGCAGGTCTTCGAGACCGGACTCGGATTCCGTTGCTCGGTTATTGAGGGCTTCGCTCAGGCGATGGCACTCCTTGCGGCTTCGCGCGAACAGAAGAGCGCTGCTCCTTTCCAGATCAAGAGATGCGATGATCTCGCAGGTTTTTTCGAATTTCTCATCGCTGGGCGCATCGCGGTCTTCATGAAGATCAAACGAATCGATCTTGATGAACGACTGGATTGGGTGCGGCATGTCTTCGGGAAGATCGTCATAGTCGCCTTGGCTTCCAAGGCTGAGTTCATTTTCGAGGTCGGTACGATTCCGTTCGGTGACCGTGGCCGAGGTCAGGAGCAGGCGGTGCGGATTCCCTGGTCGGTCCAGTTCCTTGAACTCCTTGCGGACATACCGAGCGGCGTGGAGATAATCGGGCCGGAATTCGAATCCCCACTCACTCACGCAGTGTGTCTCATCAAAGACGATGAACTCGAGACCGCCGTCCAACAGCCGACGTCGTTCAAGGGCTTCCCTGAACCGTGGTACCCGTAGGCGTTCCGGAGCGATGAACAGCAATTGGATACGGCCGTCCAATACGCCCTGATAGACCTCGTGATTCATCCACGGGTCGCGGCCTCCACTGAGGAAGTCCACCGTTTCGATGAAATTCTGTCGCCAGAGACCCTCGACTTGATCGCGCATGAGGGCGCGAAGTGGGGTGATCACGATGCTCAGACGCCCGGTGTGGCCCGATCTGAGGAGGGCCGGTAGGTGAAAAATGATCGACTTCCCTTCGCCGGTCGGAAGCCGGAGCAGGAGGTCCTTCTCGGATTCGATAATGCGTTCGATGGCGGGTTTCTGAGTCCCCGCTCGAAAGTCCGGATACCCCCAGTTCGCTTCGAGGAATTTCCGATATGACTCATAGTCAGCGGGAATGTCCTTCTCGTCGCGGGGTGGATAGCAGTAGGAATTGAACAGGTCGAGCGTGGACTCGTCGAGGAGTTCCTTCAGCTCGAAGAACGGAATATCCTGCGATTTGATGTTGGATGTCTTCGCGGCATGGCGAGCACTTAGCCGCTCATCCAGAATGAGGCACTGCTTGGTGGCTTCCCGTTTGGTGAGGCCAAGTCCTTCCAGCCAGCCTTCGAGAAATGTCTCTACCGCGATGCGGATTTCTGGTCCGCGGAGGGCAACATCCTGCGATCTCTGCATTCCCTCAATGAGGTTGTCCGCATCCTGGTTGTCATGCCTGATGTGATCATTGGGTGATTCCAGAATGGCATGCCACTCATGGAGAGGGAGTTCGTCGACGGCGACGTCCAGTTCGACATTGAGCAGTTGGGCTGCCTCGATGTAGTCCGGAATATCTTTGATCTCGCAGCAGAGAACGGAGTGCCCCTTCTTGATGAGGCTTTCCAGACGACGTAACGGGGACCCAGGGTGTTCCGAAGACATGCCAATATGAGACAGGTTCCTCTGGAGGATCTTCGACTCTTCAGGCCACTGAAGGCCGATGAGGAGAACCGTTGCTTTCGAAGTCGCCTTTGCGACATTGATGACAGCGTGAGTGAGATCCGCGAGGTAGAGCGGGCGATTCGCGGTGTCTGGCGAGACAAAGAGGCGGTCGACATCAAGTCGAGCAGCATCCCCATCTCGCCATCTTGGGATTCGGACCGGAAGATTCCGAGTGTGTCCTTCATCAAGAGGGTGAACCTGCATCCAATCCGGCTTCGTGGGCAGCAGATACCAGGAGCAGGCGGCACTGCCGAGTCCAGAGGGTGCGTTCAGGAGCCAGGATGGTGAACCGTCATCATCCACCGCGAGGAGGGTTCGTCTGCGTCGACTGGTACGGGCCTCAGGAAACCGGGTTGCTATCTGGTCATCGCGGAGTTCCTTACGGCGTGCTTTCTGCCACGCGGACGCGACATGTTCGGGCGAAGTCACTGCGAGTTGATCGCTACCGAGTAATTCCTCATGCGCTTCGTCAGCAAGCGTGTAGAAATCCTCTGCAATGTAGATCGGTGTACTTCCCTCTGGCTTGGTGACATCGGCCAGTTCGCCGTGTGCGTCTCGAAGTGCCTCGAGAAGATCATCATTCGCAAGCCAGCGGGGGATCCAAGAAAGATGGACTGCAACACCATGGGCGGTCGCGTTCTCCACGACGGCGGAAATGGCCTTCGCAGAAATATCGGTATGTCTACTCGCAACGGAACGGCAGGTGGCCGGACCAAGTACCGGGTCTCGGTATCGCTGCTCTGGGTTCAGTAACTCAACAATGCAATGTTGTTGCCATGCAAAAGTCCGTTTCTTGCATGCGGGGAACAGTGTCGGACCGGGTAGATTGGCGTGGAGCGTCGCCGGATACTCGCGGCCCTCGATCGCGTCAAACAACTGCGGTTGATTGAAGAGTCGGTCGACGAGGGTTTGGGTATCAAGTGACGCGTCTGCCAGGCAGGGCGAAAAGCAACCGGCTTGGTATTCGAAGAGATCGAAGCACGCGGCGGCGTCTGCATCCGCAGTATGGGCGTTTTCACCCACGACGAGTGCATGCGAGGCCAGCCAGGGTTGGAGCAACCAGCTCCCCAGAAGGGTGTCCCAGAGTTCGGTGTTATGTGGAAAATGGGCTTTGTGACGCTCAAGGATTGGCCAATCCCAGGCGAGGAGGTTGTGCCCCACCACGCAAGGAGCGTCCAGTCCACCAAGGCTCGCATCTACTGCCTCCTGAAGTTCCCTGCCTTCGATTCCGGTCCTGTTCTGTCGGCGTCCAACGTCGCCTAGTGCCTTCCATCCGTATTCATAGATGGTCTGTCCGTCGCTTTCCAAGTCAATGGCAATCACGC
>CAYYGZ010000236.1:0-851 GCA_964471275.1 uncultured bacterium | reverse complement strand
GCGATTTCCGCAACCAGCCATCCAGATCGGCCCCGCACTGCGAAACAAGGAACTGATAGTCGTCTTGATTGGAGAGGGAGTGGTCAACCTTGAAGACGCTTCGTGGCCATTCTTCGGGCTTGAAGAAATGGTCGAAGACCTTGCTCGGGCTGATTCCGTGAGCGCTAAACCAGGGAGAATTGCAGATCGTGCCGAGTATCGCGACAAGCTGATTGAAGTCTTTGGAATCAGCGAGCCGCTTGTGAAGGCGGTTGACCAGCGCTTCGTCGGGTTGGAGGATGCTTTGGGGAGTGCGGCGGGGTGAACGGTGCCACTTGTCCAGATACCAGTCCGCTATGAGGAGATCTTGAAGTTCGGCGTCGGTGGCATTCTTGAGTGCATGGGCTCGCGCCGTGATGTACTCATCCTTTTCGGTGTATTGGAAAGTGGGATCAAGTAGATGCCACCGAATCGCCTGTCGTGACCAATTATCCTTCTGCTCGGAAAACCCCTTCGGATCGCCCCCGAGTACAAACGCGCAGTGCCGGCCCTCCATGCCTTCGAGCGAATTCAGTCGCTGTCCATCGTGGTTGTAGACGTGAATGAAGTGCTCGCCGGCAGCGGTTTTGACGAAACCAAAACCTCGAGCCGTTGTGCGGCAGATCTCGCCGACGGAGGGGTACTCGATAAGGAATCTATTGCTATTAGCCATCTCGTTTCGTTCCGACTGAAGAGTATTACAAATAGTTCTTGCAAGTATCGCTGGTCGATCTGGGGCGCGTCAGATCCGTCTTCGCCCTAGAGCCAGAATGTCGGCCAGGTGGAGGAGGCCATCTGTCAGGCAACCGGGACTGACGATGCTGGCCCTGTGA
>CAYYGZ010000235.1:0-7261 GCA_964471275.1 uncultured bacterium | reverse complement strand
ATCCGGCGTTCCTTTATCCCGACGTGGGACATTATCCACTCGTCGGTCGTATCGACCATCTTGGATAGATCGTCGTTGGTGAGCCGGTCTTCGGGAAGGTAGTGCGCGACGCTCGTTATCGCCGCCCTTACTGGATTTGGCATCTTGCGATTTCCTATCGTTGTGACGTGCAGGTCAGAATATAGGAAACTTCAGCGCTAAATGCCTTCGCCTTCAATGACTTCACGACCATTGTAATGGCCGCAGTTCCCGCACACACGGTGGGGCAGTCGAGTCGACCCGCAGTTCGGGCAGGCTGCGGTGTTGATCGCCTTCAGCTTCCAATGCGTTCTGCGTTTGCCTGTGCGTGAGTTCGAGCTTCTGCGTTTTGGGTGAGCCACGGTTCTTCTCCTTGTTTCAGATCGCTTCTGTCAATCTTCCGATTTGAGGATGCGCAGGGCGCTCCATCTCGGGTCCTCGGCTTCAGACCCACTGGCCTCACGTTCGATCTTCTCGACTTCTGCCAGGTTTGGGCAGGTGCCGGCCGCATACGCTTCGCAGACGGGGTTTACCGGGATCTCAAGCAGGATGTAGTCTCTGACTTCCTTCCCAAGATCCAGTTCATTCGACTCTTCATCGAGCCACACCAACGTGTCGTCTTCATCACCTTCTACGCCGCGAGGCTTCCCCTTCTGGAAAACGAAGGAAAACTCAGCTTCGAATCCGAGCTCGATTCTCTCACTGCATCGAGCGCAGCCTGCCTTGATTTGGAAGCTGGCGGTTCCGACCGCCGAGAGCGATTCGCTGAGCTTCAGAACCTTGACCGACGTGTTGATCGGCCCGGTAAACACATACTCATCTGACGCCAGGTCGAGGTCGGCGGCAGTTTGTGCGTATGCGAAATCTGTTTCGCCTTCCTCCAGCTCCCGGAGGTCGATCTTCATCGTATTTTCGGCGTCCGGCTGACTCATCCGACTCTACCCGAAGTAGTGCGCGATCTCGATCTGTGCGTTCTCTGGTGAATCGGAGCCGTGCACTGCGTTGTTCCCGATGTTTGCCCCGTGGGCGTGCCGGATCGTGCCTTCAGCTGCCTCTTCGGGATTCGTCGCCCCGATGACTTCACGCAGCTTGACAACGGCATCTTCGCGTTCGAGCACCATGGGGACGCAGGGCCCTGAGGTCATGAAATCGACCAATTCGCCGTAAAACGGTCGTTCCTTGTGGACTTCGTAGAATTTGCCCGCCTGTTCGCGCGTCTGGTGGATCATCCGTAGTTCAAGAACCTTGAAGCCCTGCTCTTCAACCCGCCGGATGATGTCGCCGATCGCGTTCTTTGCGACCGCATCCGGTTTCACGATCATTAATGTCTTGGCCATCTTCTACTCTCCTGCACCAACAAACAAAAAAAGGGCCTCCTATGCAGAAAGGCCAATTCCGTCTATCTTACTGAAGTTGGAAAACATAGAAGTCGGCTGATGTTTTGTCAACCCGAAAGCCCTTTCGGTCAATTTGGCCTTATTCCTCGGGGAGAATTGGGTTGACACTCTGTGGCACAGGGGTGTTTATTATCCTGCTCTTGCCACAATGCTATTCAGTCATTCTCGACTGAATTCTCGCCGGGCTCTCGACTCCTCCCAGTCGTCCAGACCGAAGATCCAGAAATCTATGCAAAGCATCCCAGCCTATCTAGAAGACAAGGTGTTGTTTGTGACGGGCGCGACCGGTTTCGTCGGTAAGGCCGTGGTTGTCCAAGTGCTCCGACACGTGCCCGACATCAAACGCATCTACATCCCTGTACGCGAGCGGAAGCTCAAGAGTGGCGACACGCATTCGGCGGAGTCCCGTCTGGATCAGGTGATCGCTTCGAGTGCTTTTGATGTCCTCAGACGCGAGTGGGGGGATACCTTCGAGGGCCGCGTCCGCGAAAAGCTCAAGGTCGTGGGGTGGAAAGGGCTGGAATATGACGGTTTAGGGATTGATCCGTCGGTCCGCGAGCAGCTGCAGGGCGAGGTCGACGTAGTGATCAGCAGTGCGGCCACCGTTGTGTTCGATGAGCCGGTAGACATGGCACTGAGACAGAACGCGATCGGGCTGATCCGTATGCTCGATTTCGCGAAGGGATGCCAGGACGCGAGTTTCGTGTATGTCTCCACGGCCTACGTGAACGGGCAGATGACAGGCCTGATCCCGGAGGCATTGATTCCGCCGGATACATCTGTGGCGCAGCAGCTCGCAAATGGCTACGCTCCCCGGTACGACCTCGAAGAGCAGATCTCCGAGATCCAGGCATTTACCGATCGCGTCAGAGACGAGGCGGAAGTGCCGGGTCGAACGAAGGAGTTCGAGGGGCAGCTTGCCCGACAGAATCGTGGAAAGCGCGTGACGGAGCACCGGCTCGAACATCAGTTGGATGCTCTGAAGGAGCGCTGGGTACAGGCTCGTCTGGTTCAGGAGGGATTGCGACGCGGACGTCATCACGGATGGAATGACGCATACACGATGACAAAGGCAATGGGCGAGCAGCTGATCCAGAAGGAGCGCGGCAACCTGCCCGTAGCGATCGTCAGACCCTCCATCATCGAGAGCAGTCTCAGCGATCCTGAGCCAGGCTGGCTGGAAGGCCTCAAGGTTGCAGATCCTTTGATTGCGCACTTCAGCAAAGGTCGTTTGTCAGATTTTCCGGCTGATCCCGAGGTTGTCCTCGACGTGATCCCGGTCGATATCGTGGCGAACGCGATTCTCTCAGTCTTGCCCCGTATCCGTGAATCAGAGGAAATCGAGGTGTATCACGTGGGAACTGGAGCACGTAACCCGATCCGATTCGGCGAAATTTTCTACTACGTCTACGAGTATTACCGCGCCCATCCCGTGATCAATCGGGAAGGCAATCCGATCCACGTAAAACGGTGGCGATTCCCGACTGTCGAACGTTTCAACCGGTGGTGCCAGCTTCGCTACAAGCTCCCGATGTTCCTGACACGCTGGCTTCTGGACAGGTTGCCCGAATCGAGCTGGACGAACCGGATGATGCGAAAGGTCACCCGTGGAGAGGCAACGCTCGAGCGCGTTCTCGCGCTATGTGAGATCTACGCACCGTATACCTTTCTCGATTGTCGTTTCGAGACGAAGAACCTCGAACGGGTGTTCTGTGAGATGGATCCGGAAGATCAGGCGCGCTTCAACACAGACGTCAGTCGTATCGATTGGCGTGCCTACGTACAAAAGACACACATACCCGGGCTTCACCGTCACGTCCTGAAGTCCAAGGTCGTTTCCGCAGATCGCCAGTAGGCCAGACCGGCAAGCTCCCATGGCCCGCACCCAATCCGATCAGCTTCACGTTCGTCTGCTCACCGATCCGATAGAACTTCAGTCTGCCTATGACCAGGCTGCCCAGGAATTCATTGAAGTCGGGCGGCTCGAGGGCCACTTTGATGGCTGGGATCCAGATGACCTGATCTGGCACTCAGACGCCCCGACTCCCGACGCGGCAGCAGCTATCCTGAAACATCGTCTCAGGTTGGTCACGCGACTGGAGGAAGGGATCCCGGTGCGGCGCGCCGAGAGATTGCGGGATGCTCACCGAGAGTATGCCGAACTCGAGACCGGTTACCACGAAGCCTGTCGAGCCTACGTCCAGATTAAGCAACGGTTTTCCGATTCAGGTGCGGGTACAGCTGAGGAATTGCTTGAGCTGTATCAATCCCTGTACTTGGAAGCGATCGCGTCAGGTCGGCTGTTTTCGCCAGATACGGGAGAAGAGGCGCTCGGCAAAGCGCAGGTTACGCACGTTCCTCTCTCGAATGCCCAGACGGTCGCCGAGGCCCTTTCAACGGTTACCCTGAGCGACGATATACGGTGGGATCTTCTGGTCCAGTTCGGATCAGAGACCGTTGCACACGAGACCACACTGCGTGAAGCACTCCAGTTTGTCGCCCAGCGGACGCTCGCGTCTATTGGGGCGGGCGGCTTGCTTGCGACTCGGTTTAACACATACACGAACTTTGCCTGGTTCGGCTGCTCGCTCTGGCGTGTGCTCCTTGAGGTCGATTGGGTCTGTCATCGACTGGAGGAGGCCGGCAAGGCTCGGATGATCGTCAGGCGAATCCGATCGTCCTTTCCGCTGGCCAAGGCTCGGATGATCGAGTTTGTTCAGGCGCATCGTGAAGATCCGTCGAAGCTGCGTCCGGAACATTACTGGTATGGTTCATCCTACAGTTATCTGACCCGGGATATGATCGATGATGCCCGACACGCGATCCGTGTCGTCAACCGGTTGATCCGGTCTCATCTCACCGATCAACCACCGATTGCAGAACCGTCGATCCTTTCTCCGACAGCAGATGGTCCATTCAGCGAATACGAACACGTCGGCGCATATGACGACGAAAGGCTCTCCGGTCTCTCACGGACGCGCCGACTACTCTCGTGGGGCAAGCGATCGTGGGCGCTAGGCAAAGCAAAGAAGCAGATCGACAGGTCCGAACTACCAGACGATGAGCGGTATCAGATGGCCTGGGAGGCCGCACAGCGTTGGGGGTCCGAATCGATCGACGTACTGGGGGTGGATGTTGATGTGAAGATCGATCCCGAGTTCGCCGCAACGGCAAGCGCGCTGCGATTCGGGGAAGATCCATCGATCAAGACACTCTTTCTGCCGACACACCAGGCATTGCTTGATCATCCCGTCATGTACCATGTGCTTCAGAGATCCGAGGTCATAGAGGCCATGGGGTGGCAGTCTCCGCGACCGTGCGTGATTCTTGCACGAACCGGGCTGGCCAGACACGGCGTCCATATCGGATCGTGGTCGTTTACGATGTTTGGTACGACTTCCGAACGATTTGACGAGTTGCAGGAGCGGGTGGATGGCTATGTGATGCTGGATCGCGGTGCGTCGAGTTCCCACACTACTGCGGCACTGGCAAGAGCTCTGGAAACCCGTCCCGGCATCATCTATCCTATGGGGACAACTGCCGCCTATCCATTGCAGAACTTCCCTCTGCAGAGCGCCCTGTTCTCGTATCTTCCGCCAGACGTGGTCATCATACCCGTGGCCTTTCGGGGCATCCACTCGATCTGGCCCAAGTGTCCGAAGGGAAATCTTGCGATCAGGCCAGGCAAGGTCGAGGTCTACGTGGCACCACCCATGCTGGCAGAAACAACGCTGATGCCTCGAAGGCGGTCCTTACGCGTCCAGTCCGAGGCGGCTGCGTTGTTTCAGGCCGTGCACCTCTCGACGCTCTACGATCCTTACCGGGAAGCGGATCCCCGGGGCGCACATCAGGAGGATACAGAGTGAAATCAGACGCATTCTATGATCCCCGAGACGGTGAACGCTACGTTCATAAGTGGGGCTATGCCGACACACGCTTCGAGTTCGACGGGCCAAAATCCGTTCGTGTCACCGGCGATCGCTACCAGATTTCGGGATTCCGCATGCCCTATTTGATCCCGTTTGTGGAGGACATAATCAAGCTCCCCATCTCCGAAGAAGACCTGATCGAGGAGCGGGTGAGTTACGACCTGCCCGAGCCTGTCGGAAACGACGGGTTCGAGGCGGGGTTGAGGTCGTCCTTGAAGGATGACCAGATTGGTATCGACGCCGAGGTGCGCCTTGCCCACAGCCACGGTCAGCTGAGCGTCGACGAGATCTACCGGGTCCTGACGGGTGGCACGTTCAGGCGGATCGTGGATATCGTGGTCTTCCCTGAAGGCGAAGCGGACGTTCGTGCGATCGTAGGGCTTGCGGCCGAACACGATGTTTGTCTGATTCCGTTCGGCGGCGGCACGAATGTGAGCGGCGCACTCGCAGCGCCCCAGGACGAGATTCGTACCGTCTGTTCGGTGGACATGCGGCGGATGAACCGAATTCTTTGGATAGACCGTGACAACAACCTGGCCTGTATCGAAGCCGGAATCCAGGGCAAGGAACTCGAGTATCTGCTGGAAGCACAGGATCTGACAACCGGGCACGATCCGGACAGCATCGAGTTCTCGACACTGGGTGGGTGGATCTCCACCAACGCGAGCGGTATGAAGAAGAACCGCTACGGAAACATCGAGGACATTGTCCTGGAAGCGTCACTGGTCACCGCCGGAGGCGAGTTGGAAACGAAGAAGGTGACGCCGCGGAATTCCACCGGCGTACAGCCCCGGACACTACTCTTCGGGAGTGAGGGGAATTTCGGGATCATTACAAAAGCCGTTCTGAAGGTGCATCCAATACCGGCGGCCCGAGATTACGGTTCACTCGTTTTCCCCACGTTCAAGGTCGGTGTGGACTATCTGCGCGCGCTTCGGGAGACGGGAGCCCTTCCGGCCAGCATCCGACTCGTGAACAACACCGAGTTTAGGATGGGACAGGCACTCAAACCGGAGCACACCTTCTGGGGCGGGATCCTGTCGTCGATACAGAAGTTTGTCCTGGAGCGAGTGAAGGGCTTTAAGCTCGACGAGATGACTGCGTGTACGTTTCTTCTGGAAGGCACCGCTGAGGAGGTCGCGCATCAACGCAAGACGGTCTTTCGGCTGGCGAAACAGGTTGGAGCGATGAGCGGCGGTGCGTCCAACGGCAAACGTGGATATGCGCTCACATTTGGCATCGCATATATCCGTGATTTTGTCAGTCAGCTGGGGATCATGGGGGAGACGTTCGAGACCTCCGTGCCCTGGTCGTGCATACACGATATTTGTGACACTGTCACCCAGGAGCTGGACCGGAAGGTTGAGCAACTGGGAATCCAGGGACGACCCTATTTCACGTATCGCGTGACGCAGACATATCACACGGGAGTCTGCATCTACTTCACCCTTGCCTTCAGCGGTAAGGGACTCGCAGATCCGGCGGTGACCTACCACGAGATCGAGTCCCATCTCCGTCAGGCGATTCTCGATGGTGGTGGGTCGCTTTCCCACCACCACGGGGTCGGGAAGCTGCGTGCATCATTCCTTGACCAGGTCCAGTCGGAGACAAGCAACACCGTTCTTCGGGAGACGAAGCGCGTGATCGATCCCGACAATATTTTCGGCGCAAAGAACGGGGTGCAAGCCGATGAGCACTAGGCAATCCATGCGATCACAGCGCACGCCTAGCCACGGTTGATCAGGGTCTTGAGCTTCCAGGGCAAATCGATCATCGTTACCGGTGCGTCGTCAGGACTTGGTGCGGCGCTTGCGGAGGCATTTGCGAGGCACGGGGCCCAGTTGACGCTGTTGGCCCGTCGCGAGGCAGCGCTTGACGAGATCGCGGATCGGTGTCGAGGCCTGGGGGGCGCTGCTG
>CAYYGZ010000234.1:0-7350 GCA_964471275.1 uncultured bacterium | reverse complement strand
AGCTTTTCGGACAGGACATCTATTCGGTTCTGTCTTTCTGAAGCACTGGCTGCCTTGACCGGTAAATGCCGGACTTCTATATTTGCTGGAGGCCCCCGTAGCTCAGTGGATAGAGTAGCGGATTCCTAATCCGTTGGTCGCGTGTTCGAATCTCGCCGGGGGCACCAATTAAATGCTGTAATAACAGAAGACGTGATTGTACATCCTGCAAGATTTCCCGCAGATCTCCCCCTCTTCTTTGTCAACCTACAGACAGACCCGGGTGATGTGGTTGTTGATATCTTCGCGGGAAGTAATGTGACTGGTTTTGTATGCGAGCACATAGATAGGAAATGGATCTCGGTCGAATTAGATCCAGACTATGTGCGTGGATCGCAATTTCGGTTCGAGACAGAATGTCCTGCTCCAAATATCGTGACCATTGGAACTACGAAGACAAAGAAGTTTGGGACTGGCGTGAGTAGAAATGGATCTGCTAAGAGGCATTTGGGGAATGGACACACAAAAAGAAAGCAGAAGACAAGCAAGAAGTAAACACTGTGCGGCTTCCAAGTAGGGTCCCTCGCCAAGTAACTGGTAGGGGATCTTCTTTTCTGCTCAGCAGCGTCTGACAT
This sequence comes from uncultured bacterium, assembly GCA_964471275.1. Taxonomy (GTDB): domain Bacteria; phylum Latescibacterota; class UBA2968; order UBA2968; family UBA2968; genus UBA2968. Next base: position 6,736 of record CAYYGZ010000234.1, on the reverse strand, counting down.
GCCCCCATCAATGTGTCCACATCCAGAGTTAGGGCGCGGAAGCGATTTGCATTGCAGGAGCGGCAACTTCCCGTCTCGGTCGTTTGCAGCCCCAGGAGCTGGGTGGTTAGCCAAAACGTAATCTTGGCGCCAGACATCCCCGCGCGCCTGCGTGCCCCCCCCAGAAGATGGAAGAGCCGAGAGGACTCATATGCCGATCGAGCAGGTTACCCCACCGGAAGCCAAGGAGCTCCTGGACGCAAATCCGGATGCGCTCTATATCGATGTTCGGACGCAGGACGAGTTTGCGGCCGGCCACGCAGTCGGAGCGATCAACATTCCGGTTGCATTCCCGGGAGCGGGAGAGCAGATGGAGATCAACCCGGACTTTCTGTCTGTGGTGGAGGCCGTAATCCAGAAGGAAACAAAGATTGTCTGTGGATGTCAGGTCGGTATACGGTCTCAATCGGCTGCCGAGATCTTGGAACAGGCGGGATACCTGGATCTGACCAACATGCATGGAGGTTTCGGCGGATTGCAGGACGCCACCACGGGCGAGGTCATCGCGGGATGGGAGGATGAAGGCTATCCCGTGGAATCGATTGTGACCGAACAGAATTCTTACGAGGCGATCAAGTCGCGAGGGTAGGTGATCGGCGATGGACTACGACCGGAAATTGACCGACGAGCAGCTGACTTTCTTTGCGACAAACGGATACTTCGTCATCGAGGATGCGCTCGATGACGAATTGCTTGCCGATCTCATCAAAGCGACGGATGTAATATACGAAGAAGCGGAGGCTGGGGGACAGCTCGAGACGGGTGGCAAGCTGAACCAGAGGAACTGCCTGGCGGCCAGCGACGCATTCCTGCCTCTCGTCGATTACCAGAAAACGGCACCACTTGCGTGGCAACTGTTGAACTGGAACATACAGTTGCTCACGAGTCATCTGATTGTGCTGCCCTCCGATGACGAGCCCACCGAAAAGGAGAAGCGGAAGACCGGATACCATCGGGATGGTGGGACTTCATCGAGGGAGATGGCAGAGCCGCATCCCATGATCCTCCTGAAGATTGCGTATGCGTTGAGTGATCAGTCAGATGCCCGGTGCGGGGCGACGCGCATCGTCCCCGGGAGCAACCGAATGACGGGAAGACCGCCGACCGATCCGGGGACGGGTCACCCATACGGCGCCATCGGGATGAATGTTCGGGCCGGCTCAGCTTTTGTGTTCGAGCAGCGCACGTGGCACTCGATCGGCAAGAACTGGTCGGGTCAGCCACGGAAGACTGTATTCATGGGATACGGCTACCGGTGGGTCAAGCCGATGGACTACGTGACGATGCCAGATCGGCTCCTGAAGCAATGCAACCCGGTTCAGAGACAGCTACTGGAAGCCGCCAGCGCCCCGCTCAGCTACTACATCCCTCGTGACCCGGATGTCCCTATCAAGGGACTCGTCTCGGAATAGGCATTGCCGCCGGTCTTGCAGGTGCCCCGACGATAGCGAGTCGCGGCGCCTTTTTGTCCTTCATTCTCTAGCCACTCGTATCAGGGACTTTCTGTGAACATCGATCTGGACCGTACTGCTGTTTCTGTTGTCGGGCTGGCCAAAGCCTTTCGGGTGCGTTCGAAGGAGGGTAAGCGGACGCCTGGCGCGATCGGATGGTTTCGAGGCCGGGTCAGGTCTATTCCCGCAGTCGTTGATGTCTCCTTCGAGGTTCCGAGAGGAGAGATCTTCGGCATCCTGGGGCCAAACGGATCGGGCAAATCGACTCTAATCCGTATTCTGTCCACGCTGGTCCTGCAGGATCAGGGAGTCTGTGAGATCTTCGGGCTCGATGTGAACGGGGATGCGATGGAACTCCGCAGACACATCAACCGTGTCAGCGTCGATGCCGCCTTCTTCAAGAAGCTATCTGCCTGGGAAAACCTGAGCTATGCTGCCCGTCTGTATGGCATACCCGTTCGTGAGGCACGCGAAAGCGTAACGGGGATTCTCGAAGAGATGGGTTTTGCGCGTGATCGGATTGACGAACCGCTTCAGGATATGTCGAGAGGAATGCAGCAGAAGGTAGCGATCGCACGCGCGCTGTTCACTTCTCCGGCCCTGTTGCTGATGGACGAACCCACAACCGGCCTCGATCCCGTGTCGAAACGGCAGGTTCAGGATTACACGCTCAATGTTCGTGATACGCACGAAGCAACGGTCCTGCTCACGACGCACGACATGGATGAAGCCGAGCGTGTCTGCGACAGGATCGCAATCATCCATCACGGTCGTTTCATTGCCGTGGGAACTGTCGCTGAGTTGAAGGTCCAGGCAGGTTGCGTCGGCGGATCACTGGAGGATGTATTTTTCGAGATGACGGGCAAGGATCTGGCTCACGCAGATCTCGAGAGTGAAGCAGAAGGAGGAGACGCGTGAACTCGCTGGGATCGGAGCTCAAAGCAACACTGGCGTTCGTCGAGCGGAACTTCAACCTCGCCCGTCGCTACGCGAGTTGGGAGATCATCTTTATCAGCTGGAACGTCGTCCACGCGCTGACGATCGGGTTGATCGGGGTCTTTATGGCGGGAGATAATCCTGCCAAAGTTCAGGAGAGCGTGCTCTTTCTGATCGTGGGTGCCGTTCTCTGGAATTTCCTTCGTCTCCTGTTCTACGAGGTGGCCGATGCAGTTGCGTGGGAGCGCTGGGAGGGTACGATCGAGTATACCTTCATGGCACCGGTCTACCGACTTACCCATCTCGCTGGACAATGCGTCTACGCGATCGTCTATGGTTTCCTGCGAAGCGGGATCGTCCTCGTGAGTGCAGTAATGTTCTTCGATCTGTCGCTCGCCGGCGGGAATCTGGTGACGGCTACCGTCGTGCTTGCGGCTTCGAGCCTCTCCTTCCTCGGGATGGGGCTTATCGCCGCCGTCTTTCCGCTTCTGTCGCCGGAGAAGGGCGCGCGCGCTACAGACATACTCGGAACTCTCTTCCTCTTGATCTCCGGTGTGTATTACGATGTATCCGTATTGCCGGACTGGCTGCGTCCGCTCTCGACAGTATCACCGGGCACCTATGCGCTTCGTTCTATCCGTGCAGCTCTGCTGAACGGCGCCACAGTCGGAGAGGTCTCGGGCGATCTCTGGATCCTGCTGCTGACGGGGATTATCATGATCCCTCTGGGGCTCTGGGTTTTCCACGTTGCCGAGGTGTACGCAAAGAAGACAGGGCGTCTGAAGCGGAGCGGCTGAGGTGAAACGAGCAGATGTCTGGTGGGAGATTCCCGATCAAGCAACCGGGGCATGGCTGGACCTTGGTGCGGGAGGCGCGGCAATCAGTATCGAAAGATCCGACCGTGATCGCGCGACCTTTATAACCAGCGATGTGCGGAATCGGGATGACGCGACAGGATTGGGGATATCTGCCAGCCTGGTCACCGACATCCCGCTCCTGGGATGCTTTGCGTCTGCGTTGTACGAGCCTCCGCAGAGAGAGGCAAAGCTCCGGGTATTCGAAACGATCGATGGCGCCTTCAGAAATCTGTCGGAAGGAGGGTGTCTATACCTGGCGGGGCGGAAGAATCGAGGCATTGAGAGCTACCGGAAACGAATGGCCGAGGTATTCGGCAATGCGGCGCTGATCGGCCGAGCCGGGCGTGTGCGCGTGTATCAGTCGCACAAGTCCAGCGCAGTGTCCGACGCTGAGCCGGTCGATCCGTGGCAAACATTCACGGTCACCTCAGGCCAGGGAGCAGAACTCAACTTCAAAACTCGAGCAGGTGTCTTCTCCTCTGACCATTTCGATGGCGGAAGCCGGCTTCTAGCTGATACAGTCGGATGCATTTCCGGGGGACGGATTTTGGATGTTGGGTGCGGATCCGGCGCGATCGCACTCACGATCGCTTCCGGCGACCCCAGTGCTGTCGTCACCGGAGTCGATGTTAATGCTCTCGCCGTTGAGTGTGCTCGGCTGAATGCCCTGGCGAATGGTATGGCGAGCAGGACGATCGTACACTGCAGCAGTCTGTACGAGGTAATTGGTGATGATCGGTTCGACCTGATCGTCTCGAATCCTCCGTTTCACGAAGGCAATGCGGTGGCTCGGCCGTTGATCGAAGGGGCGTGTGAGCATCTGCTGCCCGGGGGGCGTCTGATGCTCGTCGTCATGCGCAAGGAACCCTACGTAAAAGCGCTGAATGGTTTCTTCGATCGGGTCGGGTTGGTCGCATCGTCTGGACCCTATACGGTGATCGATGCAAGCCGTCCCAAGCAGTCTGCCTGAGACGCTCGTTGATCTTCTACTCCTGCCTCATCCAGGTGATCCCGCTTGACACGCTGAAATGGGGATCTTATTCTAGGCGGCCCTTTTCTAGCCGGTGAACTTGCGAAGCGGCCGATACGCTGAGGATCGCACCTGAATCGATCCAAAACACCAGGAGGATAGCACTTTGTACGAGTTCGAGTATGCCGCGCCCTCGTCTGTTGACGATGCGGTCTCTATTCTTGCGGAGAATGGTGATGATGCCGGGATACTCGCCGGCGGGACTGACATCATCGTGCATTTGAAGGAGAACCGCCGTCGACTAAAGGTCGTTGTAGACGTCAAGAAGATCCCAGAGACGAATGTGTTGAGCTTCGATCCAAATTCGGGACTTCACCTGGGGGCAGCCGTTCCCTGTTACAAGACCTACGAAGATGCGGCCATCCACGACGCCTACCCCTGTCTGACGGACGCGACGCAGTTGATCGGGTCCGTCCAGGTTCAGAGCCGGGCAACGGTGGCTGGCAACCTCTGCAATGCTTCACCCGCGGCTGACGGGATTCCCGCTTTGATCGCTCTGGGCGCAACTGCCAGAATTGTCGGCCCCAACGGCACGAGAGAAGTCGCTGCAGAGGATTTTTGCACCGGCCCGGGACAGAATGTGCTGGGTAAGGGCGAATTTGTCGTCTCGATCCATTTTCCCGCACCGGCCCCCAATTCCGGCGGGTATTCACACCGGTTCATACCAAGGAATGAGATGGATATTGCCGTGGCAAACGCAGCTGTCTATCTCGTTCTGAGTGACGATCACAACGCGTTTGTATCCGCTCGTGCGGCCGCCGGTGCGGTTGCGCCGACGCCGCTCTACCTGAGGGATATCGGTAACCTGCTGGCGGGTAAGGAGATCACCGATGAGATCATCGAAGAAGCAGCTTTGATCGCTCGGGAAGCAGCAAATCCGATCACGGACATGCGGGGTACAATGGAGCAACGCATCCACCTGGCCGGTGTCCTGACGCGCCGCGCAATCCAGGGCGCTATCGACCGAGCAAAGGGTTCTTGACGATGGCGAAGACACACGTTACAACGAAGATTAACGGTGAAGAGACAGAATTCCTCTGTGAGCCCCGTCAGACGCTTCTGGAGGTCTTGAGGGATGACATGAACCTTACTGGCACGAAGGAAGGATGCGGCAACGGCAATTGCGGGGCGTGCAGCGTGATCCTGAATGGCCGCGTCGTGGATTCCTGTCTTGTCCTGGCAGTCGAGGCCGAAGGAAGTGATGTGACGACGATTGAGGGGGTTGCAACGCCGGAAGGTCTGCACCCGCTTCAGAAGAAGTTCCTCGAGCACGCCGCACTTCAGTGCGGTATCTGCACACCTGGCTTTATCGTTGCCGCAAAGGCACTTCTGGATCAGGACCCGAATCCGAGTGAGGAACGGATTCGTCTCTGGTTGGCGGGCAACCTCTGCCGCTGCACGGGATACGACAAGATCATCCGAGCGGTCATGGACACGGCGGAGTCCCTGGAGAAGGCATAATGGCGGCGAAATCCCAGGTCAGTTCAGGAAGAACGGATTTCAAGATCATCGGGCTACGCCCGAATCGTCAGGATGGTGTCGATAGGATCACGGGCAGCGAAATCAATGACGTGGAAGTCCCAGGCCCTAGACATCCCTACGGTGTGCGAATGGCGCCGATCGTGGCCCCGCCTGAGGCGGTTGATAACGCAATCCATGCTGTGATCGGCACCAGAACAGGCGTTCCACGGATATCGCCAGCGCGCGACCTAGAGGCACTCTGGTCCAGGACAGGTGATGGAAGGGCCTGACCGGCATGCCTGTTGTCTGGATACCCTCACTAATGCGCAAGCTGACCGGTAACCAGGAACAGATCGAAGTGACCGGTGTGTCGCTTAGAGAAGTTATTGTGAATCTGGAAGAGCAGTTCCCGGGGATCCGAGGCCGCTTGGTTGAGGAAGACAGGATCAGACCGGGCCTCGCCGTATCGATCAATGGTGAAGTGACAAACGACGGTCTGCGGGCTAGGGTTACCGACACGGATGAGATTCATTTTGTGGCCGCAATCGGTGGGGGTAGAGGCCGTTTGCCCTTGGACAGAGTGAACCTGTAGCGTCCGGCTGGCAACGCTTGTTGCTGGCCGGATTCATTTCTGGGATCACAGCGTGGCACTATCTGTTGGCATTATCGGGCTACCGAACGTTGGGAAGTCGACCCTCTTCAATGCACTCACAAGCGCGGCCGTAGAGGCCTCCGCATACCCGTTCTGCACGGTTGAGCCCAACATCGGCGTTGTCGAAGTACCCGACACCCGATTGCAGAAACTCACGGAGATTGTGGAGCCTGATTCCGTCGTGCCCACACAGGTGCGCTTTGTCGATATCGCAGGCCTTGTGAAGGGGGCGAGTGTCGGCGAGGGCTTGGGTAACCAGTTTCTGGGGAACATTCGTGAATGTGACGCCCTTGTTCACGTTGTCCGATGC
>CAYYGZ010000233.1:4040-7354 GCA_964471275.1 uncultured bacterium | reverse complement strand
CCCGTTTTATCTGGCTCCTTGGCCTTCGCCTGGACTGATGAAACGATTCTTTCCGGTTCAGCGCTCAGTGTGCCTATCTCGAGTTTCCTGGAGCCTCCTCGTTTTGGAATCGGTGCGAGCTTCGGGAGTAGGATCAGGATAGACATGGTGATGAGACACCCGACCACACCATACCCGGCGATCTTGGCGAGATTCATCCGCTCCCTGGCTCGACGTTTCGTGCCGGATCGACGATCTTCCTCTGCCCGTCTATTGCCCTGACGCCGATCTTCATCCTGGTGTTTGGCATCTTCTCTCGACCGCCCGCCCTCCTGCGATCGGCGATCATCTCTTTTCCTGCGTTCATCCGCGGACCGTCTGTTTTTTTCCGAAGCCATCTTTCTCTTTCTGCCTTTCAGTAGCGCGTCAGCAGTATCGCTGCAGGTCTCTCAGTGCGATCACGGTGCAATCGTTCTTCTGCAGGTGATCCATGTAGGTGACAAAGGTGTCCGGCTCCGTGTGGACCCACGCGTGATCGAGGTCCGGTACGCCGTGCAGGGTCAGGACACAGATACGTCCATCGATCGCCTGATCGACGGACCATTTGAAGTCATCTTCCGAATAATGTGGACCCGCTGCACCAGTGGTCGGAACAAGGAGCGGATCGTGGTGTTGCAGGTCGAACGCGGGTCCTCGGCCGCCTTCGCGGTTATATGCGTATTCTGGGTCAGTCCCACGACGGGCGAATGTGAAGCCGTGTTCCCGGAGAACACTGACAGCTTCAGGACCGTTCGAGTAGCCCGGGTAACAGAAGGTTGTCGGCTTCGTGATCCCGCATTCGGAGCAGCGGTCATCGATAAATACAATATCCTCAAGCAGCTCCGCATCTGACTGTGTTGTTACATTCCTGTGTGCACGCGTGTGGTTCCCGATTTCGAATCCCTGACGATCGAGCTCCGCGATCTCCTCCCAGGTCAGGTAGCGTGCCTTGTCTTCCCGGAAACGCAATCCCTCCGAAATGTAGAAGGTTGCACCGTAGCCCAGCTCTTTGAGAAGCGGCGCCACAAAGTCGTTCTGTGACTTGACACCATCATCGAAGGTCAGGCAGACGAGGCCATCGGGAACCGGTACCGGCATCAGAAAGGCCATTCTGTTAGGGCGCATCGTGTTTCGTCCACAAGCTGCCCGATATGTTCTTCAGTCATTGGCAGAGAGGGTGCGCCCCCTTGGCGAATCACGATCTGGTGATTCAGCATCCAGAAGTTGAGCTGTCTGTGTTTTGCCTTCGAATCCAGCGCGGCCCCACGGTAGTTTTGAGGCCGCGGTTCGAGGAAATGTATCCGGAAGATCGATCCCGCTGCCACAACATAGGCCCCACCTGCCCTGCCTCCCGCTATGATTTTCGCCAGACGCGTCAGATCGGGTCATATCCCGTATACCTCCTGTGTCCCTCCGAAGGAGAGACGAAAGGATATGATTTCGTCGAAGATGAGGAGGATGCCGAGTACGTGGGCGATGTCGCTGGGCGAGCGTTACGGGCACGGACGTAACGTAAGGCCGTAATGAGGAAGGCGAAAGAGGAAGACAGGGGGGATTCTCCATTTTCCATTAGCCAATATCCATTTGAAACCGGGGTCCCAGAATTCGATGATGGTTGAAAGATGTAGACAGATGACCGAGGAGAATCGTGCTAGAAGGCCAGCAAGCTTGGGAAGGAAACAGATGGCAGTTCATTTGCTGGAATGCGTGGTTGACTGAATCGACGGAACACGTAATTCAGGGAGAAGGATGAATGGACTCGGACGAACTGCAGGAAAGACTAGTGGATTTTTTGGTTGAGATTGGGCGAGTGACAGATGCACTGCCCAGAACACGATTTGCGAAACAGATCAGCGATCAGTTGGTCAGAAGCGGCACCTCACCTATGGCTAACTATGCAGAGGCGTGCGGATCTGAAAGCAAGCGCGATCTCATCCACAAGCTGGCTATATGTCTGAAGGAAATCCGTGAGTCAAATGCTTGGCTGAGACTGATCATAAAGGCACGATTGGTGACGTCGAACGATATCAGCAAACTCTACGAAGAATCCGACCAGCTTCGGCGGATTCTCGGAAAGTCCGTGTCCACTGCAAAGGCGCGAGGATGATCGGATCGGGCTCGGCGAGAACCCTCGATCACCACCTGCCAATCTCGATTGGGAAGCTGAAGTGTGACGTGCTCTCAATGGCTAATGGGTATTGGATAATGGCGATTGCCGGCGATTGCCGGCGATTGTTGGCCTCGGTCTTGCCTAGGGAGCTGGCTTCACAAAGATTTGCTCGTGCGTCAACGGTCGTCCCCAGGCGCCGTGCGTTTCGCCGAAGGATACATCCTCAGGAATATTGCCGAGACGGTTGTTCGCCCCCCACACACGATAGGCCGCGCCGAGAGGAATCGCCGCTACCTCATCGGTATGTAGATCACGAGCACGAATCATGTATTCTCGCAACTTGTCGGGATCTGTCGTCGTGGCGGCAAGTTCCATCGCACGTGTGGCTTCGTGCAGCCACTCGGGACCCTCCTGTGATGCGTTTCTGTGCCAGTAGGGCTGGTTTGGTCCGGTGATGGCCCATTCGAAGCGGTCCTGAAGGGGATCATCCGACCCGTCAAACCACCAGTAGTGAACTTCGAATTCCCCGCTGAAGCGACGCGGAATGATGATGTCGCGGAGCGCGGCGAAGGTGTTCACCTTGATACCGATGGCTTCCCAGTGTGACGTCACAAGTTCCGTGATGTCGCTGTTGCCGCCGGCGCTGACGATGTCGATTGTGAATTCAAAGCGGCTGCCGTCCCGGTATTCGCGGTAGCCGTCACCATCCGTGTCTCGGTATCCGGCCGCGTCGAGCAGCGCTTTCGCCCGGTCAGGATCGTAATCGGTATGCCGCTTGTAGTGTTTCTCTTCGGCATAGGGGCTGGGTGGATAGAAGGAGTATCCAGCGGGCACCAGGAATCCGTAGAACAGGAGCTGATTGATCTCCTCCCGATTCAGACCTGTGGACAGCGCGATTCGCACGTCCCGATTCCGGAAGGCCTCTCGAACTTGCGGGTCCGGTGCATCCCAGTTAAGGTAGAAGACCTGCGCCGGTGTCGGTCCGGAGAGATAGACCGTGAAGTTGCCCGTTTCACGTTCAGCCTGCTTGAGCATCTGAAACATGTCGATCTGAGAGTAGCGTCCAAACAGATCCAGTTCACCGTTCATGAATTTCAGCAGGATGACCTGCTTCTCCGGGATCACGGTGAATTCGAGATAATCCGCGTAAGGTAGCTGATTCCCTGCTGTGTCCACCTTCCAGTAG
>CAYYGZ010000233.1:0-4030 GCA_964471275.1 uncultured bacterium | reverse complement strand
CCAGTAGTAGGGATTGCGCTCATAGACGACGCGCTGACCGTGAACCCACTGGATCGGACGCCAGGCAGCGAGCGTCGGGTTACCCTCGGTATACAGGAACTGGGCACGCGTTGCGCGACGACGGAACTCCTCATAGTCACCATCCGGATTGTGCCGCGGATGCAACTTCCCGTAGACGTGCAAGGGAAGTGCGAACAGGTCGTGGTTGGCGATGCCATATAGAATCCTTCCCATTGGCCTGTCGGCGGAAAACTTGATCGTCAGATCGTCGATCTTCTCCAGTTTGATCGGTCTGCCGTCAACCAGGAATGCCGAAGGCGTGACGTTTCGGTCAAGGGGACGACCATCCTCGTCCATCAGCAGGTCGTTGTAGTTGAACAGCACGTCATCCGCAGTGAACGGGTGACCATCCGACCATCTGATGCCTTCACGAATGTAGACGTATAGCTCTCGTCCATCGTCCTTGAATTCCCAACGCTCAGCGAGGTTTGGCTCGATCGAGTCGCCCATGGGATGCGCGAAGGTGAGAAGACCCTCGTCCTTCGCTTTCATCGTAGCCGGCACCTGGACGATATCACCTGTGATGGCACGGCGGATCCTCCCACCGTAGGAACCGATTTCTTTGAAGGGGATGATGACGCGTGGATTCCGGGGGAGGCGATCACTGACAGGCGGGAGTCGTTCCGCACGGACTTTGCGGTCCCACATCGGTGACTGTCCAAAGGTTCGACCGTCCAGGATCGCCTGATCGATCGCAAGCGGTGCCCTGGTCCGATGGATGTCGAATGCAGCTGCCGTCGAAGGTGCGTCCGTGTTCGCATGATCAGAGGTCCGCTCGCCGGGCGTGCAGGCAATAACCGTAAAGGCGACGCAAATTTTGTATGAGCGTATCAGCGAGGTCACTCCTGTTTCTGGTAATCACGACGCAACTGGATCAGAAGGCTCACGAATTTCCGCTTCTCACCGCACTTCTACGATTGCCAGTTGTAGCCCTGATTCCTCAGGTAGATATCCAGGTCGGCTCTGTCGTGGAATCGGGCGACACGACCAGACACCACTTTTGTCCAGCGGGGATCCCGATCGTGTAATCCCTGTTCTTTGTAGAACTCCGTAATCGTTTGATCGTAGGTCTCCATGTGGACGAGCATGGTATCATCGTTGAGGTATCGATCCCGATGCAGAACAGCGGGCACCGGCAGCCTGGGCTTTACAGATGTGGGCACCTCGGGGTCAGGATAGCCGATGCAAAGACCGGAGATGGCGAAGACGTGATCGGGGAGCTCGAGAAGATTACCGACTTCGGTCGGCTTATTCCGAATTGCACCGATCATGCAGATGCCAAGACCGTGTGACTCTGCAGCCACAGCGATGTTCTGCATGACGAGTGCCGCGTCGACCGAGCCGATCATCAGGGCTTCGACATACTCGCCGTCAAAACGTTCGCCATCGTGCATGTCGAAGGCCAGTCGATTGCGGTGAAGGTCGGCGCAGATGGCCAGGAATGCAGCGCTCTGTGCGATCTGAACCTGACCGGCACACAGCTCGACCATCTGGTCCTTCCGATCCGAGTCGGCGATATGGATGATGGAGTACGCTTGGACGTTGCTGGATGTGCTGGCCTGTTGGCCACAGGCGATGAGTTCCTCCAGGAGGCCATCGGGTAAGGGCTTGTCGGTGTAGCGACGGACGGTGCGATGAGACTTCAGAAGCTCGACTGTTGTGTTGGACATTTTATACTCACAGGAATGGACACGTAGCCGCTTGCGCAGCGGGTTGTGGCGACCCAGCTAAGGACGCGAGGAGTCGACGGTGCCCGGGTCGTAGGCGGCACCGTCACGGCAGAATTGTGGTCAAGCATCGAAAGTCACGTAGATCGGGGAGCTCCAGGCGCGATGGCGGTCGGTCTGCGTAACACGGACCCAGTAAGCGTGTTCGCCGGAAATGGGGTCGATTGAGAATCGGGTGCTGACTGACTGAGATGTTGAAGGTGATGGCGACGGACCGATTTCAATCCGTCGGCAGACATCTCCTGCTTCGAACACATTCGGCTTCTGGATGTCGGACATCGAACATGAAAATGAGCACGCTGGCGCGATTCGATGAGATCGATGCGCTCGATACCAGTTGTTCCCTCGCAGCTGATCTGAAGATGCGTTGCACCGCCGATCGTGATCTCACTCCCTGCGGCGTGACCATCGATCGTGGCATCCAGTAGAATACGGGCACCTGAAGTGCCGAAGCAGTGACGGGCATAGAAGCCTTCTGCGACCGCTCGCTGCGTGAGAGAGGTCGCGGTCACGGCATTCAGACCGTTCCGCACGTTGCGTGTCACCCGACGTCCTGCTCCGCAGGCGCCAGGTCTTCCCATGACGCCATCTGTGCCCGCAGTGACGCCGACTTTGCAACCTCTCCGAATTGCGGCAAAGAGAAACCATTCAGAAGTCGCATGGGTCGAGTGAACTTCAAACAGCGGTTCGATCTCCGGGACGTGCCAACCGAGATTGGTCGGCCGCCCACCGACGTGAAGGTTGAGGAGCACTTTCTCCTTTCTGAAGACTTCGAGGAACTCGGGAGCGCGACGAAGGTCCGGCTCCTTCTCGGGTTCGCATTCACGGAAGAAGCGGTCTGACCTTCTCATCCGGTGCTCATCTGTCAAGTAGATGACGTTGCGGTCACCTCCATCCTCCGTGTATGGGCTCCATTCGCAGCCGAGATATGCGAGGAATTCGCCTTCGACATTGTGTTCCGGCGTGACCGTGCGAACGTGATCCCACAGTTTGGCCGTGATATAGTGATCATTGGCCTGCTGTGATGCGAATTGTAGACCGGCAACGTCGCGTGCATAGGCATAATGCTGGTCGAGTGATCCTGCGCCACAGCCAATCTCGCTTTGGCCGGCGTGCAGGTCGCCCCAGTAGATACGGCAGCCGGGTCTCGTTTCCGACACGCGAGTCGGGTTCGATTCGCACGACAGCGAGCCGCTTGTGACCTTCAGACGATGCACACCAGGATCTTTCCAACTGACGGGGATTTCCCAAACCGGGTATCGCTCACAACGGGCAGGTTCCCCGATTACAGCTCCACGACAGTCCAGTTTTGGAACATCTGTCGATGCTGCATTCTCCCACGCATCAACTGCCCTGACCCGTATTGTTTCGGTCTCACCGACAAAACCATCGCCTGGTGAGATTGCGATCAGACGGTCAGGCTTGGCGGGTGTGACACTGAATCGGGGTGGGTCCACAAGCCGAATCAAGCGATCGTCGCCGTCTGGGTTGATGAGCATCAAGAAGTAGCCATCGGCAGTCGCGAACGTCGGCGTATCCCAGGCCGAGCAAGTGATTTCGATCGAGTTGCCTGAGTTCAGCGTCCCGGACGAAACACGAAGGTCGATGTCGTGATGCCAGGGATTGAGATCTCCACGGTGCTCGTATCGGGCTTTGATATCGACAGAATCGGGAGCGGGGATGTTGAGGAAATTAGTTTCAAGCGGGTCGTCTTGCTGGAGGTCAGCCCAGTCGAAGGGCCACCGCCAGGCAATTCGGATGGCGGAACCCGCCGCGAGCGGCGTGTCGCCTGCCTGGAAGGAGAACCGGAGATCGACGCGATCTCCCGCTGTGATCGTGTCAGGGAGATCTATCACACCCGATCCGTAGCGCCGCGTTCGCTCGGTGTCGGATACATCGCTCAGGTGATATACGTGACCCTTATCGGGTTCACCGGACCAGAGGGATGAGGCGATCAAGTTGCTGTCAGACATACCTGAACATCTTCCGTGAATGGGTATCCGCGCCTGTCATCCTGGTGGCGGGTTCAAAATCATTTCAACGTTTGCGTCTTCTTCGAGATCGAAGCCAAAACGCGTCTTTAGGAGTGCCCGGCATTCGGTAGCATCATCTATGTTCGTTTCTGTACGCCGTTCGCCTGATGTCTTGATCAATCGATTGCCCGACAGCGTGATCCGACCCCTTTCTACAGGCAGAGTACAGGTAGACTTCTGTGTGAAGTGGGAACCAGATGACGTCTGGTG
>CAYYGZ010000232.1:4019-7445 GCA_964471275.1 uncultured bacterium | reverse complement strand
CTTCTGAATCGTATCCATCCGCCAGTAGTCGAACTCGATCTTCACATCCCCATCGAAGGACGATTTCGTCCAGAGAACACAGTGGGACGCGTGATCTCGTTCGATCGGGCCCGCGGAGAGAACCATCCCCTTCTCGGAATTCTTGACCGTCGCCCTCAACCCGTCCAGGAACCACCCATCCTCCCAATTCCCTGTACAGGAATCGTGATATGCCTCTTCCCACTTCAATCCCGCCAATTCCTCAAACCGCTCTTCGTTCGACATAGCACTCGCTTTCATACCAACGCAGACCGCCACCGCACAACTGAGACTCAGTATACGATACCAGATCGCAGGCTTCCGCTTGTCATTTGTCATTTGTCATCTGCCACTTGATTTGCCTGTCACCCGCTCATCTCTTCCCTCTGGAAGTCCCGACCACAGTTCCACGTCATCGATCCACTGATGCGTCGGTCCCGCCTCCAGCCACTTCGTCCCGTGGTACAGTTTGAAAATCGACCAGAACTTCAGCGGCAGCGGATTGTCCTTGTGTTCGGTCCGTCCACGATAATCACAGACGGTCTCCCCATCCACCGCAAAGAAAACCCGACCGTCTGACGCGTGCTTGCGCATATACGCTTCGACCTGGAACCACCGGCCTGTGGGCACGACGTGATCCAGATTTGTCTCCTCCCACTCCGTGATTCGGACCGGCTGTACCTCCTGACCGATCACCTGCCATCGTGGTGTGCCATCCTTCATCACGATATGCACGTTGATGCGGTAGTTGTTCGTCCCGCCCTTCTCGGTCGTTATTCCCGAATCGGGTTCCTTCCACTCCATCATCATCCGCCAGTTCGGCCGCTCCATCGGAAACCGCTCGACAAAGTCATCCTCGAGCTTCATCCAGTACTTCACATACCCTTCGTCGTAACCGTGTCCCGCCGCCTCGTCATAGAACAGCGACAGCTCGTTCCGCGTGGTCGACTTACCCGCATCGTAGTCAGCCTTCACAGACATATGCAGCGCCTCGGTCGGCTTCCCGTCGCGTCCTTCGACAGTCACGATATCCGACGACACATACCGATCAGGTTGGTGATCCCCGACCAGGTAGACAAAGTAGGAATCTGCGCAAGGCAGATCCCTTGACCAGTCGGAGTTCGAGCCATCTTCAGCACCAGTAAGCTTGTGCATGTGTCGATCGCCACGATCGTAGGCAGCAATCGTCGTCCCACGTTCGAAGCCTGATCTAAACAACAATTTCCCAGGTTCACCCAAACGTCTGCCTCTTTCTCTTACAACCACCGTGTGTCCACGGTATGCCGTCTCCCGGGACCCACCGAGCGAGGCTATCGGGTTATGCGAACAACAGCTTCGCCACTCGTTCCCGGGTCGACCAGTACCAGCACAATTCGGCTGATCTGCTCTCCCCAATGCGACTGCGTCTTGTCATCTGCCAGATCGATCCGCTCAATCTGGGGCGTCATCAGTTTGGCGTCGTAGTGGATGCAGGCCTCACCGGTGGACCTGTTACCCGGAAGACTCTTGGTTTTCAACGTAATCAGGCCGGGTGATACGTCGACGGCGCACGGCGTCAGGAGACTCGTCTCGATAGCATTCGCACGCTCTGTGAGAGCGTATCTATCCTCGACCTGGACCTCTTGACTGCGAATCAAAACAACGGTTCGCTGCCACGACGTCAGCTTCGCTTTCGCCGGATAGGCGTCGGCTATTTCGACCGAAAACGTCGCCTTCCTCTCATCTGAATAACTCGAGGCATATCGAGCCGCCGACGTAAGTCCCGGGCTCTGCATCACCCCGTCAATCGTCGGCAAGCTGTGATAGGCCGATTGCATCGTCCAAATATCATACCGGTCTGGACTGAATGTCTTTCCGGTATAAGTTTCGACACCTGCATCAATGACAACCGGTTTCCCATCCAGGTAAACGATGTAGTGGCCGACATCATTGTGGTTATGACTCTCTGCGTTGTGCCCACCCTTGGCCGCGACGTAGAAGCCGTCCGCCGATCCCGCTTGATCACGGGCAGTCATCACCTGAATCTCAGGAAGCCACGTATCCCGTGGCAGCGCCTGCCGGGGCTCCTCCTCGAGTAGTTCGGAGACTGACAACAGCGCCGGAATCTGCCTGGCGATACTGTCCCCCACACCGCGAGTCGCAATACCTGTGTGCTCGGCGAAGTACGCCCCCGTGCTCATCATGTCGCGGTCGGCGATACGCTTTCCGTAACGGTAGACCAGCGAGGGAGAGGGAGTGACCCGTGCGGCGGCGTCAGCGAAGTTGACGAAGTAGCGGTCATCGATCTGCACTCGCGTAATGAACTTGCCAATATCCTGAATCAGCGGGTCGTTGTAGACATCGATCTCGCCAGCGGTCGCGCTGTGCAGCGTTTCCAAACACTCGAACAACGAGGCGCCCGCTCGTCCCCAGTAACCGGGCCCTTCATCACACCCGCCATCTTTCGGATAGGGATCGATGAACCGATCCAGACTCCGGATGCTCTTGTCCACGGCGGACACACGTCTCTCCGGATCCCGTTCCATCAGAAGCGCGGCTGTCAGCCAGTTCGAGTTGATCCACGGGTTCCAGTTGTTGACTCGCGGCAAGTCAGACCCCTCTCGGGCCCTGAATCCCATCCACCAGAAATCATCCCGATCCAGACAGGGTTCCAGCATCCGACGCTGCATCTCACGATCGACACGCGGCAGAATCAACGCCGAGTATGCTTCGATCTGGGGTCCAAGCAGATAGCACGTCCAGGCGACCAGGCTCGCGGCTTCAGCCACAAAGAGCGCGACAATCGGTTCCGCCGTGTCCGGCAGGTCGAAGCCGGCCTTCTGGCCAGAGAGTGTAAAAGGCTTTCCCCAGAACGACTCCTCGCAGAGCGCCCAGAGACCGTCGACAATGTCATCCATGAACCGGCCGTCAGCTTCGACACATTCAGCGATCACCAGATCGCATAGCGCTGTGCGATGTCGTGCACGGTGCTTGTCGTAGATCGCTCGCTTACCTGTGTGAGCCATCTCCAAAAACAGCGTCGCCCTAAATGGCTCCCACTGGAACCCCAGGCACGCCTCGCCCTTCGCGATATGCGCCTTGCGCACACTTCCGGGAATTGCTTCCCATTCGTCGCGCTCGTCTCGCGTCGGATACGGGTGCCACGTTTCCCTGGACACCAGAATCTCTCGCAACCGTTCGATCGGATACCGTTCACCCAGCATACACAACTCATTCCCCCAGTCTCATGTTCTGTTCCTATCTCGGTAAACCCACAAGCCAGATTCCCCTTGCACCCCCCCCGCAGCAGATATCAGTTCGTCTTCCTCCACTCCTCGTATTCTTTCATCAGCTCTTCGTCAGGCGGATACGCCCGATGCAGTGGATAGCCTTCTGCCAGCTTGATCTTGGTAAACTCCTCCCTATGGT
>CAYYGZ010000232.1:0-4009 GCA_964471275.1 uncultured bacterium | reverse complement strand
ACACAGTCCTCGACAAGGGCTTCGACCTCTGTCGGCGGGATAACCACGAGCCCATCGGCGTCACCGAGAAGAACGTCGCCCGGCAGCACGGGCACACCGCCGACCTGTATGGGTTCGTTGATCCCCACGGACATCAGCTCCCGGTTGATCCCCGCGCCGTGTACCCCGCGGCAGAACAGGGGCAGACCGACGGTCTTGATCGACGACAGGTCGCGGACGACGGCATCAGCCACGATTCCCGTACCGCCCCGGTTCTGAACGCGTCGTGTAAACATGTCACCCACGACACCGGCCCCCGGGTTCCCATACGCATCGATGACAAGAATCTCGTTCTTCTCGATCTGCTCGATCGCGTCTCGATGCGGCCTGCCCGTCACTGCCCCATACTGTGCCTTAACCAGATCCTCTCGCTTCGCGATGAAGCGCAGTGTCCGTGCACGACCGACCATCACCTGGCCATCCTGGAGGGCCATCGGAAGCACACCGATCGGGTAGGGATTCGCGTAACCGTTGGAGACCAGATACTGAGTCGCAGTCGGTGTGTGGACCTTCTTGAGTGCGTCCAGCAGATCATCTGAAATATCGACATCAGGATTCTTCATCCAAGCCTCTCTCTGTTGCTCAATGGATATTGCGATCCGGGATCGAGATAGTTCTGTTCTTACCAACGGGACCTCAGGGCGATGACACGACCTTACAAGTACGATAGCGGCAGCCGGGTCACCCTGAGTGCGAGTCGAAGGGCGGCTCGGATGCTGTAGACCGACGCTTCAAATGGCACTCAACGTTACGGCGCCTTCGAGTTTGGTATTCGGCCTCCACACCCTCGGTCACGAGCCCTGAATCCTCTCAGCGCCCTCTGCGCCGGAGTCTATCCCGAGCGGAGCCGAGGGGCGGTTAAGGATCTTCCGCTACAACTTCGAGATCCGCACCTCAACCTCACCGCTAGCCCCCGGATCGACCAGCGTAAACAGTATCCGACTCAGATACTCACCCCAATAGTGCATCGACTTTCCATCTGTGAGGTCTCGCCGTTCGATCTCCACGGTCATCTTGTCTGCGTCGAAGTGAATACAGGCCGCACCCGCGGAGCGATCATTGGATAGCTGCCGTTTCCCGAGCGTGATCTTTCCATCGGACGCCACAGCGATACACGGCGTCAACAGACTCATCTGAATCGAGTCGGCTGCCTCCGTCAGCGCATACTGATCGACAACCTGGATCTC
Source organism: uncultured bacterium (assembly GCA_964471275.1). GTDB lineage: Bacteria > Latescibacterota > UBA2968 > UBA2968 > UBA2968 > UBA2968. The sequence continues at coordinate 2,783 of CAYYGZ010000232.1, read as the reverse complement.
CTGCCGCCGAACCAAAGTAAGGTCGCGTCGCCACGTTTTCAGGTTCGCTTCCGGCGGATAGGCATCGGCAATGTCGAGCGAGATATTCGCCTTCTCCGAATCCTCTTCGCTCGACGCATCCTTCGCGGCGAACTCCATACCCGGAGCCTGCATCACGCCGTTGATCGTGGGCAGACTGTGGTATGCGGACTGCATCGTCCAGATGTCATACCGCTCCGAACTGAACGTCTTGCCCGTATAGGCCTCGACACCCGCATCGACGATCACGGGCTCACCGTCGACATACACGATGTAGTGACCGACATCGTTATGGTTGTGACTCTCGCTGTTGTGCCCGCCCTTCATCGCGACATACAGTCCATCCGGTGATCCCGCCGTGTCACGCGCCGTCATCACCTGGATCTCGGACAACCACGCATAGTCCGGGAGCGGCTGATACGGCTTAACGTCTGCCATCTCCTGACCGAGATGCAGCGCGGGTAGCAGCCTCGCGATACCGCTGCCCTTTCTGCTATCTGTCCGGTTGGCTGCGAAGTAGGCGCCCATCCCCATCATATCCGCGTCCCCGATACGCTTCCCATACTGGTAGACCAGGAAAGGCGAGGGTGTCACCAGCGCGGCTGCATCCGCGAAATTCACAAACCAATTCTCGTAGACCTGAACGCGTGTGATGAACTTTCCGATGTCCTGGATCAGTTGATCGCCGTAGACGTTGACCTTCTCGTTCGTGGCGCCGTAATACGATTCCAGACACTCGAACATCGATGCGCCGGCACGCCCCCAGTATCCGGGTCCTTCATCACAGCCCCCATCCTTGGGATACGGATCGATGAAATTGTCCAGCGCGCGCATCGTCTTGTGAAGACCGGCAATTCGTCTCTCCGGATCGCGCTCCATCAGTAGGACTGTCGTGATCCAGTTCGAGATGATCCACGGGTTCCAATTGTTGACCCGATGAAGGTTTCTGCCCGGCTGCCCGAACCCCATCCAGTGATAGTCATCCCGTTCCAGGAGCGGCGTGAGCATTCGCTCCTGCATCTCGTGATCGACGCGCGGCATGATCATCGAAGACCAGGCCTCGATCTGAGGTCCGAGGAGATAGCAGGTCCACGAAAGTAGACTCGCTGTCTCGGCCACAAACAGGTCGATGTGTGGATCATCGATGTTCGAAAGGTTGGCCCCAACCCTCTGCCGTTCGAGATGCCACGGCTTCCCCCACCAGGATTCCTCGCACAGCGCCCACACCCCATCGACGATGTCGTCCAGAAATCGTCCCTTCCCCTCCACGCACTCCGCAACGACGAGCGCCGTAAGCGCATCCCGATGCGGCTGCCGCAGACTGCCATACAGCGAGCGTAACCCCGTCTTCGCCATCTCCATGAACTGCGTCGCCCTGAACACCGTCCATTCGTGCCCGAGGTATTCGTCAGCCTTCCTGATCAGTCCCTTCCGGGTCTCCTCATTGAGACCGTCCCAGGCCTCCCGCTCATCTCTCGTGGGGTAAGGGTGCCAATCCTCAAGGGGGATCAGCGTCTCTCGGACATCATCGACTGTATACTTGTCAGCTAGCATCTTGCTCCTCTTGGATCTGAGTTGGCACGTCAGGCGCTGGTCTGGAGGACGTTGAAATCACGTACCACCACACGTTCGTCCTTTTGGATCGTCACAACTCCGCTGTCCCACCCTGCCTGTACGAATGGGCTGTGAAAGGCGCACGGCGGTGCGTAGTCGACCGTCGCCCCATCGATCTTTGGGGACGTGCTGCAATCCGCGTGGAAAGTGAAGGTCTGTCCCCCCAGGCCCTCATAGGTCAGAATCGTGCCGTCGTAGGAAAGCGCATTGGCCTTGACGGTCGTACAGAATGCATCGTAGTCCGCGAAGTCGATCGATCGGGCAACGTCCAGGATCACGGGCGCCCATTCGTCATCGCTGCGCAGCCACGATCCGGGAACAGTATCTTCTGCGTGCCGCCACGAATACCCGCCCTCCACGGGCCTTACCGCCGCATAGGCCCCCATCGCCTCCACAAATACCCAACCGTCCTCTTCTCGCGGCTTGGAAAGCCCTGCCTGTGAGAACCACACTTCCATGGGGCCACATTTCAGGCTTCCCCTCAACTTCTGGGAAATCAGCGTGCCTTTACCCTGTACCGACCACTGCTGCGTGTAGGTGCGGTTGTCAGTCGCGATATTCTGTGGGTAGGGAACAATCCGCGCATCCCTGTGTCCGGAGAAGATCACGCCGTGCCAGCGGTTCTGCGAACTGATCGCCGCCCAGTCCTCGTGTTCGCGTGCCTCCGACATCGCTGTGCCGACGATATACTCGGGCGTGCAGTAGGTGTATCGGTGGATGCCGCCCGTATCGGTGAGGAGCCGATAGTCCGGGCAGTTGTTGTATCCCGGCTCCACTAGACCCAGGGGGCGGTTATGGATTTCATAGACACCCCGCCCCCCGTGATCCAGAGCCAGATCGATGACGACCAAAGGCAGCCGATACCTGGACGTGAGTGTCGTCAGGATGGCTGACCCCGCAGGCTGAGGATCGCCGATCCCCAAGAAGAACCAGGCCATCGATGTCCCGTAGGATCGGCCGGCGTCTATATACCCGCTGCCGGCTCTCGGATACAGCCGTGCCTTTCCCCCACCGAGGACGCCTCTAAACTGCTCTTGCGCCCACGTCGCCCAATAAAGATCCAGGAGCGCGCCGACACGAGCCTTCATCGTTTCATCACTCGCGAAGTCGTAGAAATTGTAGACCCCTTTGAGCAGGTGACCGTTATACCG
>CAYYGZ010000231.1:0-7459 GCA_964471275.1 uncultured bacterium | reverse complement strand
GAATTGACCGGGTGTTGTTTGTACTTTTCGACCAGGCAGGCTACGATGTCTTCCTGGCCCGACTCAGGAATCGCTTCAGCAAATGAACGGAGATTGATTTGAATTTCGAAGAGAAGTATCGATCGGCGGTGACGCGTTCTGCGACCACCGTTTGTGTCGGGCTCGACCCGGACCTGGCCAAGCTGCCGAATCACCTGAGTCGCGATGTCAACGGGCTGTCCTCCTTCCTGAAGGGCATCATCGACGCGACTGCCGACCTCGCCTGCGCCTACAAACCCAACTTCGCATTCTTCGGTGCCCTCGGACCGGAGGGCCTCTCTGCGCTGGGTGAGGTAATAGCACACGTGCCCGGTGACATTCCCGTCATCCTGGATTTCAAGGCAGGAGACATCGGGAACACGGCCGAGAAATACGCGGAAATGGCTTACGACTTGCTTGGTGCGGATGCCGTCACGGTGAACCCCTACATGGGTTATGATGCCGTCGAACCGTTCCTGAGAGGCACGGACAAGTGTGTCTTCCTCCTTTGCCTCACATCCAACACGGGATCACTGGATTTCCAGAGGCTCAAAACCGATGACGGTCCCCTGTTCGAAGTCGTCGCAAGGACAGCGGTCAAATGGTCGGCAGACGGCTCGTGCGGGCTGGTTGTCGGCGCCACCCACACGGAGGATCTTCCCAGGGTCCGCGAATTGGCACGGGATCTCCCCTTCCTGATCCCCGGTGTTGGGTCGCAAGGCGGGAACCCGAGCAAAATCGCAGAGCAAGCCAGTTCTGCGGACGGTTTCGGCATCCTCGTGAATGCTTCCCGCAGCATTCTTTACGCGTCTCCCGGAGAAGACTATGCTGAAGCTGCACGCCAGGCTACAGACGATCTCAGAGTCTCACTTCAAAGCACCTGAGCGTACGACACCAGACCTCAGGCGCTCACCAGTGGAACCGATGCGCCCGCACCGTCAACCGCGACATAGACCGCGGTAGCAGATGTTACGTGTGCATTCCCTGATCCGTCGGCTCTCTCTGCCTCCACGTCGATCGTGACGGTGACAGAAGATTCACCGACCCGCTTTGTGCTCGTGTAGAACGAGACCAGGTCGCCTACCTGCACCGGGGCGATAAACACAACCTTGTCGATCGCCACAGTCACCACACGGTGGGTCGTGTGCTTCCTGGCCTCGACTGCTCCTGCGATATCCAGATGAGACAGAATCGCTCCACCGAAGATGGTTCCGTGGCCGTTCGTATCCTTCGGCATCAGGATCACCCGGACCGATGGATCGCATGATTGCTCGTCGTCGATTCCCACGCTGCTATCCTTAGAAATGTGTTTGTGCCGCTCGTCGCGCAGCTTCCGTTACGATCCCGTTTTGAGCAATCTGCTCGAGCAGCCTTCGTGCCTGCGAACTCTTCCCGAATCGTCTCGTGGCCGACACGAATACGGAGTCTGCCGCACGGGTTTCGCCCGCCGCCAGAAGAAACACGCCAAGCTCGAAGTGCGCCTCCTTCAACGAGCCGTGTAGCAAGATCGCTCGTCGCGCTTCGCGGACAGACTGATCGTAGTAACCTGCCTCAAAGTAGGCTCGTGAGATTCCCTGGTGGACGGCAGCGCGAGTACAGTCCGGTTGAGTGATCGCCAACGCAAGCACCTCACCGAAAACCTTCCGTGCTTCGTCTGGTCTACCCTCGGCAAGCATCCCCTTTGCCGAGTTGAACCGGTCGGCTATGTGACTCCGAGCCTTGTGGGCAAGTTCTCGCTGCTCCCTCGCCTCGGTGTGACGACCGGCCACCAGATGAATCTCAGCCATCTTCGAGCGAGCCCGGGAGACGCCGAGGATCCGTTGACGGCCGAACATCTTCATCAACTCTAGCCAGGCCACCGGCCGAGGGACGAGCCTTTCTGTTCGCTCGTAAATGGCGAGAGTCGGCCAGGATTTGATAAGCCGGTAGGACGACAGGCGTCCTTCCCTCAGGTAGGAGTAGAAGAAGTGGCTGTCCAGGAATGCAATCCGACCGATCCTCGAGTAGGCTGCTTTTGAGGTATCAGCGAAGTCCGACACAATTGCATCACGTACGACAAGCAGGTCGGGCCGAAAGTGCTCGATGGTCAGGTAGGTCATCCCAAAAGTTCGTGCCGTGTTCTGGAACTTTCCTGGCACATAGGCATACGAGTCGTACATGACCGACTGCTTGCCGTCGTAGTGCCCGGCAAGCCAGCGACCTGCCTGGATCTCGTCCTGTCCTGCCTCGCGATTCAGGCGTATCGATGCCACATCGATCGACCCGGCGGCTGACATCGAAAAACCGAGGACCGCCGGGAGGATCGGGGCATACCGTGCCAGCCGCATACCCCGTATCCCGGTAAAGCGATCCCACAGGTAGGCGTAAGCCCATCCACACGTGACCGCAAACACGGGTACGATGGGCAGGACGTGTCGTGGTCTGATCAATTGGGAGAAGCTGATCAGATAGATCAGATAGGTTGCGCACCAGACCCAGAGAATCAGGATTGCTGGTCGAGGGGGTCTCCGCTCCGTCCCAGCCCAGCCAACGGCAGCCAGGAGCACCAGGATGTGAGGCCACCCGATGGTCCCGCCGGTCTGTCGCAGCCAGGCGATAGCCCCCCCTGAGGCGCGGAAGCTGTGGCCGAAGGACATAATTCTGCGTTCAGCGATCAGGCTTTGTTGGAAGGCATCGAACTTGAGAACGGCCACCGGATTGGTCGCAGCCGCGGATATGGTGAAGACCAGTATCGCCGAAACAAGACAGAACCAGCGATCGCGCTCCTTGAGTCTACCCACGCCCACACTGGCTGTGTTGCCATCGCCAAAGAAAAGAATGGCAAAAGCCAACGACGGCATCAGGAAAATCCCAACGTACTTTGTATTGAAGGCCAGGGCCGCGAGAAGTGCGGCGAAGCAAGCCTGTTTCAGACTCCGGCTTGACGACAGGTCGGTCAGGGCCATCAGGAACAGGCTCACCACCAACAGCTGGGGCAGATCGGGATGGGACTCGACACTCCATCTCAGGAAGACCGGTGCTAGCCCGACAATCGTGCACGCGATGGCACCTGCCCGGCGATCGTGAAGTCGACTCGCCAGTCTGAAAACCACGACCAGGCAGCCAACTCCAGCCAGCGCCCCGAACGAACGCAGGACGATGAGGATGATCTGGTCCGTTACGGTGCCGGCCAGACCGTAGATGCTGATCGCGGCAAGCGGGATATAATAGTAGAGTGAACCATACTTGAATGAGGCCCGTGTGACCGAGCCCGTCGTGTAATAATGCCTGATCTCGACTGCCGCCCCGGATTCATCGACCGAATAGACATCGGCCATCCGGATATCGTCGATTGCGATCGGGATCAGCGTTGCGCAGACGGCAATGTATACCAGAAGGATTCCGGCGAGGAAACCGTGGCAACTGAGGTAGGATTTCATCAGAGCCTGTCGAGTAACTGCTGAAAGTTCAATAGTTTAAACAACTATAGGCCGACCTGCCCGATCCGGTCAAGACGGCGTCACCACGTAAATGTTGAGGTCTGATCGATCAGATGCCCAGACGCTGATCAGCAGGTAACGATCGCGGCTTCGGCTCAGTCTATTGACTTGAAACCGAACAACGACCATACTTTCTCAACTCAGCCCAATGGTGTTGTCACGGAATAGCGGTCACAGATAAGCGAAACGGCATCACCGACAGCAAGCCCGTACATATCGGGACAGAACACGAACCCAGTTCCTCACTTTCTGATGAACCCTATCCATCTGGAAATATGCCAGTCGCTCAACTCGAAAGAGTAGCCAAAGCCTACGGCGCACACGACATCCTGCTCGATGTTTCGTGGAATATCGATCGAGGAAACCGGGTCGGGCTCGTCGGTCGCAACGGTTGCGGAAAGACAACCCTCCTGCACATCTTGACCGGAGAGATCCGGCCTGATTCAGGCTCGGTGCATCGGGCCAAGACGACACGGATCGGCTATCTCGCCCAGAACCCGGTCTTCTCGAATGAAGCGACCGTTATCTCGACGGTACTCGAGGGTTTCGGCAAGCTTCTGGAAATCCAGCGTCAGCTTCGTAAAATAGAAGCAAGAATGTCGGCCGGCGATCACACGGAGCGAACGCTCCACGATTACAGTGATCTACACACAAAGTACGAGCGGCTCGATGGCTACTCGCTCGAAGCCCGGGCCTCAGCTGTCCTTGACGGTCTCGGTTTTCCGGAAGGCGACCATGAGGTCTCCGTTTCTGTCCTGAGCGGCGGCCAGAAGAACAGGTTGGCGCTTGCGAGATTGCTGTCCTCACAACCCGATCTGCTGCTTCTGGATGAGCCGACAAATCATCTCGACCTTCGGGCAATCGAGTGGCTCGAGAAGTTTCTGTCCGACTATGAGGGGACCTTCGTCGTCATCTCGCACGACCGATACTTTCTGGACAACACCGCTAAGATCATCATCGAAATCCAGAACTGCCGCATCAGACGCTACACCGGAAACTACAGCGCCTACGCGATCGAGAAGGCCAAGCAGGTTGAGCAGCAGCAGCGGACATACGAGTCTCAGCAGGCCGAGATCGCCAGGACCGAAGACTACATTCGACGCAACATTGCCGGCCAGAAGACCAAGCAGGCGAAGAGCCGGAAAAAAGCACTCGAGAAGCTCGATCGTGTCGACCGGCCGGTAACCGACAGGGATGTCCGGCTCAGGTTCGGGACCGGGACCCGGGGTGGGGATCGGGTCATACAGGTCGAGGACATCACCAAGTCTTTCTCTGGCGAAGAGCCACTCTTCGCGCCCCTGTCGATGGTCGCGTGGCGAGGAGACCGAATAGGTATCGTGGGACCGAATGGTTCGGGCAAGACCACGCTTCTGAAGATGCTGATTGGCGAACTCACACCCGATACCGGATGGGTCCGCGCCGCAAGGAGCACGGAACTGCAATACTACGAACAGAGCCGTAATGATCTCGACTTGGGGAATACGGTTCTGCAAGAGGTGTGGGCGGTTTCACCAGAATCAACTGTGGGTGAAATCCGAACGTATCTCGGGGCCTTCCTGTTCTCGGGAGACGAGGTCGAACAACGCATCGGCAGTCTGAGTGGTGGTGAGCAGAGCCGCGTTGCACTGGCCAAAATGATCAAACGGCCCTGCAACCTGTTGGTTTTAGATGAGCCGACCAATCATCTCGACATCCCTTCCTGTGAGGTTCTGGAGGCCGCTCTCAAACAGTTCGACGGGACGATCATCACGGTTTCCCACGACCGATACTTCTTGAATGACCTAATCAACCGACTCGTCGTGATCGACGATGCGGGTTGGCAGCTTGTCGACGGAAATTACGCCTCACTGAGCCAGCTCTGGACGGCGAGAAACGGGAACGGCGACAAACGTCGGGACAAGGGAGTCGATTCTGATCGGGCCGAAAGCAAGCGCGCGAAACGGATCGTGCAGAAACAACAGCGACGCATCCAGGAGATCGAGACCGAGATCGCAGAATTAGAAGATCAGATCGAAGGGCTCGACGCGCAGATCGAAAGTGTCGAAGGATCAGATTGGGGGAAGTTGGAGACGCTCACCGCAGAGAAGTCAGCGCTAAGGGAGAAGATCGATCAGGGATATGCTGAGTGGGAGTCTGTGGACCGGAACCTCAAGCACGTAGAGGAGTCGTGATGAGTCACATTCTTGTCGTCGACGACATGCCGCTGCACCTCGAGTATCTTCAGGATGAGCTCCAGAACAAGGGTTATGATGTGACGACGGCCCACAACGGCGAGACCTGCCTGAAGCGCATCGCCGAGAGTCTTCCCGATCTGGTCCTACTGGACTATGCAATGCCCGGTCTGGACGGGCTGGAGGTGCTCAAGGTATTGCGATCGGACGAGTTCTACGCAAACCTCCCGGTCATCCTGCTCACCGCTCGGAAGGACATCGATGATAGGGTGGAGGGACTAGAGACTGGAGCAGACGACTACATCACGAAGCCCTTCCACATCGGCGAGGTCGTCGCCCGAATCCGAGCTCTGCTACGGATTCAGGAACTGCAACGCCATATGGTGGATCGGGAGAAGAGGCTGGCGCACGTTCAGGGAGTGTCAGGCCCTGGTGACTCTGTCACACCACATCAACAATGCCACGCAGTCGATTTCGGGTGCGGCACAGCTTGCCCAGGCCTCTCCTGACGAGCCCGATCTATACAGGAAGCTGGTTGATGTCTGCTCTCGTCAGACAGATCACATCCGTACGGTGCTGAAAAGTCTCCACGAGATTGTAGAAGAGATGAATTTCAAGATCGGCGACTATGCAAGAACACCGGACACAATGATCGAGATCGAAGAACTCGAAGAGAAGCTCCGGAGGGATAAAGAAGAGGGGAGTGACGATGAATCGTCACTCCCCTCTGATACCTGATACGGAGTTTCACCGGCTACATTGCATCCGCATCCACAATGGTTGCGAGTATATCTGCCTCCGCAGCCTTCTCACCCGCGACAGTCACAAGACCATGAGCGCGACAAACATTCCGTCGCATCTGAGACAGCTCGACTTCGATCCTCAGCTGGTCTCCCGGAACCACCTGCCTCCGGAACCTCGCCTTGTCGATCCCCATGAACAGAGGGATCTTGTCCCCTCCATCATCCGAAATCAAGATCAAGGCCGTCTGGGCAATGGCCTCCACGATCAACACGCCGGGCATCACGGGCTGACCGGGAAAGTGACCCTGAAAGAAGGGCTCGTTGACGGTTACGTTCTTTATCGCCACGACCCGTTCATCGGGGATGCGCTCGATCACTCGATCGATCAGCAGAAATGGATAGCGATGGGGTACTACCTTCTGGATATCACGGATGTCCATCACCGAGTCAGGTATGTCGGTCCCCACCATCTATCGGTTTGATCCTGTGCCTTGAGACTTGAGAGCGTCAGCGTCCTCTTTCTCCAGCTGGTCGAGCACGAGCTGAGTGAGATCCAGGTCCTCGTTGGCATAGGCAATCGCTGCGGTGTTGAGCACAAAATCGTATCCCTTGTCCTTCGCCACCGACGCAATCGCCTCATTCACACGCAGGATGATCGGCTGGAGAAGTTCCTGGGTTTTTCGCTGGAGTTTCCCGCCCTGACCGCTCACGTCCTCCAGAAACTTCTGCAACTCCTGCTGCTTTCGCTCGATATTCTGCTGCTCTTCCTTCTTACGCTGTTCGCTCATCAGAAGCGACTGACGATCGAAGTTCTCCTTCAGGCGGGCCAACTCGTTCTGCGACTTGTTGAACTCCTTCGTCAGTTCCTCCTCATAACGCTGTGCATCCTTCTGCGCATCCTGAAAGCGTTTATAGGTGGTGGTGATCGCGTCAGCATCGATGTAGCCGATCTTGGCCTGTGCCTCGACCTGCCCAACACCCGTCAATATCAGGGCAATAACAAGCATAGCTCCCAAACGACCCAGCATGACAATCTCCTCTTTCAAGC
>CAYYGZ010000230.1:0-7506 GCA_964471275.1 uncultured bacterium | reverse complement strand
GAAGGATCGGGCTCTCGATCTTCTTCGTCAGGGAATGGGACGTCCGACCGGTAAGTCCGATACCCAGGCCCTCGCTATTCATGCGGTAAAAAACACGCGGCGGTTGAAGGCTGTGTGCGAGTTGCGTCAATCAACGAGTCTGAGTATCGGGCGTCTGGCGATTGTCTTCTCAGAACCTCGTTCGAGTGTAGGTCGCTGGGTGCGTGATCCTGGCCCTGCGATCAGGCGTCTCCGTCGTCGTCCGATCTCTGATGATCCGGTTCTTCGAGAGCAGATCCGTCAACTCTGCCTGGAACCACGTATAGCTTGGCTATTGAATAATCCGTGCGCTTCTTCGTCGTCGCCACGGTGTCTGCGTGAGCCGCAAGACCGTGTGATGCGTGAACTTGGCTTGACACAGCCACGGATCCGTCGCCGTCCTCTTCGTCCCAAGCGTGTTGAGCATATGCGCCCTCATCGTCCGAACCAAGCCTGACAGATCGATATAACCAGCTTTCAGCGTTCGGACCTCAGGCCTGTGTATCTGGTGACCATCATAGACTGTTACACACGCCCGCTCGTGGGATGACACGCTCAATGCGATCGAGATTCTCGTGATGGGTGTCATAGGACAACTCGTCCATCACAAACAACGCGATCACGAGTGAGCAGCCGATCCCGAGCGAAAGCCCCAGGACATTGATGATCGAGTAAATTCGGTTGCGGCTCAAACTGCGTAACGCCACAGCGAGGTAGTTTCCAAACATCCCTTCCTCCAGGTTCTGATCGGCCTATCCAAGAGTAAGACAGGCAGAATGATCGCACCGGTTTCAGATTTCTTCGATTGCCGTGCCGGGTTAACCTAGAATGTAGTGCGATAACCACATTCACCACTACAAGGAATAGGCCCTGTCACCCAACGCTGTCACTTTAGTCCTTGTATCCGCCTTGATTCACGTTGGCTGGAACACGCTCCTCAAGTCCAGCGACGATCCCCGAACCTTCTCACTGCTCAAAGGCAGCTTGCTGGTCCTGGTCGGAGTCCTCGTTGCGCCCTGGGTTCCGTTCGAACAGTTGCCCTCGGAGATCTGGCCCTTCGTCCTAGCTTCAGGCATCATACACACCTTCTATATTGTGTCGCTGAGCAGCGCCTACAAAACGGGCGATATCTCCTTTGTTTACCCGATTGCTCGATCCGCACCGGCGATTGTACCCATAGCTGCCTATTTTCTGATCGGCGAACAGCTGTCGTCACAGGGCATCGTAGGCATTGTGGCCGTCGTGATCTGCGTCCTGGCGCTCCAACGCCGGCCGCAGATGTCTGGCGACAGCTTCCTTGATCACCTGAGGCGGAAAGACCTGATCTGGGCGCTCCTCACCCTGAGCACGGTCGTAGCATATACCCTTGTGGATAAGACCGGAATGGTAGTCCTTGCAGACGCCCACGGAATAGAATCGGTATGGCGAGGACCGATCTACTTTCTTCTCGAAAACACGGTCTGCTATGCCCTGTTCTGGCTGTATACTCTCGTAAGGGGTTTACCCGATATTCGGAAGACGATTCAAGTCGAAGGGCGATCCGTCTTCCTGGCCGCCTGCGGCACGATCCTGTCCTACGGCCTAATCCTGCACGTGCTGCAGACGGAGACGGTCAGCTACGTCGTTACCCTCAGACAATCCAGCGTCCTGATGGCCGTTATCGCAGGGACGCTGCTCTTCAAGGAGGGGCAGACGCTCTTCAGGCTGGTGATAGCAGTTATCATGCTTGTTGGGTTCTACCTCGTATCTACAGCCTAGAGCATCGCTTGGATCTATATCTCCTCAAACACGGTGAAAGCCAGGCAAACGTTGCGCGCGTGTTCTCATCGGTTGAAGGCAACTGGCCTCTCTCGGTGGAAGGACGGCGTCAGGCAGGAACTCAGGCGGGAAAGCTCGCGAAGCCCGATCTTGAGGCCATCTACTGCAGCACCCTTTCCAGAACACGTGAAACGGCTGACATCGTAGGGTCTGCGTGCGACATCGTACCCGCCCCATCAACGCGTCTCGTGGAAGTTGGGCTCGGTGGGTGATCTGGAGGGAACCTCGCAAGACGACCCGGCCGCTCACGAGGCGTTTCAGCGGGTAGTGTCGTCCTGGGAGATGCGCGTTGAAGGTGCCCGATTCCCGAACGGTGAGAGTCTGCCGGAGATAGCTGACCGGTTTTCCGAGTTCACGGACGGAATCCCGCAGAAATTCTCGCGGGTCCTTGTTGTCGGCATTGTATCACCTTCGCTGCCACTCTTTGGCACCTGTGCGATAACGCCGGTGACCGGTTCAGATCCTTGATCTTGAAGCGAGGACATTTTGCAGTCGCCCGGAAGGAGAGACCCGGGCTCCATCTCGTTGAGATGAACGTCGCTCCCTGACACCGGTGAGTCTCTCCTGACCCGATCGCACGATCTCTTTCGACCATGACAAGATCACGCATCACCCCGATCCTGCTTCTCTTCACGATTGCCGCAATCCCGGCGATCGATTTCGCTGCCCACGAAATCCGGATGCTGCAGACCTTCTCCCTGGACGAAGCAGCATTCGCGACACAGGTCCGCGAGATCCTCGTCTCACAGTCGCTGGCCGTAGATGGCTTCATCTACGGATCCGTCTATCCCTACCTGGGTGCGTTGATCAGCACGCTCTATGGGTTGCTCTTTGAGGTCACAGACACGACAGTCATCATCGTCCTTCGGCTGATCAGCATTTCTGCCACACTCGTTACCGCTGTGGTAGCTGGTGCGATGGCAAAGCGGCACTACAGCCAGGAGGTCGGAATCACATCAGCCGCTCTCACGCTTTCCACCCCGCTCATCTACCGCTGGTCGATCGAAATCCATCCGGATCTCCTGCAGCTTTGCTTCCTGACGTGCAGCCTGTACGCCATCACAGAACTCTCCCATACATTTTCGCTGCGTTCTGTGTCGCTCAGCGGACTTTTTGCCGGACTTGCGATGGGCACGAAATATGGCGGAGCCTTCTTGCTTCCGACGATTACACTGGCCCTCGTTCTGGGCACCCCGGGCGGGTTGGCTGCCGCGTTTCAGAGCAGGCGATTCTGGACAGGTTCGGTCGTCGCCGCGGTCAGCTTCTGCACCGCTTACGCAGTGACCAACCCCTACGCCATTCTGAACCTCTCGGCCCTCGTGCAGGATCTCTCCTTTGCAGGGAGAATCGTGTCCGATCAGGAGGAAGGAGGCGGCGTAGGCTGGATCTGGATGCTTCTCGACCCCACCCTTGGCGTGGTCATTCTGCTCGGCGTAACGGCCCTATTTACAGCAATCTGGCGTAGAGACTGGGCCGCCAGTCGATGCACCGCGTGCCTTATGTTCTGGACCACCACCTACCTGGGCTTCCTGCTGCTGAACGTTCGCTTCATCGCAGGGCAGTATCTGCTCCCTCTGATCCCCGCGCTTGCGATCTTGGCAGGCGCACGGATAGAAGAATTCGTCAAGGGCACCAAGCGAGGCCGAATCCTCGCAATATCTGCCATTGTCACGGTTCAGATCGCCTACGCCGTTCCCATCCTTGCGACGCGAACTCGCGGCGAGTCGGACAACCCGGTGATCGCGGCTGGTCTCTGGCTTTCAGAGAGCTATGACGCAGAAACGACGGTCCTGTACGATACCTATGCATACGTCCCGGAGAAGTTTGATCTCGCCGACGATTACTTCGGACTTTCCTATGCCCTGATCGGTATCTACCAGCCCGATCTTGTCGTCACGCGTTCCAGCATTCGGGACCGCTATGCAGATCCGAACCAATCCCGGCACTTCAGACTTACGGATAGGGAAGACGAGCAGGAAGACTTCCTCTACCTCTCCCCCCAACGTTACCGGGACATCCACTACACCTACGTCTATCTCGAACAGGATCGCACTGACTACACCGTTGTCCAAGACTTCGGTGATGTCACCATCTATGCAAAGCGGCAGCCCACGAACCACTCAGACAAGCGTGCAAGATGGGATCAGATTTCGAATGGCCAGAAGGGAGAGGGTGTAGATGCAGCCACGGCCGCAGGTTCCTACGCGAGATACGGAGACATTCACTCCGCTGCCGAAAACTGGGTTGAGGCGAAGACTCAGTATGGCAAGGCCGCACAATTCGATCCGGGCAACATTCTACCACAGTACGGTTATGCCCTTGCGCTGGCCCATCAGGACAGCTTCGCAGCGGCCGAAAGCCATATCGATCGCCTCGCACAGCTGACAGGACAGCCGGCTGACCTTTGGCTCAAGCTCGGTTGGGACTACTACGAAATGGCGGAGCACGACCGATCTCGCAAAGCAAGCGAACGAGCGATCGCCCTCGCTCCCGAGCATCCCTTCCCCCTATACAACATCGCTCTGACTTATCTTGTGGAAAGTCAAACGGACCTGGCGTCACAGGCATACGAAAGGGCTCTCGCAAACCAGGCCTTGCCGCCTGCTACCGCGGACCTGCTGACCACCATGATTTCCGAAGGCACACTGCAAGGAGAGAGCCGGGACATCGCCCAGCGGGTGATCTCGACCACAGCCCCATGAGTCCACGAATCTACCAGCTTTGCCGCGAAGCCATCACGTTCATGGCCGTACAGGAAGCGCCGCTCGCCAGACGCATCGCGAAGGCCTACGTGCTGTTTCTCATCCACGTGAATGTCAAAGATGTCCCCCGGGATCATCAGCATCATCTGACCACACTGCAGGGGGCATTCGAGGACACCGAATCGGGAGCTGTGGGCGTGACTGCATTGTCAGAGTCTGCGGCAGAGAGCCTGGCCCGTCACGCAATCGATCTATTCACAGGCGTAGCCGACTGTTTCCACGGTAACGAATCCGACTGAGACGCCGAAAATGCATCGATGATCGAGATGGATGGCCCGGCCGGGCGAGGATGCTCCCGGAGCAGACTCGGTCGGTGCCTATTCCGGACAGGGGGACCGGCTGGCTGCGAAGCCCTGGTTCCAGCCGTGATGCAGATACGAGGTTCATCTGTGCCGACGTGAGGCTGGACCTTCTGATTCGCAGGCACGGTAGCCGTTAAGTGGCACCAATAGATTGGCTCGATTCGTCAGGATCACGTCAATCCCCAGTTCAATATACGCTTGCGCATCTTCAAGCTCATCTGACCAGAACAGATTGTTGATCAACCCCACACTGTGCGCGCGCGCCGTGTCCGCCGCCGTCACCTGCCGCTTGAACTGGAGACGCTGACACTCATACTTGATCGCCAGATCGATCTGTTTGTCCGGTTCATTCTGCCCCGCAAGACAGCACCGCTCAACCTCTGGTGCATAGGCCGTCGCGACGGAAAGCACATCCCCGATGCCCGTGATGTAGGCGAGATCCGTCAGCTCTCTTTCACGGATCAGGTCACACGTCATCTTCACCAGCCGACCGTCCGGTCCCGGATCCTTAATATGGATGTTCAGCCCGACGCCTGGCGCACAGTCCAGAACCTCCTCCACTCGAGGCACACGGATACCCGTCCACAGTTCACCCGTCTGCACACCCGCATCCACCGCGCGGATCTCCTCCCAGGCCAGCTCCATCACCACCCCTTCGCCGTCCGTCGTGCGATCGAGCCTGGTGTCGTGACAGACAACCGGCACACCGTCCCGGCTCAACCAGAGATCGAACTCGATCTCCTCGACGCCCAGGGCAATCGCAGCGGCGAAAGCGGGAAGCGTGTTCTCCGGACAGGCATGACTCAAACCACGATGAGCGCAGAGCTTAGTTTCCTTCATCATTCTCCCACCCCATAGGTGCCGGGCCGCCTGTGCCGAGCGATCAGCGCACCGTGCTCGATATCGGGCTGCCCGTGTGAACGAGGCTTCACGAACTTCTGCCTCGGATCGATTGTCGCGCAGATAACACCCGACTCTCCACCCGCATCGGCGACGATCTTGCCTTCTGGCGAAACGATCAGACTGTGGCCTCCCGTGTCCCGACCAGGGATCGCGTAGCTGCTTCTCGCAAACCAGCTGCCGCAGTCGATCGCTCGTGTCTGCGATATCGCACGTAGACGCTCCGGTGACTCCGAACGCTGATACGATGGGCTGAGAACGAGATCGACCCCGCGGTGTGTCAACGCCGAGAAGTACTCCGGAAAATAGACATCGAAGCAGGTTGCGAAACCGACTCTCGTTCCCTCCAGACTTGTCAGACCCGGTACCGGCCCTGCCGTGAAGCCGAGACCCTCATCTTCGACCTCCGTCAGATGAACCTTGTCGTAACCATACCACTGGCCGCCGCCCCGGTCGAAAAGGATCGTGCGATTCACCCACTGACTTCCGTCCAGCACGGCCGCGCCTACCGCGACCCACGACTCCAAATGTGCCGCACACCGCGCGACCTGCTCCAGCATTTCCACCCCGCCGGACAAGGCGAATTCGAGCATCCGATCCCGGTCCCCGATTCCCGGTACATTCGCGTACTCCGGCAACAGAATGAGATCGGAATCTCTCCCTGCCTTCTCTAGCGCGTCCAGCATCCAGGCGAGGCACCGGATGGCGCTGTCTGACGTACCTTCGTTCGGATATTCTGGCTGTATCACCTTGATGTTCAAGCGTTGTCTTCCCGTTTTCATTCGGATGCCTGCCGGCCTCAGGTCTGATGCGTCATCACCGTATGGTGTCGGTGGAACGCATCGTCACATTGAGCGTGAGTCGGCGTGTCAGTTCCCACACTCGGATGAGCCTTTACGGAATCCATTTCAGGCGAAGTCGAGACGCTTGGGCCGGCAACGTCTCGTCAGGCCTCCTTCAACCGGGTGTACCAGAACTTTCTGTTGATGATCAGGACGAGTCGGCCGCGTGAGCATTCAGATCCTCGAGATTGGCAAACTCGAGTACAGAAACGTGGGTAGCTGCAAGCACGACCGGGGGTGCGACACCGGCACCCAGGGCCTCCACCCAACGTTCCACGCAGAGACACCATCTGTCCCCCGGTTTCAACCCGTCGAACCCGAGTTCTGGGCGTGGCGTACTCAAATCGTTGCCGACAGACTTACTGAAAGCCAGAAACTCCACAGTGAGTTCAGCGCACAAGATATGCAGACCCATATCTCCCGGCACGTGCGCACAGCAACCATCTCTGCGATATCCGGTCATAGGGTGGGTCGAACGCCCTGTCAATTCGCCCCCCAGAACGTTTCTTCCCACACTCACGTCTACCTCGTGCTGAAAGGGTTGCTCAGGCAATAACCTGTCCCAATCTTATGGTTGTTTGCCCTAAGATACGGCGAATTGGGTGCCGGTCGAGCGTTTCATAGAACGACAACGCAATGACGATTGGGAACACGTATGGCCTACTTCACGCTGGAAGAGAAGCGCCATTTCAAAACCTTCGGTTATGTGGTGAAAGAGAACATGATCCCGATCGATATCCGGTCACGCGCGGTCGATGTGCTTTGGGATACGATCGAGGCCGATCGAGAGAATCCCGATAGCTGGGTCGATGCAGGTCCTCGAGGCAACCTGACCTGCGGCGGCCACGAGGACATCGGGGCGAC
>CAYYGZ010000229.1:1228-7540 GCA_964471275.1 uncultured bacterium | reverse complement strand
CTGCAATGACCTTCATCTGGCCCCCACTTCTCACGGTGTTTATGGCGATTGCCGTGTTCCGCTAGACCTCAAACGCCCATTCCCCTGCTCGCATTACGGGTTCTGTTGACCCATTTAGAAGGACACCGTCGATGTCCGTTTCCGCTGACCCGATCATAAAATCCACGTGAGTGATGCTATTGTTTCCGCCCGCCTTCGCAAAGTCCTCAGGCGACATACCCTCACCCTCTTTAACACAGCCGTTGTAGGCCTGGCCCAGAGCAACGTGACTCGACGCGTTCTCATCAAAGAGCGTGTTATAGAAAAGGAGACCGGATCGCGAAATCGGTGAGCTATGCGGGACAAGTGCGACCTCACCCAGCCTGGCGGCTCCCTCGTCTGTTTCAATCAGCTTCTTGAGAACATCACGTCCACTCTTAGCTTCGACACCGACGACCCGACCGTCCTGGAAGGTCAGGCTGAAGTTCTCAATCAGCGTGCCCCCATAGTTGAGCGGTTTGGACGACGATACCATCCCATCCGCCCTTCGGAAGTCAGGCATTGTGAACACTTCCTCCGTCGGCAGATTCGGGACAATAAGAGTGCCGTCTGCATTCTTGTCGACACCGCCCTTCCAGATATGTCCCTCTGGCAGACCCAGGGAGAGATTTGTACCTGGGGCTGCATATTTCAGCGCTGTATAAGCCTTTTCGTTCAGGTATCCACGGCGCCGTTCGAGCGCTTCGATATGGTCCTGCCACGCGGCCGTTGGGTCGGGCTCGTCCAGACGGCACAGCGAAAAGATCGCATCCCAGAGTCTGTCGACCTGCTCGTCTGCAGGCACCCCGGGAAAGACCCGCGCTGCCCAGGGCGCCACCGCTGCAGAAATCACACACCAGCTGACCTTCATATTCGAGAAGTACTCGCTCATCATCGGCTTCGAGTGCTCCATCGCAACCTTGCGTGTCAGCGCGACCAGCTCCGGATCTTGATGCTTCAGCAAGTCCGGGTTGTTCCCTGATACGCTCAGAAACGCAGAGCCTTCCTTCGCACGATCCGTCATCCCCTTCACGCGCCACACCGGAAACTCCTCGAACGAGTCCTTCGGTGCGTGCTCGAACCGGATCAGCTCGAGCTCTTCGTCCGAATACAGAACATCTACATAGGGCGCGCCGATGTCATACGCCTTCGCCGTCAACGCCCGCGTCAATTCGAGCGCATCGACCGAGCTGCGCAGTACAAGCCGCTGCCCCGACTGCAGATTCAGCCCGACCCGCAACGCCAGGTCTGCATATTTCTCGAACTCTTGTTTCATTTCCTCGCTCAAACACACCTCACATAGCTACTGTTGCTGACCATTCGCCTATACTCCCACACTTTGACTCTTCCCCCCTGCACCCCCGCGCCCTGCCCCTGCTCGGGGGCCCTTAGGGTTCCGGAGCGGCGACTACCAATCCGCGACGCTCCCGTCGTTCTCGTAGTAGAACTCCCCACCCAGCTCTTCCTCGTATATCCCGCAGTCCTGCTCCGCTTCCTTCTCATCGATCTCGAACCCCAGCCCCGGCTTTGTCGGCAGATCGATGTGCCCATCCTTCACCACCCACGGGTCCTTGAGAAGACCTTCGCCCAGTCCAACGTCTACCTGTTCCTGGATGAGAAAATTCGGAACCACGGCATCCACCTGCATACACGCCGAGAAGGCGACAGGGCCGATCGCACAGTGCGGCATCACGTGCATGTAGTAGACTTCTGCCATATTCGCGATCCGCTTCAACTCGGAAATGCCGCCCGCGTGGGATCCATCGGGCTGAATCAGCGAAACCGCCTGCTTTTCAAAAATCTCCCGGAATTCCCAGCGTGAGAGAAGCCGCTCACCGGTGGCAATCGGATAGGTCACCTTGTCTGAGACCACCTTCAGCGCGTCGACGTTCTCCTGTGGCACAGGCTCTTCGACAAACATCGGTCGCATGCCCTTCAGCTCCTGGCAGACCTCCACGGCGAGACCGGGTGTCATCTTCCCGTGAAAGTCGAAAGCAATCTCGCAATCATCTCCCACCCACTCTCGCATCAGGAACGCCTTCTCGACGAATGCGTCGATGACCGATGGCGGCTCGTGTGCGCGCCATTTCCCGCCGGACCCGGCTTTGAACGCCTTGTATCCGCCCTTCTTCTGCAGCATCTCCAGCCTCGCCCTGGATGAGGCCAGTCCTTCATCGGACATATCCCGGATGCCCCAGTGCGCGTAGACACGGATCCGATCGCGGACCGGTCCACCTATGAGTTGGAAGGCCGGTACGTCGAAGTGCTTTCCGGCGATATCCCAGAGGGCCTGATCGATCCCCGAAAGCGCCGACATCAGGGTGTTTCCCCCCCGAAAGAAGGCCGAGCGATAGACGTGCTGCCAGTGATGCTCGATCCTCAGCGGATCCTTCCCGATGAAATAGCCCGACAACTCTTCAACGGCACCGTGAGTACTTCTGGGCTTCCCCTCAAGTGTTGTCTCTCCCCAACCGACGATCCCGCTGTCAGTCGTGACCTTCACTAACCGCATCCGTTTGCGTGGAAAGAACTGCTCCATCTTGACGATCTTCATCTGTCATTCCTCAGTGATCGAAATTTTCCTGGCAATCTGATGAATCCAGGGGTGGTTCGGATCTGAAAAGGGGTCGACCGTCTCGAGGCCAAAACCAGCCTCGGTCAGCAATTGATCGAAAGGACGATCCTGCCAGTGGGTGAAGAATCGGGGCTGCCCGATCGGTCAATTGTGCATCTCTTCTCCATCACCTCGCTTCACCGCGACGAACAGGAGACCGTTGTCCACCAAAGCACTGTGGAACGAGAGCAAAGTCGTTGGAACGTCCGCACGCTTCAAGTACAGGAGCGAAGCGCAGGACCAGATGGCTTCGAAGCTTCCCGTGAAAGGAAGATATCGCGTGTCATCACGCATAGGAGGACAACCTGCAGCCGTCCGAGTGATCTCGAGCATCGCTGTCGAAGATCGTGATAGTCCAGCGCAACCTGACGATACGTCTTCTGGGTCATCGACTGGGACGAATCCAAGATCAGCTCATCTCTGAGTCGAACACCACTTTGTCCTCGACGTCATCACGGAAGCGTAATACAAGTTCACGGTGAAGATCTGCTCTATTGTACGACGCCAGGGCCCCAGCAGATTCGAAGGTCATCACAAAGCCGTGCGTGAACTTCCCATTCCCGGTTCCCACATCCCGGCCGTACTTCAAATCGACCAGCCCATCAAACTTCCCCCGCAAGCCATCGATAAACGCCAGATGCTCGTCAATCCGCGCATCCGGGACACCCTCCTTGAATCGATACATCAGAACGTGCGTCACGGCCATTTTCGACCTGCTCCCCTACCTGACTACTCACCACTCACCGTTTCTCTCGCCTCATCCAGTTTTTCGTAACAATGCGCCGCAGTCTCCCACGGATCGTAGTTCTCGCCTCGCCATATCTGAGCGCTCACCTCCACCGTGATGGGTACATCGAGCCCCGATGCCTTGACCCGCTGAAGGTAATCCACGAGATCCAGTCGATCATCCCCGGGGAGCGCAAACTGAACATTTCCGTCGATCATACTGCCGTCCTTGATGTGCGTATGGACGGAGCAGTCTGCGTTGAGATCCAGAGAATGCTGCAGGTCGATATCGAGCATCAGGAAGTGACTGTAGTCAAAGTTGAGTCGCAGGTTCGGATGATCCACGGTATCCACCAGCCATCTCGCCTTCTCCGGTGTGTCCATTTCCTGTCCGACGTGTGCTTCTGCCGCCAGTATCACATCGTGATCGGCCGCGAGATCCGCGTAGGGCCGAAGCCGCTCAGCAACCAATTCCCTTGACTCGTCCCAGGTGCCCGTCTGCTTCCCAAGGGTTGTAGTCACCACCGAGAGTTGATCTCCCCAGCACAGGTCTTGCGCCAATTCGCACGTTGCCCTTAGCTGACGCCTTTTGTCGTTCACATCCTCATCGTGCCCACACAGGTGGATCAGGTTCATCATCACGGGCGGAGGAAACCCGGCCGCCTGATAGGCCTCAACCATCTGCTTCCGTGCGTCATCTCCGAACAGATCGGGCGCCGTCTTCCAGCCCGACCCACAGTTGATCTCCAATCCATCGTACCCGATCTTCTTGACCTTCTCTACCGCCTCGATCGGATCAATCGTCTGTAACGCATAGGTACTGTACGCTATCTGCACGCTCTCTCTTCTCCTGTCGTTTTTGCTCCGTCACTCCCCGTCTATTGCCTCTCGCTTCACTGCCCTTCGCTTGGCATCTGTCACGGGTCACTGATCATTGGCCGCCCGCCGCCCATTTCACTCCCCTGCCGAGCACCTCTCGAAAGGTCTCATCTGACCAGGCCTGATCATCGTGCCCAAACACGAAATTCAGCACTCTGGATTTCCCATACACTCGCGACCACGCCATCGTCGACATACTGTTTGGATGATCCACCGTCATCAGTACACGGCTGTCTTCGCCTTCGACATCCCGGAAATCGTATGTCTCATCGACCACCGACCAGTTGCCGACCCCTTCGGTAATCGCGTGGTTTGGATCAGCCACGCACACGGCCAACTCCTCATCGTGACTGTATCCATCGATTGTCCGATCCGTCATTCCAACAATCTCGTCCCAAACACGGTCATTCTTGAATGCCAGGATACCGTGGTGGAATACCACGATCCCTGTCCCGTCACCGAGTCCGTCAATCGCGTTCCTTGTCCGCTTTCCGCCAGGAGAATCTTCGGGCAATGTCGTGTGCATATTGTAGAACACGAGTACATCATATCTCTGCCCGTGCTGACTGTAGTCGGCTGCCCACTCTTCGAGCGACTGCACGTAGCAATCCAGATCCGGAAATCTCCGCCACAGCTTATGAAACCCGATCACGTCAAACACGTGACCACCCGTAATCACCCCGACCTTGATCATTCCTGCGCTTTCTCCCATCGCCAACCTCGCCTTTCCACGCCCCGTGCCTCACGCACCGGGCCTTCTGCCTCAAGGCAATACGCCCTTCGGCTCACACTCCGTCAACTCCGGCGCCGATGCGAAGTTCCTCGACCTCAACGGGCTCTCCGCGCTCTGCTGACAGATATGCGGCGTCTACGATCTCCATCGTCCCCAGGTTTTCGCATCCACTGTGGGGCGGTTCGTTGCCGGATTCGATCGCGTCATTCTCGAAATCGATCCTCAATATTGTGAAGCTTTCGCCCTTCATGTTCGGATCCCACGCCCGTGTTGTTGCGGAAACCATTCTGGATCTGGAACCCGCGAGCGACCGTATTCGATCTAGAATGTGGATACTGAAGATACTGATCTCAAGACGCGACTCTTCTCGCCGCCAACTCTTCGTGCTCGTTCGGTTGTAGTAGTGGTCGTGTGCGACGTGCCGGATGTCTCCCAGCTTGCCCGCCGTGATCAGCACGTGTTCCCCGTCTGCAATCCGGGGCCACGCCTGATTCTGAACATCCGTCGGCCTGCCTACCTGATCACGAAACCAGGTCGCAATGGACGGATGAAGATGTCGAGAACGGTTGTCATTGATGATTGATAACTGACGATAGAGAATTGAAGTCGCTTTGGATTCACACACAATCAAGCTTGAGATCTCTGGCTCTCAATTCTCGATCTTCTTTCCTCGATCGTAGATTCACAACACCAACAGCACCCCCCCCACGCACAGTACTACACCGAGCACAATCAGTCTCGTGATGCGCTCCTTCAGGAAGACCGCTGACATCCCCATCGTGAACACAGGTGCTAGGGCGCCGAGGACGGCCGTCTTCGTGGCACCAATCATAGCAATCGACTTGAGAAAAAGATAAGAGCCGAATCCCATACCCAGGAGACCGGTACCGGCAACGATCAGGGCAGTTCTGCCGGTCAAAGGCTGCCTGCCGTGAGAGGGTCTTGTCAGAATGTAGCCACCAAACAGGAGTGTTGCCACCAGAGGCATCCGGACGCTATTCGCCTCAATGGGTCCGATATTGGCGATTGCAGGTTTGAGCATCACCGTGCTCAATCCCCAGAGCACCGTGGCTGACAGAGAAAGCAGAATGCCGAGCTTCAGGCGACCAATGACGGATTCGTTCTGGGTTCCGCGCTGGGAGAGGCAGGCAACACCACCGACAACAAGGAAGCATCCGGCGACGAATTGCGGGGGAAAGGGTTCATCCAGCAGGAGATACTCGAACACCAGAGTGGGCAAGGGAACGATACCGACAACCGCCATGGTGCGGGCCGGCCCGATCTCCCTAATCGACCAGAGATACAGAGTATCTCCCATCGAGATGCCGATCACGACAGATCC
>CAYYGZ010000229.1:0-1218 GCA_964471275.1 uncultured bacterium | reverse complement strand
AGTGGTGCTCTACGGGCAATGCGCGGTTTGCACGCAGGAGCCATTCATTCAGGGACAGCGCGGAGTAGGACGCAATGGACCCGAACAGCCAGAGAAGAACCCAGAACATCAGGGCAGCCGTTGCACACCGGAGCGCGTTCATCAGCCCCGGTGAAATCTTGAAGGACTGGGTGCGAACAATCGTCGCGCTCGTCGCCCAGACGAGTGAGCACGCAAGACCGACCAGATCGCCTTCTGATATCGATATCACAAGCCCATACCATACCCGAATGCGATTGGTGTCAGGTCGAACGCATCCTCATCTCGTGTCGAATCCGGAACATCACTCTGGTCTCGCACCCCGTTCAGCACCACTTCATCAATCATACGATGGTCCTCGGTTGTCACCCCAAATGGGAAGCCTTATCTTCAATTCTGTCGGCTTGGGCCGATGGGACTGGATACAGAGATCCATCTGTCCGGTTTCCAAGCGCAATCTCAGATCCTTAATCAAACAACCTCGATACCTATGGCTGACGAAGTCGAACTGATAGACGAAGACGAGGACGAAGAGCTAAACTGGCCGGCGATCATCATCGCAGCGGTTGTCCTGCTCGGCCTGATCGGCGGTGCAGTCTGGTATTTCCTCATCCGCGAAGTTCCGGAGAGCGAACTGGGGAAGGAGCCGGAGTATGTCGCTCCCAAGTCGCTCGTGGAAGAGAAGATCTACCTGGACATGCCTGAAATGATCGTCAGTCCGCGAGACGGGAAGGGCCGGTTCTACCTGATCGTGAAGTTCGACGTAGCCATGAACGATGGCCCCCTCGCACGTGACGAAATGCTTCTGAAGCCCTGGAAGTGGGCGAAGGCTCTAAACTTCGTAATCGATGTCTACAGCGATTACACCCGTGAAGAACTTCGGACCCCGAAGATCAAGGAGATGGCACGTCAGACTATCCTAGATGAATGGAACCACATCATCGGTTGGGAATACGATGCTGAACTGGAGGCTCTGGGACAACTGCCTCCCCCCCCTCTGAAAGCGCTCTACTACACCAACTACGTCTTGCAATAGGATTCTCCCCACCGGGTTCTCTATTCCAAAGACTTGTAGAACGCGATCGTCTCGTTCGTGGCATCCATAGGATGGGCACCCGCAGGCACGATGAACTCGAACTGCTTGTTGTCCAGATCACGGTTTCCTTGCACATCCGTGAAAGTCTGAACAATAATCTCGTT
>CAYYGZ010000228.1:0-7549 GCA_964471275.1 uncultured bacterium | reverse complement strand
TGGGATGTACATCGCCCCCACGAGGCATTCAGGAATGCGAGAGGAGATCTGGACTTCGTCGAGATACCACTCACTAGTGACCGAACGGTGAGTGACAACTGGACCGGTGTCGGGGATGTCAGGATAGAAAGCGCATCCGCAGACTCTATTGTCTGTGCGGCGAAACAGGAAGTTCTGCGACAGATCGAGGAGTCTTCGCCGGTCAAGCACGTCTGCATTCTGACACACAATTTCGTGAATTACTGGTCAGCAAATGAATCCGACAGAAGTCGTCAGGGTGTGCTTGAGAGCACGGTTAGCGGGTTGATGGAGATGGGGCAGGGCCTGGGGCTGGAGGTGTGCGGTGTCACTACGGCGGAGATAAGAGAAACGTATCTGGACAGGGAGAGAGGCTGAGTTGGGTGAACAGAAACTGAACTCAGTGATCATCGGGCTCCGTGGAATCGGGGCCCAGCGACCCTTGGAGGCCGAGGGATTGCCGTTGTATGGGGCAATGCCAAACTCGCATGCGTCGGCGTATCATCGCAGTGTGGATACGCAACTGGTCGGCGTCTGCGACCTCGATGACGGGCTTCTGAATGACTTCAAGGAGCGATGGCAGGATGTGTGGCCCGATTTGAGATACTATAGAGATTACCGGGAGATGCTGGACACAGAGCGGCCGGAGATCGTGAGTGTCGTCACGGGCGATCACGTGCATGCGGACATCACGGTAACAGCCGCCGAACAGGAGGCGACAAAGGCGATTATCTGTGAGAAGCCGATCGCGACAACGCTTGCAGACGCGGATCGCATGATTGAAGCGACAGAGCGCGAAGACGTGCTGCTTTCGATCGAGCATTCACGGCGATGGCATCCGTCATACCTGACAGCGCGTGAGCTGATACGGAGCGGCGAGATCGGTGAATTGAAGACGATACATTGTGATCTGTTCAGCACGCGAGCGATGATGTTCCGGAACGGGACGCACCTGATCGATATGATCTGTTTCTATGCAGAATCAGGTCCCGAGTGGGTCACTGCGGAACTCGAGACCGGGTTCGGTGATTTCACCGAATACAAGGGAGATGGGGGGCACGATCCGGCGATGGACCCGGATACGGCTGCCTACATCCGATTCCAGAACGGTGTGCGGGCGTTCTTCAACTGCCGAAAGATGAACTTCCCCGGATCTCAGATGTATCTCCAGTGCGACGAGGGACGAATCGAAATATCCGACCGTGAAGCCGTGCTGGTCAGGGCAACCAGTCATCGCGAGTGGAGTCGGCAGACGATCGTGCCTGCGAGCTATATGCATCAGTTCAAGGCGGGTTTCTTGCCCGAAATAGTGGATGTTCTCAGACACGGCGGGGAGCTCGTTTCGCCGGCTCGCGAAGCACGTAAGACGCTCGAGATCATGCTTGGAATCTTGGATTCTCATCACACGAGCAATTCACGGGTGGATCTGCCTTTCGGATAGGCAGAGCTTGGCTGCAAATTAACGTACTGTTGGCACTGATGTACACCGTTCATCCCGAGTGCCCATCGCCGCAGCCTGAAGCGGCGGTGGGTGTATCAAGGGACGGCCATAGATCGCCAGAACAGGGACAGTTACTTACGCGACGCAATACTAGCCTGAATCAAGCATAGACCCGTAAGTGCCCACATGCTAAGTATCTGTCCGACATAGCGTTGGCAGCCTGAGCACCGGTCGGCTCGTTTCGGTAGGACCTACACCTCGACTCGCGCTCGGTGTGACGGTGCCTTGGGGCTGGCGTAATAGGATTCATGCGTACACCAGGCTGGTATGTCGTCCCCGATGTTCATACACAAGGTCAAGAAGAAGACACCGTGTTCCTGAGTGCCTGCCGGTGCAGGTTTTTGTGCGGGCGGCGTATCGAAGGGCTGGTCACGACTCGACGGATGAGACAAGGATCTTACGTGATACAATACTAGGACCTGACCACACCCGCCCGCCGGAGGCGACCGACGACCCTGTCGATCGGGACGGCGTGGCGTACGATGCCGTCCCGGCCCACCAGTGTCGTCGCCTTGAACACGGCGTTCAGAATCGCTTCCTCTGTCGCGTCCGCGATGGCTTCGAAAGGCACGTTAATCAGCGATTCGTCTTCACGCATCGCTTCCCGGATCATGGCCTTCCGATTGTCCCGCCACGTCGTAGAAAATCCGATCACATAGTCACCACTGCCGTGGCCTCCGGTGGATCCCGATCGTGCGAGACCAAAGGTGGCGCGTTTCGCCACGCGGTCGAGATCGGAACCTGTGAGGGGCAGATCGGTCGCGAAGATGATCATGACGGACGCGCCGTGTCGTTCCTCGTGGGGATCTGGTTGTAGATCGGCCATCGATACACCCGACACGGTCAGAATACCGCCGAAATTCGCCTGTACAAGCACACCGATTGTGGCTTCTTCACCCGCGATCTGCATCTTGCGGGACGACGTACCGATCCCGCCTTTCCACCCAAGCGCTGACATCGCTGTACCTCCGCCGACACATCCCTCTTCGACAAGGTCGGTGTGCGCATTCTCGATTGCCTCGATGGCGTGTTCAGGTCGCACGTGAAGGCCGCCGATGTCATTCAGGCCTGCATCCGAAGTTTCACCCACAACAGGATTGAACCAGGGGATACTGTCTCTGCCCGCGAAGCAGTGATCCACCATGTAGCGCACGATGCCTTCGAAGGCGGTGCCCACGCTGAGCGTGTTTGTTAGCAGAATGGGTGTTTCGATCCGATGGTATTCGTCGAGAAACGAAAGCCCGGCTGTCGTTCCGGCTCCGTTGATCACGTAATTTCCGGCTTCAACCGGCTCATTCCACCAGTTGTCCCCGGGAGGGAGGATGGCTGTTACACCTGTACGGATCGGACCCTTTCCAACTTTGAGTGGGCCTTCTCCCTCGATGAGCGTAACGTGTCCGATACTTACGCCAGATACGTCCGTTATCGCGTTCAGAGGACCGGGAGATCGACTGCCAATTTCGATACCAAGATCGCGTGCCCGTGGTCTGTCACTGCTCATGGTTCCTCTCCTGTCTCCAGACTTTCCAAGTCACAAAGGTCCAGCATCGATACGTCCGGTGTCGAACAACCTTCAGGCAACCGATCCGATTCCACGTTGATCCAGGCTGCTCCCATGCCGGCTGCTTTCGCACCCGTCACATCTCTCAAAGGATCGTTCCCGACATAGAGAATGTGCTCAGGTTCGATTTGCCAGTAATCCAGTGCTACATCAAACAGGTGGCGAGAGGGCTTGCTCTTCCGGTATGTGGACGACCACACCGTATATTCGAAGCAATCGAAGAGGCCGACCTGCTGTAGTTTTTGCTCGAAGCGCGATGGCCGTGCCCTGATATTCGGAATTATGCCAAGACGGTGCGTCGCGGCCAGACTGTGGTTTGCCCTTCGATGTGCGTCACTGATCGAGCCGATCTCGTGTTCCGCGATCAAGTCATCCAGAAGATCGATTTCGAGCTCCGGAAATTCCAGATCAGCTTCGAGGGCGGCTTCCTGAACTGTTTGGAAGCAGTCATCCCTGACCCCGTCACAATAGGCGTTCAGCAGAACCGTGTGGGTCCGGGAGACCGCCGTTTGGATATCGTTTTCGGACAGTTCCGTGCCACCGACGCGTCGATAGGTCGCATTGTAATCCTCATTCGGCCCTAACCGATCGTTGCCAAACATGAATGTCTTGCCCTGGTCGAGTAGAATGATGTCGTAGGCATCCACAAGTCGCATCAGAACTCCGCAGAGCCGAGTCAGACGTCAATCACAACCGGTGTGTTGGATTCCGCGCTTTCGATTGCGCCAAAGACCATAGCCAGACTCTTGATGTTGTCTGTGTGAGCGGTCTCCGGTGTACCACCGTTCTGAACACAGTGGACAAAGTCGTGAATCAATCCTTCGTGCCCGCCGATTCTGTCAGTGAGGTCCGCGTCGGACACACGCAAGTTCTCACAGTCAGACCGGAACCCGTCTGTCTTGACGACACGATCACCCCGGAATCCCTCCACGCCATCCCAGGTCATCGACCCCTGTTTCCCGATTACGCGCCAATCGCATTCCCACGTTGTGTTCAGGCCCTCCGAGCACCAGCTCCCGCGGTAGGTGTAGACGATTCCGCCAGACATTTCAAAGATGGCGATCGCTGAAGCATCGCGGTCATACCAGGATCCCGATGGATTCCACTCTTTACAGTAGACCGATACAGCATCTGCTCCCGTGATCAGACGCGCTGCGTCGAACGTGTGTATCGCCATGTCGAGCAGGAGGACGTGAGGCAGGTGATCGCGAAACCCACCGAAGTGCGCACCGATATAGAAGTCAGAGTTGATCGTGGTGAGATCACCGATCGCGCCGTCCCGCAATGTGCGAGAGAGCCGTCTGATGTTGGGGTCATACCGGCGGTTCTGGATGATGGCATAGATCCTGTCGGTTTCCTCTGCGGCGCGTGCCGCTCTGCGGGCGTTCTCCATGGAGTCCGACATAGGTTTTTCACTCATGACGTGACAGCCGTGCGAAAACGCTTCCAGTGCGACCGCTGTGTGTACTTCAGGGACAGTACAGTCGAAGACAGCGTCCGGGGTGGTTTGGTCCAGCACCTTGTCGAGATCGGTCCCGATCACGGCATTATCAGCACCGTAGTCGGCTGCTCTGGCGCTCGCCGCTTCCTTGTCGATGTCCACGAAGCCGACGAGGTCGATCTGGTCGGTGTCCTTGCTTACCTGAGTCCATCGGCGGCTCATTCCGCCGCAGCCGACGAGTACGATTCTGACTGGTGAAGACATAACGTGTTCCTTATCCGTTCACGTGTTCATGGTTTGGCCAGACAAGCAGCCGATCCGGATGGAAGGCTGGACGTATCGTATCGCCGGGGTGATGGCTGCTGTCGCGATCAGCCAGTATGTGCAGTTCGGTGCCCGCGTAATCGACAAGAAGGATGCAGGAAGGTCCCAGGTTCTCGACTATCCGGATCGTGCCCGCTGTGGGCCCTCCTGTCGTGCCGATGTTCTCGGGACGGATGCCGAGGGTGGCTCTATCCAGCTTGCCGTCGGACGGAGCAAGTCTGTCGCCGTCCGAGCTGATCCAGTATCCGTTCACTTGCGTGACCTCGAACAGGTTGATCAGAGGATACCCGAGCTGTCTGGCCACGCCAGGTGTGGCGGGTCGTTCATATACGTCGGAGGCAGTACCCATCTGCGAGACGCAACCGTCAGTCAGTACAACGATTCTGTCGGCCATCGACAGGGCCTCGGCCTGATCGTGGGTGACGTAGATCATTGGAACGCCCAGTTCCTTCTGGAGTGCGATGATCTCGACTCTGAGCGACTCGCGGAGTTTTGCATCCAGGTTCGTCAGAGGCTCGTCAAACAGGAAGATGCGAGGCCTGCGTACGATGGCCCGACCAATCGCGACACGCTGCATTTCGCCTCCCGAGAGCTGTGTCGCCGGACGATTAAGCAGTCTGCGGATCCTGAGCATGTCTGCTGCCCATTCCACACGACTCTCGATTTCTTCCTCAGCAATGCGGGATGAGGGAGAGCGCAGAGGAAAGCTCAGATTCTCGCGAACGGTGCGATCAGGATACAGTGAGAAGTTCTGGAAGACCATTGCAATGTCACGATCTGCCGGGGGAGAATGGGTGGCGATTCTTCCCCCGATTGATATGACGCCCGAGTCCGACTCCTGCAAACCCGCGATCGTTCTGAGCAAGGTGGTCTTGCCTGCCCCGGTCGGCCCGAGGATGACCAGCAGTTCGCTGGGTCGCAGTTCAAGAGAGACATTTTGCAGAGCGACTGTGCCGGTGTAGGAGACTCGCAGGTCCGAAACCGTCAGTGCGGAGGTCATTGCAGAAGCCCTCCGTCCCGCGGATCGAACAACCGGATACGGTTGACGTCGAAATCGATGCGAACACGTTCACCGACTGGCCTCGCCTCTGCAGATCTGGCGGAGAGATCACCGAAGTCTGTGTCGAGATGGATGAGGTGGTGGTCACCGAAATATTCGGAAATCCTGACGGATCCCGAGATGCTGCCTGTTGGGACGATACGGACGCATTCAGGCCGGATCCCGAGTGTCACGTCGCCGGTGGCCGTTGGTTGTGAGAGCTGAAGTGACCCGGATCCGGAACGGAATACAGCATTGCCCTCAACCCTTCGCACGGTTCCCTCGACAGTGTTCATGCCCGAGCTGCCGACGAAGTTTGCCACAAACAAGGTCTCCGGTCTGTAATAGATGTCTTCCGGTGACCCGATCTGTTCGATACGACCCTCATTCATGACGATGACGTCATCGGCCAGACTGAGGGCCTCCTCCTGATCGTGTGTCACGTAAACGGTGGTCACGCCGGTCTCGAGTTGCTGGCTTCGAATAGCCTCTCGCAGTTCTAGCCGGATGTTCGTGTCCAGCTGTCCCAGCGGTTCGTCCATCAGGTAGATACTCGGGTCTCTTACCATCGCTCGAGCAAGCGAGACTCTCTGCTGGTCGCCGCCGCTCAGCTGATTCGGATGCCGGTCCAGTAAAGATTCGATCCCGA
Organism: uncultured bacterium; assembly: GCA_964471275.1. GTDB lineage: Bacteria > Latescibacterota > UBA2968 > UBA2968 > UBA2968 > UBA2968. Next base: position 1,016 of record CAYYGZ010000228.1, on the reverse strand, counting down.
GGCGTCGTGCAGTGGCGCATACCCTGGCATCCCGATCAGCAGGATTGACGCCAAGGTTGTCTAGAGGGAAGCCGATGTTGTTTCGCACATTCATGTGCGGGTAGAGTGCGTAGAACTGAAAGACGAAACCAACGTCACGCCGAGAGGCGGGGAGGATCGTGATATCACGCTCTGCGAGGAGAATACGACCCGATGTCGGTGCCTCCAGGCCAGCGACCATGCGTAGTGCCGTCGTTTTACCGCAGCCGGAAGGTCCTAACAGGACGGCGAATCGGCCTTCCACAAGGTCTAGATCGATTCCTTTGACGGCTTCCGTTCCGTCCGGAAACGTTTTGGTGAGTGCTTCCAGTCTCATTCGGTTGCTTTGGCGCCTGGATCCAGATGTGAAGTGACGATGTGCAGGACAGTTGCGACGAGCGTAACAAAGAATCCGGCACGCAGTCCGGGTCCCCACCAGGGCTGCAGCGCAAGCGCGATGCCCGCACCGAGGCCGATTTGAGCGAACCTGTCGATGACTCGTAGCACGGGTGACCTACTGTTTGATGGTCCCGAATGTTACGCCACGCAGCAGATGGCGACGCACGAGGACCGTGAAGACGACAATTGGAACCGCGAACACCAGAACCCCACTCGCAATTTGCGGCCACGGAACGCCCTGGATGTTTCCCTGAAGGCCGGCGAAATACACAGGAACGGTCACCGCTTCTGCATTGTTCAGGGTCATCGCGAACCCGTACTCATTCCATGCACTGATCAAGCAGAAGACGGCGGTGACAGCCATACCTGTTCTGGCCTGGGGTAGAATGATGTGGCGGAATGCCTGAAACCGTGTGTAGCCGTCGACAAGAGCGGCCTCCTCGTATTCCTTCGGGATTTCGTCTATGAACCCCTTCATCAGCCATACGGCCAGGGAGAGGTTGAACCCCGTGTAGAGCAGGATCAGGCCTGCGTGTGTGTTCGGCAGGTCAAAGGTGCGATACATCATCAGCACGGGAACAACCACCGCGAGAGGAGGC
>CAYYGZ010000227.1:0-7554 GCA_964471275.1 uncultured bacterium | reverse complement strand
GGAGGAGGCTTCGGACTACGGTCGTCTTGCTCGCATTGTTTTTGGAGCTGCCGGTGAATCGTCCGAAAGGATGCTGCGCGGTAGCTTGCCTCGGGATCATCCGTTTGTTCCAGCGCTCGAATCTCTGGTTGGCGGGCCGGCGGTGTGGGCGAAGCACGACGAAATGATGGTCAAGGTATCCCGTTGGGACCTGCTGAAGGAAAAGCTGTGTTCCGATTCGGTGGTTCTCCCTGAATCGTTTCCGACAGATCCGGGGGAGATCCGTTCATCCTGGCGAGCTCTACTTGGTTGTTCTGAGGCCGGAAATTCCTGGTTAGACCGGTTCGGAGAGTGTCCACCGACCTTCTATTGGTGGACGGATATTTTCTAGCCCTTCCAGCCCCCTCACCCTTTCCTGAGAGCTCGCTTGCCACGACATCGCCCTTCGAGTCGAGCCTGAATCGGACTGCTTTCAACTCGGTATCGGTCATCTTCTCTGCGTTCCCGATACGAATGGTGACCTTCGAGTATGCCGTGTCTGCGACGTCCAGGTGGGCTACAAGCTCACTTACCGTCGTCGTTTCCTTCACAGAGAAGACCGGCGCGGTCCTGACGCCTCTGGAGGACAGGTTCATTCTTCACTCTCGGTCATGAAGTCCATGTCAGCTCCTTCGTTTGCCTGCAGAACGTGCTCTGAATAGAGTCGTGCCCACCCGCGTGAGGGAAGGGGAGGCTTTGCATAAACACTGCGTCGTCTTTCGAGCTCGTCCGCGGTGACTAGCAGATCGATCCGGTTTTCCTTCACCGACAAGCGGATGGTATCCCCATCCTCAACCAGACCCAAGGGGCCTCCGACCGCCGCTTCCGGAGCGCAATGAAGGACGACTGTACCGTAGGCTGTGCCGCTCATCCGTGCGTCGGACACGCGAACCATGTCGGTGACGCCCTGTTGCGCAAGTCGCTTTGGTATCGGCAGTGAACCGGCTTCGGGCATTCCGGCACCGATCGGGCCGGTGTTCCGCAGCACCATCACGTGGTCACTCGTGATCTCGGTCGCCGCGTCATCGAGACGGTTGACGGCATCTTCGACCGAATCAAACACGACAGCAGGACCCTCGTGCTCCAGAAGTTCGGGGCTGGCTGCCGAGGTCTTGATGATGGCACCGTCCGGAGCGAGCGATCCCTTCAGTGTCGTCAGAGAGCCTGTGGGTCCAAGCGGAGCTGCCATCGTCCGGATTACGGTCTGCCAATCTCCTGGCGGTGACACATCAACCAACCGCTCTGCCATCGACCGTCCCTCGATATTGATCGGGTCTGCGTGAAGTACAGCTTCCAGCGTTTTGAGCAACACGGGGACGCCGCCGCTCTTGTGGAAGTCCTCCATATAAACAGACCCCGACGGCTTGCAGTCGACAAGGAGGGGTGTGGTGTCCGAAGCTACCTGCAGATCGTCCATCGTGAGCGACACACTGGACCGGCGAGCGATTGCCAGAAGGTGTACAATGGTGTTTGTCGATCCGCCCAGAGCGACCAGAACTCTGAGGGCGTTCTCGAATGCGGGGCGAGTCAGGATATCGAGCGGTTTGATTGGTCTTTGAGAGAGTTTGACCGCTGCACGACCAGAAGCAACAGCGTTTCTCTGCCTGTCGCCGCTGCCGGATGTTGGCGATGCTCCTCCCGGGAGCATCAGACCGAGCGTCTCCGTCACGCAGGCGATGGTCGACGCTGACCCCATCACCATGCAGGTTCCAGGTGTGGAACAAAGGACTTGCTGTACCTCCTCGAGTTCTGTTTCGGTGATCTCGCCGGCCCGGAACCTCGAGTGGTAGCTTCGACAGTCTGTACACGCACCGACTCGATGACCTCGCCAGTCACCCGTTCGCATAGCACCCGTTACACAGACAACGGCAGGCACGTTTGCCGATGCCGCGGCCATGAGTTGAGCCGGCACTGTCTTGTCGCATCCCCCCAGCAGCACGACAGCATCCATCGGCTGCGCGCGAATCATCTCCTCCGTTTCCATTGCGAGTAGATTTCGGTAGAGCATCGTCGTGGGGTGAAACAGAATTTCGTTCAGGGATATAGTCGGGAACACCATGGGGAGGCCGCCAGCCTCGAGAACGCCTCGCTTAACGGCGTCGACCATCTGGGGCATGTTGGCGTGGCAGGTGTTGTAGTCGCTCGACGTGTCGGCGATCCCGACAACCGGTCGGCCCAGATCTTCTTGGTCGAAGCCCTGAGACGCCATGAAGGCACGCCGGATGAATCGGCTGAATTGCGGATCGCCGTAGGTCGTGAGGTTCCCGTCGATGCCCGGGGGCTTGTGGTCACTCATTCGGTTCCACTATCCTTACGTCAGGGTCGCTTCGGCGACTACGACAACACCATCCAGGATGTCCTGCGCAGCTTGATCGACGTTCGCTTTTGTCCGGTCAAGGCTTTCCGCTTCGAGTTCCTCAAGATCCTGGGAAGTCGCCGATACATAGTATTTAATCTTTGGCTCTGTTCCCGACGGTCGGGCCGTGACACGAGTGTGACCGGCATCTGTGAAAGTGAACGCGAGTACGTTGCCTGACTCGCCGGACACGGGCCGGATCTCACCGGTTTCCGGGTCGGTGGTGGTGCCTGCAAGCCTGTCGATAACAGCAGATACCTGTCGACCAGCGATCTCGGCAGGTGGGGCCGTGCGCAGCGATTCCATGATGTGTTGGATGTCCCGGCTTCCGCTGGCGCCTTCTCTGGTTACCGACTTCTGGATTTCGCGGTAGTATCCGAATTCGGAGTAGATGTCATCGAGATATTCGCGAACGGACGATCCCTTGGCCTTCATGGCTGCGGCACAGTCGGCCAGAATCATGGCCGCAGAGGCGGCATCCTTGTCACGAATGTGATGCGTTGCGAGGTAACCGTGGCTTTCCTCCGTACCGAACACGAATGTCGAGGGCTCGTCTAACTCGCCGACCACCTGAGCGATATACTTGAATCCAACCAGCAGGTTGTCCACTACCTGTAAGCCGAAGGCCCTGGCAATCGTTGCCGATAGGTCCGTGGTCACAATCGTCTTTGCGAACACGCCGCCGTCGGGCAATCTGTTTGCCTCTTTCAAGCGGGTAAGCAGATGATGGATAAGCAAGACGCCGATCTGGTTCCCGTTGAGTGCGAGATTAACCGGTTCCGCATCCCAGCCCTTCTCGTAGGATGGGAAAGCGCATCCTAGCCGATCGGCGTCAGGATCGCTCGCTATCACGAGGTCTGCGTCGACGATTCTAGCCATATCAATGGCCAGGGACATCGCGTTGGGATCCTCCGGATTGGCAACGCCTCCCGCCACGGTCGGGAAGTTCCCGTCAAAGTCATTCTGTTCGTCGACGAGGATGACATCCGTGAATCCGAGGCGTGAAAGCGCGGGGACAATTGAGGTGGCACCCACGCCGTGCAGGGGGGAGAACACTATCTTGACATCACGTGAATCACTCAGCCGCAGAGATGTGCCCTCAATGTAAGTCGTATCCATATCGTCAGGCATCGGCCTGATCTGACCGTTTGCCGCAGCCTCGGTGTATGGAGTGCGTTTGATGTCAGTGATCGTGCTGACCTGTTCGATGATCGCCCCGTCGTGGGGGGGGACCACCTGGCCGCCGTCCTCCCAGTACGCTTTGAACCCGTTGTCACGCGGCGGGTTGTGACTCGCGCTGATGACGACGCCGGCGATGGCGCCGAGTGATCTGACGGCAAACGACAACTCTGGTGTTGCCCTCGGTGAATCGAAGATGTGAGCCGTGATCCCATTTCCGGCGGCAATGGAGGCCACTTCGCGTGCAAAGATGTCAGAGTTGTTTCGCGTGTCGTAGGCGATCGCGATCCCTCTTGCTGGGCCATCGGGACCACCACTGTTCAGAATATACAGAGACATCCCCTGTGCCGCCTCGCCGATGGTTCTCAGGTTGATGCGGTTTGGCCCTACGCCCATTTTGCCACGAATTCCTCCAGTGCCAAATGCGATGTGGACTCTGAACGCATCTTCGAGTTCATCCAGATCACCGGCCGTGATCAACGCACGAATTTCGTCCTGATAGGGGCCGTAGACGGATTCGGACAGCCAGTTCTTCAGGTTATGTGCGGCATCTGCAGACAGATCCCCTGACGCCACCCATTGGTTGATTTTGTCTTCAAATTCTGGCATCTGAGGGATCTCCGATACACGTGAATGGTCTCTGAGTCAAATAGAGCAGACAAGATGGGCATGTCAAGCCTTTACAAAGACTTGAACCGGTTGACTGAGACTGCCAGATGAGCTTATTATCTCAAAACCTCCTTAGGAGTCAGGCGTGATCGAAATGCTGAGCTTCGTCGCTTTTCTGGTCTTTCTGCTGTTTGCTGTTCCCATCAGGATTGGCGCATCGGGACTCGCCACGGATGGGCGGATATCCTTCAAAGGGTATGTCAGGATTCTGCTTGGGCTTCTCGGTCTAGATGTGGCCTACGAGGGGGAACTGTTCTGGCGATTGAAACTCGGTCCGATCGTGTTGTTACGGCGAACAGTCGGTGGGAAGGCCACTGACGAAGATACACCAGAGGAGGAAGATCAGGAGACGGCTCAGGATGAGACAACACACGAGCCTGACAAAGGGATACGTGAGAGACTGACTGAGGCAGAACGCTACTATTTTCTGTTCCGGTCGCCGATATCGAGATTGCTCAAGCGGTTACTGAAAACGGCGTGGGTGCGATGTCTGGTGATCGATGGCACTGCGGGAGCGGGAGCACCCGACGTAACAGGCAGGATGATGGGCTATGTATACGCCGCCCAGGGCATCTTGGGCAAGAGGGTCAGCCTGCGTATCCAACCGAATTTTGCGAAGTCCGGATTCGTCGGAATGATACGGTTCGAAATCTGGTTCTGGCTGGGATTCCTGATCCTCGTCGTTCTGGCCGCGGCGCTGTCGATTGGTGTCCGATACGTGATATGGTATCTTCAGGAGTGGCTGTCCAGGTTCAGACGACCGAAGACTCAGACCGCATGATGGGGAGTTAGGAATGTCTGTAGAGAACATGATCAAGACTGTGCTTCAGGAGTTCAAGGAGCTCGCTCGTACAGAGACGGTCGTAGGGAAGCCTATTGCCGTTGCAGATACAGTCATCGTGCCGGTTTCGAAGATCTCTTTCGGTTTTGGTGCGGGGGGGGCGAAAGGATCTGCCGACGGCAGCGGTGGTACGGCCGGTGGGGGATCGGTGGAGCCGGTTGGGTTTATCGTGATTAGTAAGGGGAAGGCTCAGCTGATACCGATGCAGGAATCCGAAATGTCGATCGGTAAGCTGTTAAGCTATGCACCCGACGTGATCAAGAAGATCAAAGACTTCAAGGATAAACGTGAGAAGAAGGCGGAGGGGGAAGAGGGCGTTGGCGAGGGGGGATCCGGCACAGAGGAATAAGATACGGGGACGGATTGAGCGATACCCCAGGTACGGACAGAGGGCCGGCTTCGTGAGAAGCCGGCCCTCTGTCCGTTTCGGTTGCGATGGATCAGTGAGCGCCCTGAAAATAAGGGTTCGTTCCGTCTGCGTGGTCGGTCACGTCGAGTATTTCTTCGATTTCCGGGCAGGCCTCCTTGATGAGGACTTCGACGCCTTGCTTGAGCGTCACATCAGCCATGCCACACCCCTGGCAGCCGCCGCCAAACTTTACGTAGGCAGTTGTCTCTTTTACATCCAGGAGTGCCAGGTGACCGCCGTGGGAGGCGATCTGTGGGTTGATCTTTTCGTCGATGATGGCCTGTACCTTTTCTGCAACCGTGCCCTTCAGGTGGGCGGGAACCTTGTTCGGGTTTTCGATCTTGAACCCACGACCTGCCAGACTCTCCACAAAATCGACGGTGACCTCTTCCACATACGCGAGGCTTTCGGGATCCACGTAGATGTTAAATCCTTCGTACTTGGTGATGACATCGGCTTCTTCTTCCTGGCCACCGGCAACAAACCGAAGCCGGAAGTTGGCCTGCAGAGGAGACAGCGCCTCGGCCTTTATCCGGACGCCCTTGACCGACTGCTTCTGTTTTTTCATCAGAGCGAAAATCTCTTCACGAGCAGCGTCGGTAACCGTGATCATACTCAATCCTCCGTATCATTCCGTCCCCTGGAACCTACACCACCCGGCACGCGGGTGAGATGGCTCTGGCCAGGGATCTGTGTCGTCCGTTGTTGTATACACGATGGCGATTAAGTGCCGTCCGCATCCGCCCATCTAGATCGGCTGACCTACCTGCAGGAGCTCTTCCGACTTCGCGTCCAGACAGGACATCACGTGCGGCTCCTCACCCAGCATGTCACTTAATGTAATTCGATTCAGAAGTGCGTCGACGGTTTTCTGCACGTTGAACCACAGTGATCGGATCGAGCAATCGACGGTGTGGGTGCACGATTCGGTCTTTCCCGAGTGCTCCCCGCAAAACGACTCATCGAAGAGTCTTCCGCCAAGGGCTTCGATGACATCCCCGATGATGATCTGATCCGTGGGGCGTGCGAGTCGGTAACCACCGGAGTGGCCGCGCTCGCTGTCGACAAAGCCGCCCAGGCGCAGGGCGCGGACGAACTTCCCCGCATTGGCGATCGAGAGCCCCTCGAGTTGACTGATTTCGGAGATGGACAAGCTTGCTCCCGAAATCTGCTCGTGTCTGCCGATCTGGATCAGGCAGCGTAGCCCGTATTCTTCCTGTGTGCTCAGTTTCATCGTCTGCTCGTCGTCTACATCATACCGAGTTCGAGTCTTGCACCTTCCGACATCAGATCCGGAGTCCACGGCGGGTCGAAGGTCAATTCGAATTCGACATCACGAACACCGTCGACGCTTCGCGCCTTGTTCTCGACCTCAGCTGGCAAGATACCTGCCGCCGGGCAGTTGGGGGTTGTGAGCGTCATCGTCAACTGAACGACTCCATCATCCTGCGGCTCGATCTTGTAGATGAGTCCGATGTCATAGACATTGACCGGAATCTCAGGGTCGAAGATCGTACGCATCATGTCGATGACCCGATTCTTGAGCTCTTCCTTGTCCACGGGCTCTGTGGTTGTATCGGGTGCTGGTTCAGCGGATTCGATATAGGTCAGCTGCTCTTCTGTTTTTCTCGTTGTTTCGTTCTGCCGTTCCTCCTCTGCGGTCGCCCTACCGGAGATCTCTGTCGATGCAGGAGAACTGGCTTCAACGGTCGTATTCTTGTCCGTCTGCCTAGCGTCTGCGTTACCCTTCAGTTTGTTGAAGAGTTGCTTGAACATAGTCTGTGTCCCTGCTATTCGGTTGTGATGGTGTCGGTCGTTCCTTCGATCGCGGCTCTCAGCGTATGCCAGACGAGCGTGGCACATTTGACACGTGTCGGGTAGTCCTGGACACCCGAGAACACGTCAAGGCTCGCGACATTCATCGTATCGCTTGCCCCTGTTACCAGACCTCGGAATTGATCGATCAGATCGAGGGCTTCCTGGGGGGACATGCCCTTTATCTGTTCAGTCATCAAAGAGGCGGACGCCGTTGAAATGGCGCAACCCGCCCCCTGGAAAGCGACATCCGTGATTACACCGCCA
>CAYYGZ010000226.1:0-7621 GCA_964471275.1 uncultured bacterium | reverse complement strand
CCTGTTGTCGTCTGCGATCGGCTTGACTGTTGTGCCAACCAGAACGGTGCTGACGGTGCCCCCCTGGAAGAATACGATCCCGAGAAACCACGCGACCAGCTTGGCGGACTGTGGGCCGCGTACAAATTTCTGGGCCATAAATTCGGCAAATGCGTGGGCCGCACCAGTCTTAGACCAGACACCGAGCAGGCCGCCCAACAACCACAGATAGAGCAGCAGGACACTGGCTGCAGATGTGGTGGAGAGCGACGTCACAAGCACATCCCCCGTGATGTCATACCGCCCCAGCAGAAAGGCACCGGAAACGATACCCGCAAGGAGCGAAGTAATCGGCTCTTTGGTCACCCAGCACAGAATGATCGCCACTAGAGCCGGCAAGAGTGACCAGTACCCGAAGTGAAACCGAAGGTCAAGCCTTGAATAGGTACGCAAAGCACCAGGATTCTTGCGCCAAACGTACTCGAGAGAGATGCCGGGCGATGAACCGGCTGTGAGTCGCTCCGGGTTGAGCACGGCCGCATCATAGGCGACCACGTCGCCCAGGTAGGCCTGCTTTCTTCCCTGGATGAAATAAGGACGTCCTTCTTCGTCAGCGTGCACGTCAAGTACCGTCTCATCCACGGAATAGACGGGAGTGACATTCCTACCAACCCACAACGACAGCAGAAGTCCCGCTACGAGAATGAGAATGACCTTCTTATCACGGAGAAAACTCATAGATGACGTGCTCATTCAACCTGCCTTTCCTTGGGGGTCGAGAATCGGTCGGAACAATTAACGGAGTGATTGCTGAATCAACAAACGAGGACTTCGAATCAGCGGGTTGATTCGCAGAAAAAAAGAGGGCTCCAATCCAAAGTGGACTGGAGCCCTCGACTGATCAGGAAGGAATCAGCCGACTTTCTTCACTGCTCTCTGCGCTCGTCCCAGGAACGCCGACCAATCGCTGGAGGTCCGGGGAGACACATCATCAAACAGCCTGGCCAGAGTTTTGTAGACCTTGGCGTTGTTCACAGGAAGGACATACTTGAACTTCTTCCCTCCCAGATCGGGAAAACCGGCGAACTCGCCGGATAATTCACCGAGTGATACATCCAAGATCTTGGCAATCCGCGTAAGATGATCCACTGAAAGACGACGCGACCCGTTCTCGATTTGACTGTAGTACGGCGCGCTCATCTTCAACTTCCTGGCCATCTCGATCGACTTGATCTCCTTCCTCTCTCGAATCTCTCGGATTCGTCCTCGTATTGTCCTAACGTCCAAAGGTGCCCCCTTTTCGTCGCAAAGATTATCGTTCCTTTCCTAAAGGAGAAGGTTTGCGCTCTACACTGTAAACTTCAGTCTTTGAGATCTTCCAAGCAACTCGTTTCTCTGCACGATGCAACTCGCACAATTGCACGACTTCAGAGAGCGACTGGCCCACAGGAGGGATACCTCTTCAAAGGACCGTCTAGCACCTATATTGTATCCTGGCGCGAACGGACCAGCTAGCCGATCCCTGACACAGACACGGAGACACCCTCCTTGAACAATCGACTCACTATCCTGTCGCTCGGCTATCTGGCTTTGTTTGCCGGCGCGGTAGTCACGGCCCCTCCCTGGCTGTGGGGTCTGGATGTGGCCGGTGTGGGTGTGTGGCCCAAGGTTGCGTTTGTGTCCGGGCTGGGGGGACTATTCCTCTTCTGCCTCGTCCCTGAGCTTCACCATCGATTGCGGCGCGCAGGAGCAGGCCTCTCCTCTCCCCTCCACCTGGCTTGCGCAGTCTTGTTGTTGAGCCTTTTCGGTCAGTCCGCCGTTCACCTCCTGGGCGATAGATACTTGCGTATTCGTGAACTGGATGCGGAAGCGTGGGAGGAGCTCACCAAGACCGACCGAGCTCCTTTGACTTTCTGGGCGCTCATTCTGATCATCCTTGTGATCAGAGCTGTTCGGCAGTCACGAGCCCTGACGTTCCCCGCTATCGTACTCGGTGTTCTGACCGCGCTCCATTTCTCAGCAGCCTTCCTCTTCCCGTGTCTCGTATTCGCGGCATACCTCTCACACCGCACCTGTGGCTATCCGAAACACATCCTCGAGCTGACGGCCTACCCGACCAGCTCATTCGTCTTACTTTGGCTGATCGGTTTCGACTTCCAGACCTATCTCTCAACCCTACTGTCACACACGCTACCGGTCACAGGCGACCTGCCTGAGTATGCCGCCTACCATCTGCTCTCACTGAGCCACGGCGTCGATCTTATCAATGCCCTAATGCTAACAGCATCCTCGGCCGTGATCTTGCTACCGAGCTTGAATCCAAAGCATCGGCTAAGTGATAACGTCTCCGCTACTCTGGCATCCTGCTGTGTGGCTTGTCTACGGAGCAAGCGCACTGCACGCACTGTTCTGGATCAGCCTGAACGCTGACCCGGATTCGGTCGTAGATCGATACGAGCGATTGATGCAGCAGACAGCTGTCTCCAAACACGGAAAGGTATATGGTTGGGAAACACTCGGGTCCTATTGGAGAGATGTCGGCCTGCATGGTGTTACCGATGCGTATGAAAAAGCACTCAAGGCGAAGATCAACGAGAACTGAAGGCACGTATCCCCAAAAAAAGAGGCCCCACTTTGGGGGCCATGATGTGTCCTCACTAGGATTGTTCCGAAGAGCGTTGCCCACTCAGACGGCTTGACTGCGGCCCCGCAAAAGCAAGCACCTTCCCCTCCCACTCCCTGCCGCTGAGCTCTGAGGGGTCAAGATTCATCAAGCCTGCAAGCGACTGCGCGTTCAATCAAGATCACAATCTGCTTCGATTTCCAGATCCGCTCTACAGGTTGCCATCGGAAGCGGCCACGAAGGCAGCATCAAACAATAATATGTGTGTCCCTGGACAATGCAATTCCCGGACGCTACGGTTCGACGACTGCCGAGGAGTCAACTGTGTCTGGAAAAACTGGACTAAGTTTCCGTCTGAATTTCCACCACGCTCGGAGCCGCTCGACGTCGAGTGCCTTACCCTCATACGGAACCGTGGCGATCGACATCAGGTTCGCCAGCACATCCTCGTCGGCCATCCACGTCCGCTTCAGCCTGTTGCCTGCCTGCAGAACGGCTTGATCAGCGAAATGAGGGGACTCCGGATTCTCGCTGTTGCCGTAGGGCAGGGCCGTCCACGCCCGTGGTGGCGAACGTAGTTCAACAACCGATGAGAATGCCGGTCCTCCGTGGATTCGGTAGCTGCCATCCTCCTCGACGGTGGACCACACCTGGTGCAGAGCTTCGGATCCGGGTGGCGCCCCCCCAACAGGGAAAGAGACATCGCCTCTGATGATCTGATGCACTTCACCCCAACTCACATCCACCCGCCCGTAGGTCGAACGCATGTAGGCAACTGCGCCTTGTAGTGCCTCAAGCGCCAGTCGTTCGATCACCTTAAGATCCTGCCTCTGTTGCTCGCCCAGCTGCACGCGAAGTGCATCGAAGCGGGACTTCCACGAGGCAAACAACACGACGGCACGGCTGTCGACCGAGGCGCGGTTATCCCAATCACGAAGCACGGTTATCGCGCCGGCCAGTTGAGATTCAGGATCATACAGTTCCTGCCAATTCCGATTGTAGGCGCGCAGCACAAAACCCTTCGTTTCTTCTGCAGACAGTAGATACTCATCTCTGACCAGTGTCAGGGCCTCATCCACCGACACGACGTGATGTGAGGATAGCCAGGTCAGCGCGCGACGACCACGGTCGTTCATCTGTCCCCAGCCCAGGTAGCCGGGAAAATCAGACCGCTTGAACAGAACCGACGGCGACACCGCATCGGGTGGTGTGTTGCAGTTGTGAAGAAAACCTGATTCGGGATTCACGACCTGAGGTAGTTGAGAGAAAGGCAGGATGCCTCCCCAATCGGTTTCCTTCGTCCAACCGGGAACGGGATTCAGCCAATCGAATTTCTCCGCTCGAATCGGCGTACGCGAAAGGAAGACGTAGTATGAATTCCCGTCGACATCTGCGTACGTCACGTTGAACACAGGGATCTCGAGACGAGCCAGTGCTACCCGGAACGTCTGGAGCTCTGTGGCCCGGTTCATCTGGTAGAGCTGGCCGATCAGATCCGTAATATCATCGGCCGACGTTCGCGCGGCGTAAGCCCAGTTGTCGATCGTCTTGTAGATCGGACCGTGGTGGGTGTACTGCAGATCTCGGCTGACCTCTTCCGTGCCGATCTCGGCTTTCACTCTTACACGCTCACGACGTATCGAGATCCGCTCCTTCTCTCGTTCGAACACGTATCGATTTGAGTTCGCAGGATCCAGCTTCTCTTCGTAGAGATCGAAGACGTCCGCATCGTTTGCAGTGAAGGACCAGGCAATCCGCTCGTTGTGTCCGATCACGATCACTGGCCACCCGAAGAACGTCGCGCCCGAAACGTTCAGACCCTCAGCGCTCTTCAGGTGTGCCTCATACATCTTGAATGGCATATGCCAGGGAAGATGCAGATTCGAAACAGCCAGGCCTGTGCCGTCCAGGGAGCGTTCAGGAGCGATGACAACCTGGTTGGACCCGACGCTGCTGCTCAGGGATGGCTGTATACCTTTTGTCTTCAGTTCGGTTCGACCGGAAGCTTCTGCAAAAAGCAGCGCCAGCCAGCGGGTTGACGCCACAATGTCTGTACCCCGAACGGGACGCACCCAGCCGGGCAGCGTCTGCCGATGGATATCGATGTAGTGATTGACGCCCTCCACAAACCCGCCAATCACAGCCCGTGTGGACTCGGAGATTGTCCCATACTGCTCTCCCGCCACGTGATCGACTCGCCAGAGCCGCGATTTGAAGTCACTCTCGACAAGATCCGCACCAAGGATTTCCGCGGCTTCACCCTTGGCCATTCGATAGGCCAGCAGCATCTCCACAAGATGATCCTGCGCTTGCGCATACCCGAGCCCGAAGGCAGCATCGGCATCCGTCACACCATACACGTGCGGGATACCGAACTGGTCACGCACGATGCGCGCGCTACCGGGTAGGGGAACCAGGAGAGAGTCACCGTAAAAGGCCAGAACCGAGTCGAGAATCGGCTCGGCGAGCAGCGCCTCCAAACTATCCTGCGCAGTCATCACCCCGGGTTCTGTCGAATCAGGTGAGACGTCTTCCTGCGCCCAAATCGCCGTGCACAACAGACACAGCAGCCAGGTCAGTGGCATAGAGGTCTAGGCATCCCGGAAGAGATGGTGTTCGATGGGGAGTGATACGGTCATTCCGTTCACCGCTGACAATAATCCGGCTTCCATGATCTCTTGTGCATCACGGGACAGATCTGCGTTGGGCAAGCCATCTGGATCCTCGTCACTTCTGAGACAGTTCAGGAAGCATTCAGGTCCGTTCGACTGGCCCTTCGGCAATACGTCCTGCTCGGCCGTCGTGCCCTCTTTGTCCTTCCGGGTGTAGACCGTGACTTCCTCACCCGCGACCAGGGTGCCCTCGGTGCCGTAAAGGACGACATCGTGCGGTGGACGGTGCGGAACCGCCTCCGTCCAGGTCATTTCGAGTCGACACATCGCGTGAGGGTAACGGAGTATCATCATCCCGTTGTCGTCAACCGGGAGGTGTCGCTTCAGCAGTCTGCCGGCAACACCGACAACAGAGGCAGGACTCCCCAGGAACCACGCACACATCGATGATCCGTAGCCGCCATAGTCGTTGAACGCGCCTGCACCATTCAGGTCTGGATCGAAGAGAAATCCGCAGAAATGTTCCGAGCAGCCCAGCTCATCAGGACCCGAATGCCCCCCTCGCCAGGTCAGCTGCCAGAGGTCCCCGATAGCGCCCTCATCAACCAGTCGTTTCGCTGTCCTGATCGAGCGAGACCAGGCCGTCGGCCAATTCACCATCAACCGGGTGCCGTGCTTCTTCGAGGCGACCAGCATGCGGTCCGCCTGCTCGAGCGTCGCAGCCATCGGCTTTTCCACCATCACGTGTATCCCGCGAGGCGCACACATCTCGACGACGTCGGCGTGATCGGCGGTCGCACAGAAAGCAAAAACCGCGTCTGGCTTGGTCTCATCCAGAAGCGCCTCGTAGTCGTCGAAGGTCGTATCGCACCCCGTATCCGCCACAAACTTCTCCTGCAACCTTGGGTCGAAATCTGCTCCCGCGACCAGCTCGGTGTCATCACATTTCGAGAGCTGCTTCAGGTTTGTCCACAGATGATCGTGCGCCATGCCCAGAGCGGCGACGCGTATCGTGTCAGCCATGTAGTCCTCCATCCTCCATTATCATCACCGTGTTCATCATTGGCCTTCTCGTGTTTCGATCAGGATCGTCCTGATCTGCGAAGGCGAGAATCTGAGTTCCCGTTTCACGTCTACCAAGTCACCCGACGAGACCCGCTCAGCTGCACCAGATCGGTCGCCGGAAGACCAGCTTGCCGATCCACCTTCCCCGAGGACATCGAACGCGCGCAGTTCCACCCCATCCCTGACAGGACGGATGGAGGAAACCTGTGCTGACGTGGTATTGACAGACAGCCCACTGGCCTCGGCAGGTCTCGTCCTTACTGCAGATCGATCATAGACGCATTGGATGCTAAACGGTTCGCTGAACTCCCGCGCTTGCGTCACGTCTTCGATGTCCGACAACCTGAGCCTGAAGCCATAAGTTACGCGTTCGGGATACGACATCCACACCTTGTTGTAGGCATAGGATGCGACATCTGGCGAAGAGAACAACAGCGGGCTCCGAACATCTCCGCCTTCTATCTCGATCCGATTGGTATCGGAAGACAGTGTCAGGCACGAGCCGGGCGCCCGAGCCGTGATCCAACGCTCGCCCCAGCCACCTGGTCCTGCAGCCTGCCAGCCCGCGGCCCCAAGACCGAGGTCACGACACCCCTCGTGGAACGTGTCACCCAGCGAGGCGGCGAGTTCGATGAGCGCCGGGTGCGAATCCTTCCAGGAGATTTCGGCCACCACATCGACGATGGGCAGATCCCCGTATACACGAAGAAGGAGATCTGCAGAAGAGGATCCGATTCGACCCGACACGTGCAATCGCGCACTGACCTCTCCGCTTTCAACAAGATCGACACCGTGGATCACGTGCGGCAGGACACGACCAGTCGGGGAGAATACACCGGGGTCCGAATCCATTCGATCCTCACGCGCCTGCAGCCTGAGCCCGGCGACCAAACGCGTATCGCGTTTCCGGTCATCGATGTCGATGCAGCCCGTGATGTCATCCACGCATAGAACGAAGGGTCCTGCAGTGAATGAACGTCCCAGACGGAGCCCTCGCCGAGGTGCAGAGACTCGCTCGTCAACATCGTCAATCGCGAAGACGGGCTCAGGAAAATCAGGCGTCATTACACCTGGCGCCTGCATGGGCATCAAGTGTTCAGAGCCATCTTCTCTCGGCTTTGGAACCAGGTAGAAGGTCTTGTAACCAAGTGAAGGAACGTCCTTCGCCAGAAACCTCACCCTTATCTCCGCCGTTTCGATCTGCTTCCCGTCAATTTCCTCTACAGGGACGGCCGTGCCTTGCGCATCCACAAGCTTGTAGAATTCGTAGCGATCGAATTGTGTGGCCCGATGCTCGCCATAGTAAAGTATGTCCGCCACCACGGCTTCAGACCGCACATAC
>CAYYGZ010000225.1:0-7694 GCA_964471275.1 uncultured bacterium | reverse complement strand
GATAGGACGAATAAACGGTGTGTTTCGCACGTGTGCAAGGTCCCGGGGCGGTCCGGCGGTGCACCTGGGCCCTGGTCGGCGGGGTATCACCTGTTGATCGGGTGGGATCAGCGGGTCGTTCAGGCAGGGAATCGAGTGTAAGGAGGACCGTGAGGTAGTTATGCACCGCTACCAAGATGGGGCGGCAACGGAGCAACTGCAAGGAAGGTGGGTAGGCGCGATTGGGTAAGAAAAAAGCCCGACCAGGTGATCTGCCCCCATTAATGTTTCCACATCCAGAGTTAGGATGCTGTATAACGCTTCCTGGCCATATGGCCCCCTTTCTATGTCCCATATCCTAACTCTAGGACTGGGAACATTCTAGGGGGGCAGGTCACCGGTGCTTTGAGCCTTGCGAGGAACTCTCCACGATAGAGTCGTGAGACGACCTCAACGGCAAAAGAGAAAGATCATGAGGTCTTCCACTTCCCATCTGTCGCTGGAAGGAAGAAACTCGCATAATAAGGAGGGGCCACCCTCGGCCTGCCTGTCCCGATGCCGAGTGCGCTGTCGAGCCAGAGAGATCGATGGCATCATCCGATAATGCTGTAGTCGTATTGTCCACGCACAGGATCATCTTCAGCGTATCGGCTGAAACGGAAGAGGGATGGGTCGAATTCTGGCACCGTCTCGCCCGTGAACATATCGGCGATCATCACACCCACGGCAGGACCCAGCTTGAAACCGTGTCCGCTGAATCCTGAGCACGTATAGAAGCCACTTCCAGCAGGCAGTTCATCGATGATGGGATGCCAGTCGGGCGTGATGGCATAGAGCGACGCGTAACCTCCTGCACTCTCGCCGCGCTCCATAGCTGGATATCGGCGAAGAAGTCGTTCACCCGCATCCGACACGAAGTCGAAGTCCACGTTCTCATCGTAGTGATCCGGATCGACGACGGCATCTGCTTCGGCGGGATCGACTAGGCCCACCAGAGTCAGGTTCCCGGTTTCCGGCCGGAAGTAGGTCGCGTTGATGAAGTCCGCCATGACCGGGTGGGGGGATTCCTGGTCGGGCGGGCGCCGAAAGAGGGCGACCTTTACGCGGCAAGCATCGATTGGAAGTTCAATCCTGGCCATCTGAGCCACACGGGACGCCCAGGCTCCCGTGCTGTTGAGCACCAACGGAGCATCCAGGCTTCCGTGCGACGTCTCCACGCCCGCGACCTTGTCTCCCACGAAGCGAACTCCGATCACTTTCGTGCTCAACATGATCTCGGCCCCGTGCCGTCTTGCAGCACGAGCGTAGGCATTCACGGTAGAGTAGGGATCGGCGTATCCGCTCTCCGACTCGTAGGCCACAGCAACAAGGTCGCTCGTTACCACCCCGGGTACGATGTCTTGTAGCGCCTCGGGCGAAAGGAGCTCGGTCGGTATGCCCAAGCTCTGCTGCAAGGCGACGTTTGCCGCCAGTCCCGCCTGATCCTCGGCCTTCACCATAACGACGAAGCCTCTCCGGTGGAACCCGCACTCGCCCCCGACCCGCTCTTCGAAGTTCTGGAAAACGCGCAGGCTATGGAGCGCCATCCGTGCCGTCAACTCGTTTGAATAGTGTTGACGGATACACGCCGAAGACTTTCCGGTCGGGCCCTCGCCAATGCTTCCTTTCTCGATCAGGGCCACCTTCAAACCGCGCTTCGACAGCTCGAAGGCGCTGCTGCATCCCATGATCCCGCCGCCGATGATTATTGCGTCGAAAGTATCTGCCATACCTCGCCTCTAACGATGTTTCGTGGCGTACCGATACCTGCCAAACACGGTGCCGCCGTTCAGCTGTTCTCTGGCCGGATGGCGTCAGCGATCAGTTCCGCCACGTCCTGGACGTGCATTTTCGATCCTGCCCGATCATTTGCGTCCCCCAACATGCGGGCACAAAAGGGGCAGCCCACGGCCACGGTTTCGGCCCCGGTTGCCCTGGCCTGCGCGTAGCGGACGTCGCTCACGGATTCCGTTCCTTCTTCCTCTTCTTTCCACATCTGTGCGCCACCCCCGCCACAGCAGAAGGCGTTTTTCTTTCTGCGGCCCATCTCGCGTATGGCGAATCCGCCTTCGGTCAGAAGACGTCGAGGCGCATCGTATTCCCCGTTCTGGCGGCCCAGGTAGCAGGGGTCGTGGAAGGTGATGTCCTCTGCGGCGGCGCTTCTCGGCTCGAGCCGTCCGCTGCGGACGAGTTCGTCGATGAACTGGGTGTGATGACGCACGGTGAAGCGTCCTCCGTAAGCCGGATACTCGTTCCCGATCGTATGCAGACAGTGAGGGCAGCCGGTCAGGATTTCTCTTCGGTCGGCTCCGACGGCGTGCAGCGTCTCGATGTTGGCCTTTGCCATTTTGGAGAAAAGATACTCGTTCCCGAACCGGCGAGCGGCGTCACCGGTGCAGGTCTCGCTTTCACCCAGGACGGCGAAGTTGACTCCGGACCGGTGCAGTATGGTGGCGATGGCACGAGCGGTGTTCTGCGTCCTGGGATCGAATGCTCCCGCACAGCCTACCCAGTAGAGGACGTCGAAGTCGCGGTTGTCCTCGACGGTGGGTACGGAGAAGTCCAATGCCTGTGCCCAGGATAGACGGCTTTCCGTCATCTGCCAGGGATTACCGTTCCGTTCCGTGCCCTCATACGCGGCCTTGAGCTCATTGGGAAAACGGCCTTCCATCAGAACCTGGTGTCGGCGGATGTCGAAGATGTCGAACATCGGCTCGTTGCCGACAGGACACGCCTCCGCACAGGCACCGCAGCCCAGGCACGCCCACACGGCAGACTCGGAGATCGCGTAATCGAGCAGCACTCCTCTGTCTTCACCCCCCACAGCCAGGTCTTTCATAGAACGCTTGAGGTAGTAGCGTTTGTTGATTTCAAGCGCAGAGGGAGAGAGCTCTTTTCCGGTGAGGTAGGCAGGACAGACATCCTGGCACCGGTTGCACATGATGCACGCCAGGCCGTCCACGATATGGGTGCGGCTCAGGTCGGTCAGCCGGGAGCTCCCGAACTGCTCAATGGTTTCGTCATCGAAGTCGATGGCGTCCAGAGCGCCGGGAGAGCTGCGCCGGGGACGCGTCATCCAGTTGAATGGGCCCATAAAAAGGTGGGCGTGCTTGGTGTAAGGGAAGTAGGGGACGAAGATGAGGATCAGACCGAGGGACAGCCACCAGAAAACGTGGCGCGTGAAGATCAGCACGGACTCGGGTTGCCCGGTCCAGAGGACGGACACGATGCCGGCGATGGGCTGCCAGGTGTCCGTGCCTTCCTGTGACAGGACGACCGAGGCTCCCAGCAGTCTGAAGCCGACGTGACCCAGGATGAAGACGCCGACAAGGAGTGAATCGTGGTCTATCCCCGACGCCGCATCGGGGTGGAGCTTCACGTTCGTATGTATCGTGAGATCGGCGGCTCGTACGACCAGGCGACGGGCCATGAGGAAGACGGTGCCTAGGAAGGCGGCGGCGCTCAGCAGGTCTGCGGCCAGACGGTAGACGTTGCCGAGGGTCCCGCGGCCCGGGAAGGGAAAGCCGTGAACGAAGCCTTCAAGCAGATCTGCAACGTTGACCACCACATAGAACAGGAATGCCCAGGCGACCAGGGCGTGGAAGCACGAAGTGAGGGTGCGGCGACGGAGCATCCCGCCGTGGGTGACGAGGGCGATCAGTCCGGTGAGCACACGCCTAGGCAAGGCCTCCAGGTTGAGCCGGCCTCGGCCGCGCAGTACGACTCGGATCATTCGGCGGAAAGTGATCGTGGTCCAGGTGATGGATGCCAGCGCGACGATCGAGAAGAGAACCTTCTCTATTGGAGTCAGCATGGCGAATCGTCGCGCACCGGGCTGGGGGGCGCAGTCAGGCGCCTCCGGAATTCCTCGGTGAGAGCCGGAACGTATTCGAACAGGTCGCCAACGATGCCGTAGTGCGCGTGTTTGTAGATGGGGGCGTCCGGATCCTGGTTGATGGCGACGATGATCCTGGAGGTTTTCATGCCGGCAAGATGCTGGATGGCGCCGGATATCCCACAGGCGATATAGAGGTCGGGCTGGACGGTTTTGCCCGTCTGGCCGACCTGGTGCAAGTAGGGAATCCACCCGGCGTCCACGGCGGCTCGGCTGGCGCCCAGAGCTGCCCCGAGTGCATCCGCCAGAGCTTTGACTGGACCGAAGCCATCGGGCCCTCCCACACCTCGACCGCCGGAGACGATCACTTTCGTCTCGGTCAGGACGGTTTCGCCCGACGCTTCGGCACAGCCCTCGATCTTCGTGAGAATGGCGTCCTCCGCCAGGACCGGGTCTACCGTTACGATTTCACCCGCACGATCGGGGTCCGGCTCCGGCGCGGGAAAGATTCGGCGGCGCACCGTGACAACGTGTGGACGTCTCTTTCCGAACTTCACTCGAGCCACGAGGTTGCCGATGAGAGCCGGGCGGGTGGCCTCGAGGACGCCGTCTTTTACCGCCAGGTCGATGCAGTCCGGGGCCAGACCCGTGCCAAGCTTTGCGGCAAGGTAGGCGGACAACTCCAGGCCGGCGGTGGTCGCGCCCATCAGGATAGCAGCGGGCGAGTGTTCCCTTGCCAGTGCCTCGATCACGGCTGCGTAGGGTTCCAGGCGGTAGGCTGTGAGGGTGGGGTCATCGGCAATGAAAGCGCTGTCCGCACCGATCTGGATCGCCTTCTGGGCAAGCGCGCTCACATCCTCACCCAGGACGAGCGCAACTACCTGCCCGTCAAAGCCAGGGGCGATTCGCTCCGCGGCGCTCAGGGCTTCCCACGCGATCGGGTCCGGGTCGCCGTTGTTCTGGTGAATCCAGACGAAGATGTCGTTGGGCACGATTGCGGCTACCTAAGGTTAGAGGACGTGGTCGGCGGTCAATTTTTCCGCCAGGATTCGGGCGCATTCGGCGGGCGAACCTTCGATCAGCTCGACCCGCGCTTCCCGGCCTGTCGGCAGGTAGACGTCCGGCCAGGTGACCCCTGAGCCCGCCGTCCCCACCTGGTCGGGGGTGAGACCCAGGTCGGCAACATTGAAGGTGCGGATCGTCGCCTTCGCGGCCCTGCGAATGTCGATGAAGCTCGGGTATCGAGGCTCGCAGATCTCTTTGACCACGGTGATCACAGCCGGCAGCCTGCTTGTGACGGATTCCCGGCCGCCTTCCAGGAGCCGGACGGCTTTGAGATTGCGTGCGGCCGGGTCCACAGCATTGAGTTCGGAAACGTAAGAGAGAAGGGGAAGGTTCAGCAGGGCAGCCACCTGCACGGGTGTCGCTGCCGTGTTTCCGTCAATGGCAGATCGGCCGGCCACAATGATGTCGTAGTCACCGATCCTCTGGATCGCAGCGGCCAGCACCCGAGCGGTCGCCAGGCAGTCACTGCCTTCCAGCACGGGGTCCGAGACGAGGACGGCATCGTCCGCACCTATGCCCAGCCCAGTTTTCAGAGCTTGTTCCGCTTCGGGTCTGCCAACGGTCAGGACGGTGACTTTGCCGCCGTGGGATTCCTTGAGCCGGACCGCAGTTTCGAGGGCGTAGTCGTCCCACGGATTGACGATCCTGGGGCCGCCGTCTTCCATCAGCCTCAAGCCGTCCACGGTGCCCGACAGCTGGGCCGTATCCGGTACCTGCTTGACGAGCGCGATGACGTTCATCGATCAACCTCCGGGGGGCAATACCACGACAATAACCGTGGCCATGGGATCCATCTCACCCACATTCGACCTTGACAGTATACCTTAGCAAGTCTCAATTGAGAAAGGGAAGTGCTCGGCCTCCGCGTTTTCCTGGGTAGGAGAGACCCTGTTTATTCTTCCTATCCGCCGTGAGAAAGCGACGTGAGATCCGCGAAGGAGTTCCAGTCCTGCGAGCTGAGAGGACGGCAATGATGGTCGATGGACAGGCAGACGTAATCGTGGTAGGTGCCGGGATGTCCGGACTTTGCGCTTCGGTGGCTGCCCTTGAAAGGGGGGCGCGAGTCATCGGTCTGGACAAGGGAACCCGTTTTGGAGGCTCCATGGCTCTGTCCGGTGGCTCAATGTGGACGTACAAAGACATGGACACGGTGCAGAAGTACATCCCCGACGGCAATCCATTGCTCCAGAGCACGGTAGTCGACGGCCTGAGTGAGGCGCACCATTGGCTAGAAGGACACGGAGTGACGCTGGATGAGATCCCGGCGCGGGACATAAAAGAGGGATTCGGTCTCAAAGCGGAACCGCCGGAGATGACAGCCGCTCTGGTGAAGCGGATACGAACGCTGGGCGGGCAGTTGCACCCAGAGACCGCTCTGGCCGACCTGCTCTACGAAGGGGGCGCTGTTCGTGGTGTCCAGGCCTTCTCTCCAGATGGAGAAACGGTCTTCGAGGCGGAGGCCGTGGTCCTTGCCACAGGGGGGTTCCAGGGCAACCCCGAGCTGGTGACACGGTATATCACCCCGAACGTCTCCAACGTGTATGTGCGCAGCAATCCCTGGAGCACGGGTGACGCTTTCCTGGCAGCGACGCAGATCGGCGCGGCGGTCACTCCCGGGCTGGACAGTTTCTACGGTCACGCCCTGGCCGCTCCGCCCGCCTCGTTCGCCCCGATCGAGTTCCTGGACATGTCACAAAAGTATGGCACGATCACCGTTGCGCTGAACCTCGACGGTTCCCGCTTCACCGACGAGTCTGCAGGTTCGGGTGAAGAGGTGCTCAATATCGCCATCGCTCAACAGCGCAACGCTACAGCCTTCTACGTCCTCGATGCCAGGCTGATGGTGATGCTCCCTCAACAGGGCCCGATCCCTAGCGTGTCCATCGAGCGGATGCGCTCTTGTGGGGGCACGGTCATCGAAGGCGATACGCTGGAGGACCTGTGTCACCTGATGGGAGAGCACGGCGTCCACAGCCATCGGGCCCTTGCGACGATAAACGAATTCAACGCCGCCATTCTCGAGGAGCGGGAGGAGGCGCTTTTCCCCGAGCGACGCAAGAGCCGGTTTCCGCTGGTAACGCCGCCCTTCACCGCGGTGCCCGTGCGCCCCGGGATCACCTTCAGCAACGGTGGCCTCGAGGTCGACACGGAGATGTGCGTTCTTCGGCGGCCGACGACGATCTCTACCAATCCCAACGTGGTCGCCGATCCTTCGGAGATGAAGTTCAACGTCATTCCGGGTCTGTATGCGGCAGGCTGCGACGTGGGAAACATCAGTCATGGGGGCTACATGGGTGGGCTGGCCCAGGCCCTGGTCACCGGGCGCATCGCCGGTCATGCCGCAGCAGACCTCGCCCTGTCGGCTCGAGATGCCGGCACAGATACGGGCGGCCGGCCAGAGTGAGTGGGCTCCGTTGAAAACCGATACAGCTGATCGTATCGACTGATGTGGCGAGTGGTCGAATCATTAGTAGCCTCGATCACAGTTCATAGACACTCGATGGCCCTCCGATGAGTATCCCAGCGCTGATAGTTCTAGCCTGGGGTAGCCAATTCCCGCCTCGTAGGACAAACATGTTTTCCATGTTTTAAATTCATGCAATTTATTGGGGCACAAAAGGTTGAAGGGTAACATTTCGTGATTACATTATCGTATATTTTGGTTGGCAGTCTTCCTAGATAGCAACTTCAAAGCGGGCAGCGAGGCAATATGCGAGCAGCTGACCTGCCCCCACTTGTGTGTCCACATCCAGAGTTAGGATGCGGTTACTGACAA
>CAYYGZ010000224.1:0-7703 GCA_964471275.1 uncultured bacterium | reverse complement strand
GGTAGTTAAAGGACGCCGAGGTGATTGCACTAAGGACGCAGAAAGAATTCGAGTTGATCCGGAAGAGCTGCGCTGTCGTGGGTAAGGCGCATCAGGTACTCAGGGATATGGTGAACCCGGGAGTGACGACACGGGAACTCGACGAGGTCGCAGAGGAGGTCGTGCTATCGACCGGAGCCGTGCCAGCATTCAAGGGATATCACGGATATCCAGCGACGGCGTGCATCTCGGTAAACGAGGTCGTGGTTCACGGCATCCCGAGTGACAGAGCGCTGATAACGGGTGATATAGTCAGCATCGATCTTGGTGCCAAGCTCGGCGGATACTATGGTGACCAGGCCGTAACCGTCGCCGTTGGCCAGCCGGGTGAGGAGATCGCCCGATTAATGGAAGTGACACGGGAATCCCTGCGCAAAGGTATCGAGGGAGCCAAAGCTGGGAATCGGCTTTCCGACATCAGTGGTGCGGTTCAGGAATGGGTCGAAGAGCACGGATTTTCTGTTGTACGGCAGTTTGTTGGGCACGGTATCGGAAGAAAACTACACGAGGATCCGCCTGTGCCGAACTATGTTCCCTTGGAGCGGAATCCGAGGCTACGCAAGGGAATGGTTCTGGCCATCGAGCCGATGGTGAACCTGGGGACGGCTGAGGTCGTCGTCGGGTCCGATGGCTGGACGGCTTCAGCTGCAGACGGGAAGGCCTCCGCTCACTTTGAGCACGTCGTTGGCATTACCGACGGCGACCCTGATGTCTTAACCATGACAGAGGACGAGTTGGGCTACATATGAGCCGCACCCTAAGCAGCATATTCGCGATAGTCCTTTGCCTGAACTGCGGCCAACATTACGAAGACGGATCATATCCTTCCCCTAAACCTCTACCGCGCAGTCCGTTGCCGGATATCGAGAACCAGGCCAGACCTCCTCGGACGGCTGAAGCCGGCGCCATCTCAGGCACGATCAGGCTCGCTCCGGAGTTTGCCAATCGTATCCCAGAGAACGCGTTTTTATACATGATCGCACGCGAACGGGCAGATGGGGGACCGCCCTATCTGCTCAAGCGCGTCCCCTTACCTCCATTCCCGTATACCTTTACGATGGGGCAGGCCGACGTTGGCAAAATGTTTGGCGAAGGCATTGTCCTCGCAGAGATTCCCGCGATGTATCTGATCGCACGAATTGACCAGGATGGGATGGCAATGCCGCAGACCGGTGACCTTGAAGGAACGTGTCTGCAGAACCCGATTGCGGGGGGCGATACGGGTCTCGAACTGGTAATCGACCGAGCCTATTGATCCCGCTCCGAATGCAGGGATGGAACCCACATCCCCTTCGGACTTCATAACAAGGGTGGGTACGAACAGAGAAGTTATTTCACCCGTTGACCACAAGAGAATCTATGCACTTTCTGAGACACAACCTGCGCCTGATGGCCGCAGTGCTTCTTGTAGCTGGATGCGGATCTACCAGTCCCACGGCTGTGGGCATCGATCTCGTGGATCGGTCGGGTGGTGAGGTTGTCGAGGTGGCTGATATCCGCTCGAGCCATACGGCGTCGAGGTTTCGTGAGGTGTTCCCGTCTGTCCTCGGAAGCGCGGAGGAATTGCTGATCGGGCGCATGAACGGGATCGACTACGTCAGCCTGCTCAAGGTGTCCCTGTTGCCCACAGACTTTCCGGGCGGCAGCGCAGCTGCCCTGACAGTCGATTCGGTATTCGTCGAGCTGAGGGTTCTGGGCAACCTGAACCGGGGTACGCTGGGTCAGGTTCTGGTCTCTGTGCCTGATGACGTGTGGAGCGAAACACAAACGTTCGTGGACACCACCGATTTTGAGACGACCCTCCTCAGTCGGACCGCACTGCTGGAAGTAACACCGACCCAAACTGACTCAACCATCCGTATTCCACTTCCCGCCCACCTGCTGACTGACGCAATCGCCGCAGATCTCAATCTGCCCACACTGGAGTTTGCGCTTTCGGGTGTCACGGGGGCTGAAGACTACTTGATCGTCGTTGGTTCGAGGGAAGCGACAGAATCGGGTAAGACGCCCCAATTGGTCGCGCAATTCGTCGATGCCGCACCGGCGCGTGCAGACATAGTCCTCGATACCTACTTTGCGGACAGAATTTCACCTCCGGAACCCGGGGAAATCCTGCTTCAAACCGGTGTCTTTTCCGCAGGCGTGATCCGGTTCGATCTGCCGTCTATTCCGGAGAGCGCGACCGTAAACCTCGTCGAACTGACGATGGATTTCGATACGGACCGATCGTTTCTTGCCAGCCTCAGGCTCCGGGTAGAGCGTTTGAACGTCTCCGGGGCAGACACTACTTTCTCGGTGTCCAGCGGGAATGCACTGAATGAGCAGATCGTAAGCCCCGCATCCTCTCCTTTTGTGATGAATCTGGACCAGCTGCTGTTCCACGGGTGGATGTCCGGCTCATCCGAAAACCGCGGGCTCATCATCAATCCGGTCTTCGATATCACGCCAGATTTGCGGTATGAGTGGGGTCTCTTCACAAATCCCCGGATCCGCGTCGTTTATTCTCTTCCACCGCCGATCGGGACGACACTATGACCATTCCTATGCGACTGCTTGTCTGTTTGTTGGTAGCTGCCTTCGTCAGCGAGGCCAAGGCGGGGTCAGTCTTTTCGTTCAACGGTCAGGGCTACCCGCTCCGGCGACTTGACTCGCGCTCAGCAGGCATGGGAGGTGCAGGTCGGGCCCTGGTAGACGGGCTGAATTTTGCGTCCTTTAATCCTGCCCTGCTCGGTTCCTTCAGACGACCCGGGGTGACCGGCCGGTATGCGCTACAGCGCCGCAACGTAGAGGATATTCACACGAGCGAGTCCATTGCGGACGGTGATGTCGACGGGATCAAGACGGTGTTTCCATTCAGATTCCGAGGGGCTCTGAGCATCGGAATGGAAGGCCTGACAGATGTGGACGTCACTGTCGTGGATTCGGTCGGTTCAGGCGGTGAGGAGCATCTTCTGGGTCTGAAGGGAGCGGGTGGCGTGGGCGCCATCGTCTTTGGATTCGGGCAGAAAGTGGGCAGGAAGCTCTTTCTGGGGGCTCAGATCGATTTGATGGTCGTCGGTACGATCAATGAAACGTGGACCAAGGATCTGTTGCAGGATTCACAGGCGTTCTTCTCGCAGGACAACATCACACGCAGCCAGAAGGGCGCACAGTTCACCTTCGGTGGGGTCTACACACCAGGAAACCTGAGCCTGGCGATAGTCGCCAAACCGAAGGCAACCGTGACGCAGCGTGTGCTGCTTGAGAACCGCCTGACTACCAACGCGATCACATCCAGTGCGCTTGAGATCGATCGGGATATTCAGTTCCCGGCAACAATCGGGTTTGGTCTGGCATACGCAAGAAGCCAGCGATTCATTGCTGCGGCTGATGTCCAGTTCGAAGCATGGGGAGCGACCGGCACAGGCAGACACGATGCCGCAGAGTTCGCCGCAGGGATCCAGTATCAGACACAACCGGACAACGCATTGGGTGGTGGGCGACGGCTTGACCTGACCGCGGGTGTATATCACCGGTCACTGTATTTTGGGACGGCCTCGGGTGAGCAGATCACCGAGTTCGGGGCAACGATCGGGATTGGCGTCCCGTTCCAACGACAATCTGGGGCACTCAGGTGGTCATTGGCTATCGGCCAGCGGGGAGACAAACAGATCCACGGGGCGCGTGAGACTTTCTTCAGACAGACCCTCAGTGTCTCGGGATGGATTCAATAGGGCAACAGTGGGGGAGGCGAGGGTGTCTCAACTCAGGTTCGATCCGTTACAGCAGCGCTGGGTGATCATACCGTCGGGCAGAGCGCGGAAGCCGTCCGACTTTTTTGTTACCCGCGAGGAAGTCAGGCTCGCATTCTCTCCTTTTTCGGAAGGGAACGAAGCGCGGACACCTCCCGAAGTATTCGCCCAGCGGGCTGAGGACAGTGAGCCCAACACGCCGGGTTGGTCTGTCCGGGTTGTCCCGAACAAGTTCCCGATTCTTGGCATCGAGGGTGATGCGACGATTCAGTCCGATGGCACGAACGAATGGATGGAGGGCGTCGGCGTCCACGAGGTGGTGATCGAGTCTCCCGATTCGCTCAAAGACCTCGCGGATCTGTCATCAGACCATATCGGTCTGGTGTTTGGGGCTTGCCAGGCACGACTGCGGGATTTGATGGGGGACAGAAGGCTTCGTTACCTGCTGGTGTTCAAGAACAACGGCGTCGAGGCGGGCTCGACCATCTCTCACAGTCACACACAGATCATTGGCCTGCCCGTTACACCGATCACGCTCCGATCAGAGCTCGTCGCATCCCGCAGTCACTACAAAGAGACAGGTCGCTGTCTGTTCTGTGGTCAGCTGGAAGCCGAATTGTCTTCAGATCGTGTCGTCGTTCAGAACGATCACTGTGTTGCCTTCACACCTTACGCATCCCGTTTCCCCTTCGAAATCTCAATCTCACCGAAGGCTCACGCCCACGATTTTTCCGTGGCTCCCGAGACGCTGCTGAGTGGGTTCAGCGAGATCGTGCATAGGGTGTTGGGTGGGTTGAAGACCGTCCTCAGAGACCCGCCATACAACTTCGCTCTGCACACCTCCCCCAATGTCGACGCTGAGCCGTGCCCTATCGGACACTGGGACACTCTGGAGAATGATTTTCATTGGCATCTGGAGATAATCCCGCGGCTGACCCGGGTTGCCGGGCTTGAGTGGGGAACGGGATTCTATGTCAATTCCATGCCGCCCGAGGACGCGGCGGCGTTCCTGCGGGATGCGATGTAATCGCTCAAGCGGCTGATCAGGCAAGTCAGCAAAGGGATGCCCACCGCACAGATCAGGATTACCGGTAGGAGCGCCTCTTCGGGTTGCGCCACCAAACCGAGGAACAGGCGTTCAGGCAGTACGGTGGGCAGAATGACGATGGCAGACAGTCCCAGGGGATAGACCGTCATCCACTGGTGATGGTTGAAGCGAGTCAGCCTCCCGGCCACAAGGCCAGCACCCCCCTTCCCGGCGAGCATGGCGACCGTGATGAGCGCGCCCAGTGCCCATGCCTCCGCAGGAGAATGGAGCAGACCGGCCCAGTTGAGTTCGGCGGATACGAACCCCAGAACGAACGATCCAGCAAAGGACGAGGCCTCAGCCAACGGAGCTGTCGTGTCTTGCCACCGTTGGGCTCGCAGCCCGAGCAGGATGCCGAATGCAGACCCGGCCAATCCCGGATGGATTCCCAGAAGTAGAGACCCTCGCCACAGTGCTCCCGTCAGCAGGATGTACACCAGGTATCTCCCGGGACCCGAAACAGCTGACTTCACTGCTCGGAACGCGATTTCGGCGCCGATGATGACCACCACCGCCACGAGTGATCCCTTCGCCAGGAATGTCGAGTTAGCCAGCAGATGCAGGCCGTTCGTCGCGCAGAGCAGGACAATCGCAATCGCTGTTGCCAGACCCGCGAGACCTACCTCGTCACGGTGGTGATCGCGCTCCAGAGCGGTATAGACGGGCGCGCACACGGCTGCCGCCAACCCGATCTGCAGCTTTTCCAGAAGTGTGAGTGGATAGACGCTCACGGCAGCACAGACGAGCAGGACGCAGGCAACGACGATTGCCACGGCCGAGATCGCGTTTGGGGCCGTCCACGTGGGTCTTCCGGAGACTCGAACCCCAAGAAAGAGGCCGAGCCAGATAAAGCCAACCTGTTTGAAGGATGCGACGCTCACCAGAAGACCCGTGTCGAGTAGACCCAGCTGGTTGAGAAACGCCCCCCCTGCAATCGCTCCTACTGCCGGTGGAAGTCTCAGGTTGCGAAACAACCGTGCACCCAGAATAGGGAAGACAACGAGGATCCCCAGGTAGGTGGCCGGTTCGATGACAGGGTCGGGGCCTCGCTGAACCAGACCTGCCAGTGTTGCGAGCAGGAAGCAGATAAACAGGTTTCTCACGCTGCCTTCTCCCCATTGGAGTTGGCTACGCGAGCAGAATGACGGGTGTCTGTCCTTACTGGTAGGACGATTGCCTGGCTGAAGGCCACGGCAAGCAGTAGCCCGGCCAGGACACCCGTATCTTCGAAGGTTACGGGCAACACTGCGGCCTGAAAGATGATTGCCGTGGAGTTACGGCCCATGGGCAACCAACCGAATTCACTGAATGGCCGGATCTTCGTGGAACGTTTCAATAAGAAGCTACCCGTCACGTCTCCCAACGTTCGACTCAGGCCTCTGATGAGCACGAGGACGAAAGCTACGAGGCAGATGATTCCGGGATCTGACGGACTCTCGAACTGGCCCTGCATCAGCAGCACGCCGAACAGTCCCATCATTAGAGGTTCGACAAGGTTGGAGGCGAACTCTGCTCGCTCAGTGAATTCACGCTTCCGGACCGTGGTGTTGATGACCCACACGCCCCCCACGAAACCAATGAAGATCGAAGGCAGATCCAGCTGGAGTGAGGGACCTGCGAAGGCTGCACAAGCAGCCATGGCAAGGATTGTGCAGCGGAACCCGTCTCTATGTGCTCTGAGCACGAAATCGACCGTGATTCCGATCAGAAGCCCGAGGGATAGAAGCACGGCGAGTGTCGGCGCGTAGCCCACGATCAAGAAGGGCCCCAGGTAGCGGATTTCGTCTACAGCGAAGGAGGGAAAGAGGAGACCCAGAAAGCAGATGGCGAGCGGGTTTGCCGCAAACGCCGCTGGACCGATCTTCGGTGATGTCGGTCGACCGGTGAGTGTAGAGAAGAACCCGCTGAGTCGGGCGCTGACAGCGATGGCTGCGGCGCTGAGAGCGACGACCTGGACCCCACTCTGGATAGACAGGCTTTCACCCGCGGCCCCGAGAAGAGCGACGCCCAGACCGAATACGAGAACGAAGGTTACCGATAGACGAAGCAGTTCCGCGCCGATCAATGCTCGGTGCTGGAGTCTGAGCTGTCGGAAGTCGAAGTCGAGACCTGCGCGGAACCCGACCCAGGTGAGTGCGATGGCGAGAAGGCTTCGCTGCAGGCTTCCTGTTCGGTGGAGTGGGTGACCGGATGCGGTCAGAAAATAGGCCGTGCCACACCCGACCAACAGATAGTGCCAGCGTCCGATTCTGAGGCTCTCGAGAATCGCCGGGAGCGTGTGACGTCGACGCATGGCTGAAACGAGCAGGCAGAGAACCGCCAGCCCAAGGAGACCAAGCATTGTCTGTATTGTGGTTTGGGGCATATCTTCCGGGAATCGGATACCGACTGTTCCTGGACTTGAGCCAGACGAGGCTTACGGATTATATCTTGAAGGGGGAGGCAAGTCAAGCGGCGCGGGAGTTCCAACTTCTTGACAGAAACAGCCGAACTAGAGTATATTCAGTGAGCCAAACCATATATTCTTATGGGGTTACGCACGATGGGTAAGCGTCCTTTCATAGGCGTACTCTTCAAGTGTTGCAACGTTTATGGTCGCGCATACCTCAACCTCAGAAAGAATGCGTTCACGGCAAGCTGTCCTCGCTGTCTGAGTCCTGTTCGTATTGGTATGTCATCCAACGGGAGCAAAAGCCGATTTTTCTCCGCAGGCTGATGGGCCCATGATCCATTTGGGGAAACAACGGACGTGACAAACCCGGATATCGACGAACTCCAGATCAGTATACCAAGTTCATACGATGCCGTGGAGCAGGTTGCTGCCATGATCGAACAGGCTGGAGACC
>CAYYGZ010000223.1:0-7806 GCA_964471275.1 uncultured bacterium | reverse complement strand
GTTGATTCGGGGTGCGATCGAAGAGGGCTTTTTCGAGGCCAGAGACTTCCTCGCCGGTATCACAAAGCTCAGCGAAACCATGCGACAGACTATCGATCGGACGTTCAAGCTGACGCAGGGATATCCCAGTGAATTCAGGTCGGCACAGTTGGCGACCACAGAACAACCAGCAGAGGGGCAATCAACCGATACGGAGAGAGGAGAGGAACAGTGACTCTCGACGCAGCTTCATTACAGTCGTCATTGGCAGGTAGCCTGATCGAAAGTGTGCTCGGTCGATTTCAGCAGGCTCAGACAGACCTGGCAATGAAATTGGCCAAGATCTCGCTTTCACAGAACCTGCAGAGTACGGCAGCAGTGAATGGTGCAGGCAGCATGGTCGATGCGATCGCCTGACTTCTCGCTCAGTTGGCGCAGGAGAAAACGTAAGGGGACAGTCCCGAATTGGGGCCCTCCCCTCTTTCTGTGTACGGGTGCTTTGAGAGAATCCTCCCGGAACCCATTCTGCCCTCTAGAAGAGCTCTGTCGGCTTGACCTATATTGTTGGCATGGATTGTGATCAAACATACTACTTCTGCGGCGTTGGGGGCAGCGGGATGAGCGCGATTGCTCAGGTTCTGGTGGGCCGTGGTGCGCGCATCCTGGGTTCGGATCGCAATCATGACCGAGGGTTGCACCTGGAGCTCTTCTCGAATCTGGCCGCACAGGGCATCACGCTTGTCCCTCAGGATGGATCGGCGGTGGATGCGTCGGTGTCGGAACTGATCGTGTCCTCGGCCGTCGAGGCTTCGATCCCGGACGTCGCTGCAGCACAGAAAATCGGTGTCCGAATTCGAAAACGGGCCGAGCTGCTTGCGGACCTGTTTAACGACGATCGTGGCATCGCGGTAGGGGGGACGAGCGGCAAATCGACGGTGACCGGGATGATCGGCTACATCCTCCATGCTACTGGCAACGTGCCGACTGTCGTGTCGGGCGGCGTGATGCGCAATTTCGAGGCCCCACCCCACCTGGGCAATGCGATCAGCGGCGAAGGGGCCACTGTGATCGAGGCAGATGAGAGCGACGGCACGATCGCATTCTACAACCCGCGCGTCAGCGTGCTCACGAATATTTCCTTCGATCACAAGCCCCTCGAGGAATTGGTTCCCTTGTTTCGCGCGTACTGTGAACGGGCATCAGAGAGCGTCGTGGTGAATGCGGATTGCGCGGTGTCGATGGGTGCGACCGAAGGCCTCGAGCGCACGACGTTTGGGCTGCAGGAGCACGCAGATGTATTCGCAGAATCGGTCCAGACATTATCCGATGGGATGAGCTTTTCACTAGGCGGTGTGGAAGTTACGATCCCTGTGCCGGGTTGTCACAACGTCGCCAATGCTCTGGCCGCGATTGCCGCCTGTCGGGCGGAGGACGTCAGTATCGTAGAGGCCGCAGAGGCGATGGTGGGGTTTCAGGGAATCGCGCGGCGACTCGAGGTTTTGGGAACCGCTGCGGGAGTCACGGTAATCGACGATTTTGCGCATAATCCAGACAAGATCGGTGCTGCTCTGTCAGCGCTGAAGGCTTTCCCCGGCAGATTGCACGTGATGTTCCAACCTCATGGATTCGGGCCAACAAAGATGCTTCGAGGAGGGCTCGTAGATGCCCTGGCGGGGGGGCTCGACAGGGATGATCACGTGTGGATGGCGGAAATCTACTATGCAGGGGGAACCGCGGATCGATCAATCTCATCCGCTGACTTGGTCGACGACATCGGCTTGACCGGGATTCCCGCAACCTTTGTGGCTGAGAGGGCGGATCTTGGCGGACGCCTTGTCGAAGAGGTGTGTGAAGGCGATCGAGTTGTGATCATGGGCGCGCGTGATGACTCTTTGACCGCATTTGGCAGGGACTTGCTGAACCTGCTCGAGGAGAGGGAAGCGTGATGTTTCCGCGGCTGCGTAAAGGGGACACTGTTGGGATTGTAGCGCCAGCCAGTCCCGTCACGAGCGAGGGGCTCGGTCCCGCTGTTCGTTGGCTGGAGATGTCAGGATACCGGGTCCGCTTGGGGAGGTCTGTCGGAGAGAAGGATCGATTTCTGGCGGGATCAGATGCACTGAGGTCTGAGGATCTGGTCGAAATGTTCGCGGACGACTCGGTTCGCGCCGTTTTCGCCGCACGCGGCGGGTATGGCTCCTCCCGGTTGCTTGACCTGGTTGACTGGCCCACGATTCGTGCGCATCCGAAGCCCTTTGTTGGTTTCAGTGACACGACTGCCCTTCAGACCGGTCTCTATACGCAGTGCCAGATGCCGAGCATCACGGGGCTGGCGCTTTCCTCTGATGCTTCCAGAGGGAGACCCGCGGACCCAATTCCTGCCAACCTGAAACAAGCTTTACGGGACTGGACGTTCCTGCCGGTCGAAGGTCTGTCACACACGTCGCCGGTGTCGGGAATGTTGGTAGGCGGATGTCTATCTCTTCTGGTGCATCTGCTGGGTACCCCTTATTTTCCTGATCTGGCAGGCCATCTCTTGGTGTTCGAGGATGTGAGAGAATCACCCTACAGAATCGATAGGATGCTGACCCAGATCCTCCTTTCCGGGGCGCTCAAGAACGCGGCAGGCGTGCTGGTGGGTACATTCCACGATTGTGTGGGTGATCCGGAAGATGGAACGGTCGAGGAAATACTGTTGGATTTCGAATCACGGTGTCCGTGCCCGGTTATCAGGGGCTTGATGTACGGACATGGCCCCCTCAGACGTTTGCTGCCTGTGGGCACACACGCTGAGGTGTCCGGCGGCATCCTGCGTTTCGAGCGTTCGGGATGAAGTGGATGAGGGGAAAACGTTCGGCAGCCCTGGCTTTCGTGGTGATAACCCAGGTGTCCTGCGCGACCATCAGCCAGATCAACCTTTTGTCCACAACTGCGGAGACCGAGTCAGAACTCGCCGGTGTGATGGCGCACGAGATCGGCCACGTTGTGGGGCGTCACGGTGCTCGTCAGATCTCCGCTTGTTATGGACTTGCCGTTCTGTTGGAGATCGTCGCCAGTGGGCCGGGCGAGGACTCTGTCGCGCACTAGATTGCAGGAGAGTTTGCAGGACTGGGCGCGGGACTGACGTTGCTGAAGTATGGTCGTGATATGGAACGTGAGGCAGATGCACTGGCGGTGGAAGAAACCTACGCGGCGAGTATTGACCCGTCAGGTATCGGTGTGTTCTTCAGGAAGCTGATGGTGCGGCACGATTCCGATCTGGAGGGGCTGGGAGCCCTGTTCACGACGCATCCACCTACGAGTGAGCGTGTAGAACAGGCTGCGGCCGATGTGGCGAGACTGCCCCCGAAGACCGGGCTTCGCAAGGATTCTGAGAGATTCAGACGGATCAAGCGTATAAAGTAGGCATCCTACCTGAAGTCCAAATCTCGTGGCGTGTCACAGTCTACAAACTGAAGGCTCAGGTGATCGGTTCGTCGGCGACCGGCAGGATCAGTGAGAACGTACTGCCTTCATCGACGATGCTCTCGAAAGTGATCGTTCCCCCGTGGAGCCGAACCAGGCTGCGCGCCAGGGCAAGCCCGATACCTGCACCCTCGTATGGGCGTGTCAAAGATCCATCAGCCTGTGTAAAGAGCCCGAAAATGTGTTCGAACTGATCCTCTGGTACGCCTATTCCGGTATCTCTGACCGATATCGTGATCCACTCCGAGACCGCTGCGGCATCGGGTATTTCCGTGCCCTCGGGCAATCCCTCGCTCAATGATGCGCTCAGCCTGACCGACCCACCCTCCTTGTTGAACTTAACCGCATTGTCGACGATCAGCTTGAGGGCGCGACTACAGATCTTTCTGTCAATACGCGCTGTTACCGCTGTATCGCCGTCCTTTCTCTACGGTCACGACAAGATCTGCCGCCGTCGACATCGCCTCTTCTATTGCGGTGTCGAAGATCTCATTCAAATCGACAGACTCCAGTGTAACCTGGACATCTCCCGTCTTGATTGTATTGAAGCTGAGGATGTTCCCGATATAACGTTCCTGTTTTTTCGTCAGAATGTCAGACGTATCCGGCAGGATCTGGGTAAACCCGGTGATGTGTCCGAGCGGTGTCCAGACCTCGTGAGACATCCCGTTGATGAATTCGGCCTTGATCCTGTTGGCTTCGGTCAATCGTCTGAGGAGGTCTCTGTTCTCAAGGATCAATCGTCGACGTTCATCAGCCTTCCGGAGCGTCTGAAGCAGGCGGTCGAGGTCGATGGGTTTTGTGTCAGATAATCTAAAGGCGCCGATGCGCATCGCCTCGACGGCACTCTTCATGTCGCCGTAACTGGTAAGGATGATAATCCGGCTGTTCGGCACGCACGCCGATGCCTCGCCCGCGAACTCCAACCCGCTGATTCCGGGCATCTTTAGATCGACGATCATCAAGTTGGAAGGTTGCTGAGCGAGTCGCTCGAGATCTTCTTCGCCGGACTCGACACTGTCGACCTCGTAGCCCGCTGTCCTGAGCGAATCGCTCAGAACGGACCGGATGTGTTCTTCATCGGTTTACTAGCAAGACTCTTGTGGACACGGGCTATTCCGGCTGGGTATCTGTCAACGTATCGAAAAAGGTTGGGAACGTTTTGTTAACACACTCCGGATTGTTTATCACGACACCAGGCGCGCGCAGTCCAATGAGCGAAAGACTCATCGCCATACGGTGATCGTCGTATGTGTCTACAGCCGCGGGTATGATCGTGTTTGTCGGCTGAATGCGGATCCCGTCAGACCACGTTTCGACCTCCACACCCAGACGGGCGAGTTCGGCCTCAATCGCGGCCAATCGATCTGTTTCCTTGATTCGCAGACTGCCGATATTGCGAATCGTGGTGGGGCCATTCGCAAAGGGGGCTATTGCGCAGAGCGTCTGGGCCGTGTCGGGCATATCGTTGAGATCGACGTCGATGCCCGTCAGTTTGGTCGGGCCGGTGAGTTCGATTCCATCGGGACGTTCTGTCACGGCGCAGCCCATTCGCTCAAGCACATCCACAAACTTCACGTCTCCCTGGGCAGAGGATCGATCCAGGTTGCGGACACAGACCCGGCCTGACGTAAGCGCTGCTGCGCCGAAAAAGTAGCTCGCGTTCGAAGCGTCAGGTTCTACGTGGTATGTTCGGGACACGTAGCGCTGTCCTGCTCTTACGGAGAACGTGTTATAGCTGTCGTTCGTCGCCTCGACACCGAATCTCTCCATGATTGCGATCGTCATGTCGAGATAAGGTTTGGAGATGAGATCCGCCCCTGTGACACGGACCTCGACATCTTTCCGCGCATAGGGGGCGGACAGGAGAAGGGACGTAAAATACTGGCTGCTTCGATCACCGCGTACAAACGTCCGTCCACCCTCGATACCCTTTGCCCTGATCCGGATCGGGGGACAGCCGTTCCCGTTGAGGCTGGTCACGTCAACACCCAGCGGGGCCAGGCCGTCTATTAGATCCTGGATGGGACGCTCACGCATCCTGTCAACACCGTCGATAACGTATTCGCCGTTGCCAAGACTGACGAACGCGGCCAGAAAACGAGCCGTTGTACCAGAATTGCCGACGTACAGCTCTGCAGAGCCTGCAGGGATCTGGCCCTCGCAGCCTACCACGGTGAATCGTGCCCTCTCCTCATCTTCAGTCACCTGGATACCCAGACGACGGAGTGAGTCTGCCATGTGGTGTGTGTCGTCGCTGAAGAGCGCACCTTCGAGTACCGTTCTGCCACCGGATAGCGCGGCAATCAAGAGCGCACGGTTGGTGTAGCTCTTTGATCCGGGTACGACGACGTCAGCATCGACCGGGTTGAGGAAGGGCTTTACTTCAAGCGCATTCATAGCGATGAAAGGTAACAGAAAGGCGGATTGCGTGTTAGGACTTTGCCCCTGCAGTGGGGGACACCTGACGTCACGAGCTTCGTGTATGCTTTGCCGGCGATACAAGGTCAGGCTTTCGAGCAAAGAAAGACCCCCTGGTTTCGGTCACTTGCCAAGAGACAAGTTCCTACCGCCAGAGGGGGCTTGACCAATCGGTACCACTCAGAGTCAACTCCAATTCAAACAAGACCTGTGCCAGACTGACAAGAGTGAAGAGAATCAGCGTATCTGCAGGGATTCCTGTGCCTGAATGGCTGTTTATCCGTGCTCCTCACAGAAGGATTTGCCTGATTGTGTGTCCCCCGGGCTGAATTTCTTTCCAGAAGACGTTCTGAACCGAACTGCTAGTTTGACAGCTCTTGGTCCGTGACTAAATTGAGAGTGTGACCCATCCCCGGGTCCTTTTGTGCATCAACTCTCCCGATTGGTGTGATTTCTACAAGCTTGGTCTGTTCTCCCGCAGATTTTCCGAATCTCTCTGGGGCACGTATGTCATCTTCGAACTTTGTACATCTGCACAGCCATACCGAGTACAGCCTGCTCGATGGTGCCAGCAAGATCGACTCGATCGCCAACGCCGCCGCAGAATGGCAAATGCCCGCCGTGGCGATGACGGATCACGGAAATCTGTTCGGCGCAATCGACTTCTATCGTGCTATGCGGGATGTCGACGTTAAGCCGATCATCGGCTGCGAGGTCTATTGCGCGATCGAGAGTCGCTTCATCAAGAAGCCCGCGCGGGGCGTCCAGAGCGGATCAAATCACCTGGTTCTGCTCGTCAAGAACGAGAAGGGCTACAAGAATTTGATTAAGCTGGTTTCCTCGGGTTACCTCGAGGGTTTTTATTATGCGCCTCGGATCGACAAGGAATTGCTTCGGACGCATTCAGAAGGGCTTGTGTGTCTGTCCGCGTGCGTGAGTGGTGAGATTCCGCATCTCATCGAGCGGGAAGGCATCTCCGAAGCGACAAAGGCAGTCGAGGAGTATCTGGACATTTTTGGCGATAACTTCTACCTGGAGATCCAGCGTCACGGGATCGATAAAGAGGTCAAGATCAACGACGGGCTGCTGAAGCTCCACAAGGAGATGGGTGTGCCGCTTGTTGCGACGAACGACTCGCACTTCTTCCGTGCAGACGATCACGAGGCGCACGCCGCTCTGGTGGCCATCCAGACAGGGAAGACGCTCGACGATCCCAACCGGATGTGCTATCCGACAGGCGTCTACTTCAAGTCTGCCGACGAGATGTATGAGCTGTTTCATGACCTGCCGAACGCTTGCGAACGGACGATTGAGATCGCCGAGAAATGTGACTTCGAGATGTCTTTTGACGAGTCGCACGCTCCAGATTTTCCGCTCCCGAGCGGCTTCGATGATCCGCTGAGTTTTCTCGAACACCGTGCACGCGCCACGCTCGAAGGTCGCATTGGTGAGATCACGCCGGTATACGAGGAGCGTCTGACATTCGAACTCGATGTGATCCAGCAGACCGGCTATCCGGGCTACTTCCTGATTCTCGACGATCTTGTGCAGTTCTGTAAGGAGGAAGGGATACGGGCGGGCGGACGAGGATCGGCGGTCAGCAGTCTGGTGGGGTATGCCCTGGGCATCACGACGGTCGACCCGATCGAGTATGGTCTGGTCTTCGAGCGTTTCCTGAATCCGGAGAGAATCTCTCCGCCCGATATCGACTACGATATCGCGGACCGCGATCGTGAGCGTGTGATCGAGTATGTCGTGGAGAAGTATGGCCGCGACAACGTCTGCCAGATCGTAACGTTTGGCACGATGGGGCCGAAGGCCGTGATTCGCGACGTGGGGCGTGTGATGAACATGCCCTTTGGCGATGTGGACAAGATCGCAAAACTGATCCCGGCAGAGCTGAAGATGACGATCGATAAGGCGCTCGACCAATCCCCGGAGCTG
>CAYYGZ010000222.1:1511-7900 GCA_964471275.1 uncultured bacterium | reverse complement strand
TGCGTGTATGTGTAATTTCAAGGTCCTCGCAGGCCAGATTGAAGTCAGCCTTGAACTCGCTGCCTCGGTCGGTGAGCACACGTTTGATTGGCCATCCTGCTTCGGTGAAGGAGCGGGCGAGATCACGGAGGAAGCAAGCCGTTTTCTGAGCTCCCAGCGTGTTCGCTCTGTCAGAAGTCCGGCGCGTTGAGCACTATGCCGCTCAAGTAACGACAAGCGCTCGATCCGGGTGCCAAGCCCCACGCGGCGGATAGGTCCAACCGCCAGTGCCAGAATCGCCTGCTCGTCCTGCACACTAAGCGTATGAGGGTGTCCCAGGCGGACAGATCGTCGCTTCGGATGAAGGCCATCGACACCGTAGCCCCGCGAACTGAGATCGCCACCTATAGAACACGGTCCGAGAGATACCCAACTCTCGGCAGGCAGCAGACACATTACCAAGTTGATGAGCACGTTGTAGCGCGTGAAGACGAAATGACTGTGCCCTGTCCTCAAGGGTCGATGTTCCTCCAGGGCAAGTTGCGGGCAAACAACTCTTCCGTAGGATCTTAGGTGGCCCTCATTTTTCCTGGAACAAGGTCCTAACCTGTTAACACTATTCTGAAACAGTACAACCTAGGGCGGATCGTCCTCGCCCTAGGCCCTCTCGTTGATGCGGTAGACAAAGGAGAGGATTTCAGCGATTGGTTTGTAGAGTTCTGATGGTATCTCTTTCTCAAGATCAAGCTGGGACAACACCGCGATCATGTCAGGGTCCTCGCGGATCGGTATGTTGTGCTCTCGGGCGAGTTCGATGATCCTCTCTGCAAGCTCTCCGCTGCCTTTGGCGACAAGCTTCGGAGACCTGTCGTCAGGCGGACGATACCTCAGCGCTGCTGCCAATTGTGTTCGGGAGCCCTCCTGATCATCGTCCACTGGCGTATCCTCTCAAGGCTTCATTCGTGACCGTGTAGTCGGTTATTCAGCAGGTTCCAGTACGGACTTGCCAAGCCGATTCTGAAGGACTTCAGGAACGGCGACACTGCCGTCAGCACGCTGGAACTGCTCGACGATGGCTGGCAACAGGCGGCTTGTTGCCAATCCGGATGCGTTGAGAGAATGGATAAAGTCGTTCTTCTTCGTCTCCTCTTGCTTATACCTGATGTTACCGCGTCTTGCCTGGTAGCTGTGGGCGTTGGAGGCAGAGCTGACCTCTTTGTACTCGGCCATACTCGGGATCCACACTTCGATGTCGTAGGTCTTGGCCATCGATGCGCTGCAATCCTTCGCAGCCAGTTTCGAGACCTGGTAGTGCAGACCCAACCCCTTGACCAGACGTTCTGCCTTCTCGATGAGCTCCTCCAGAGCGGTATCGGAGTCCTCTGGACGTGTGAACTGGAAGATCTCGATCTTGTTGAACTGATGTGAACGAATCATTCCCCGTTCGTTGGCACGGTAGCTACCGGCCTCTTTTCTGTAGCACGGCGTGTAAGCGAAGTATTTCTTCGGCAGTTCCGACTCCGGCAGCACCTCGCCTCGGTGAAAGTTGATCAAGGCGGTTTCTGAGGTTGGTAGAAGGAAGTGCTTCGACTCTCCTACCTCGTCGCCCTGAATGTGGAACACGTCGTCCCGGAATTTTGGGAACTGGCCAGCAGCATACCCACACTCCTCGATCAGGAGGTGGGGTGGGAGCACCATCTCGTAACCGTCCTGGATATGCTCGTCCACGAAGTAGTTCAGAAGCGCCCATTCGAGACGAGCACCATCGCCCCGATAAAGCACGAATCCATTACCGCCCATTTTGACGCCACGCTCGTAGTCGATCAAACCCAGGCTTGTGGCGAGGTCGACGTGGTCTTTCGGTTCAAAGCCGCTGAGATCAGGCTTCTCACCGGAGGTTCGGATGACTTCATTGTTCTCCTTGTCGCCCGGTGGGACGTCATCAGAGGGAATATTGGGCAAGCCTTCGAGGAACGTGTGAATTGATCCCTCTACACCGGTCAATGTAGATTCGAGCTCCTTGATGCGAGAAGACACGTCCCTCATCTCCTGCTGCACCTCGGTCGTATCCTTGCCTTCCTTCTTCATCACGGGAATCTGTGCAGACACTTTGTTTCGCGTCTCTCTCAGGCCGTCGATCTCCGGGATCATTTCCCTTCGCTGCCTGTCCCAGGCGAGCAATTCATCAAAGCTGAGGTCGTCCATCCGCTTGAGCAGCGCGTCCCGAACTGCCGTCGGATCCTGTCGAATGAGGTTGATATCGATCATGCAAACTCCCTGCTTCCGGTTCTTGAGGGTTACTTGAGCGAGATGGCGTTACCCCGGCCAAGCCGCGTAAGCAGGGCGGCAACCTGAATAGCCTTCGCTCTTTCCATGCGTTTCATGACCTCGCCAAGGTCAGAATCATCCAAGACTACGAGTATCTGGACTACCTCGCCTGCTTCAAGGTTTCCACACTGCTTGGCCAATTGCGCCAGTTTCTGTAGTCGTGCCTGAACACGCGCCTCCAGTCTTCTCTGCATCTCCACTCTGAGCAGTTTCATTTCCTCCTGCTCGAGCTTGAGATTCCGCTGCGTCACCCGACCGGGTGACTTCACTCTCCGCCTTGCAGGTGGGTTCTCCGAGGGCTCCGGCGTGGCTGCCGGTGGTCTCTGTAGAGATTCCTCCTCCTTTGTCGAGATATTCGAGCGGGCCGATATCTCCACTCCTGGAGCGGGATCGGTCAGGCTGGTTGTGTCCGATTCGGGCCGCTCTGGTCCGGGTGCCCGTCGCTCGATGCTGTCCTGTCGACCCTCTGCCCGCTTACTGGAAGGAGACCAGAAGAGAAGTACCATCGCGCCGATCACGATCGCGAAAGAACCGAACATACCCAATACCAGGAGTGTAGCAGTGCGGAAATTCATGCGAGTCCACAACGTGCATTCATCGGCCGAAATTAACTGGGGAGATCTCAGAAACTGCCGATCAATAGAACAGGGGCCGTCCACCCGTCATTACGGCACAATTTGCTGAAGAATCGCTGCCGTGTTGGTGTTTTGCGACGGATTATTCCATTATCGAAGAGGTTGGGCGTTCTATCGGGGTGAACGCTAACTACTGTAAAGTGTTGATTCATAAGACCTAGTCGGGCAAAGATTTGAAATGGCGCAGTCTGGCACGGAGATTGCAAGCTGTCAGTGCGACCAATCAAACCACAGTCAAACCAAGAGGATAAGACAATGGTTGCCCAAGTCGATATGAAGAGACGAAACGAACTGGCCTATCTGGCACTCTACTACGCAATTATCGGCAACGACGAACGCTCTGAGATGATTCGCCGCGTCGTGCGCCGCCTCGAAGGTCAGGTTGCAGAAGCAACTCCAGAGCTGGTCCCCGTTCAGGCGTAGCCCGTCTGCCAGGTCTAAGCCAGATCGTTGATCAGTTCGCAGATTCGCTCAATGTCCTGATCTGCCAGCTCGGCGTATAGGGGTAACGACAGGATCTGTTCGGAAGCCGATTCGGCGACCGGAAACTGACCTGTGCCGTATCCGAGGTCACCAAATGCTGGCTGCTGATGCAACGGCGTCGGGTAGTGTACAATGGTGGGGATGCCTTCCGCACCCAGCTTGTCCTGGATTGTCTGACGAATCGGTGTCCTGATGACATAGTAGGTGTGAACGTGCCTGCACCCGTCAGCCTCGACGGGGGTTGACGCGACGGTCTCCGAGAGGAGACTCGAATACAACCGCGCTTTTCTCCTTCTTTCCCCGATCCATTCCTCCAAATACCTGAGTTTCACGTCCAGCACCGCCGCCTGAATTCCAGCCATTCTGTAGTTGTAGCCTGATTGCGCGTGCAAGTAGTGGTCGGTCCGACC
The DNA here is from genome assembly GCA_964471275.1 of uncultured bacterium. Taxonomy (GTDB): domain Bacteria; phylum Latescibacterota; class UBA2968; order UBA2968; family UBA2968; genus UBA2968. Next base: position 4,065 of record CAYYGZ010000222.1, on the reverse strand, counting down.
GTGGTCGGCCAGGCTTCGGACCCTGTTCGCCAAGCCCTCATCCTGTGTGAGAACGCCTCCCGCATCTCCAAAGGCACCCAGAATCTTCCCGGGGTAGAAACTGAAGGTCGCACCAATTCCAAACTGGCCGGCCCGTTTTTCTCTGTACTCGGCGCCGTGTGCCTGTGCCGCATCTTCGATGACGAGTAGCTTGTGCCTCTGTGCGATCTCGAGAATCGGGTCCATGTCAGCGATAAGCCCGTACAGATGGACCGGCATGATGGCTCGCGTTCGCGAGGTAATCGCGTCCTTCAGAAGAGCCGGGTTCATGCTGAGTGTCGTGTCATCAATATCGACGAAAACCGGCTTTGCACCCGTTTGAATGATGGCCTCGGCTGTAGCAATAAACGTGTTCGTTACCGTAATGATCTCATCGCCCTGACCGATGTCGAGCGCTTCGAGCAGAACGTGAAGCGCCGTCGTGCCAGAGCTGACACCAATACCGTGAGCGACGCCCTGAAAGTCAGCAAACGAGCGCTCGAATCCGGAGACGAAAGATCCACCAACGAACGCGGCCTGCCCGATGACGCTCTGAATCGCCTGGTCAATCTCGGGCTTTATGGTTTCGTATTGTGCAACTAGATCGATGAACGGTAGGTTCGTGCTGGTTGCGGCCGTTGCCATTGGTTACTCGTAGATCTCCTGAATGTTGTATTTCTCTTCCGGGCTTGAGGCACGAGCAATCATATCTCCAATCAGTCCGGTGCAAACGACCTGAAAACCGAGAACTGTGAGGAGTGTTCCCAGTGACAGCAACGGGTAGCGATGCTGGATGGTGCCTGCCTGAAGCCAAAGGGAAGCAATGTAGAGGTTGATCAGCATCCCAATGCCCGTTAGGAAGACACCCATTACGCCAAAGAGATGCAGCGGTCGTCCCATATACCGACCCAGATACATCACGGTCAGCAGATCGAGAAAGCCCTTGAAGAGTCTGCTCCAACCGTATTTGGTCGTGCCAAACTGGCGGGCGTGATGCGTGACCGAAACCTCCGAAACGCTGTACCCTTCCAGGCCTGCGAGCACAGGGATGTATCGATGCAATTCCCCGTAGATCTTGACGTCCTGAGTGACCTCGCGCCGATATGCCTTCAGGCCGCAGTTGAAGTCGTGGATGTCGATCCCAGAGACTCGTCCGGTGACCCAGTTGAAAAACCTTGAGGGGATGGTTTTGCCCAGCGGATCGTGTCGCTTCTCCTTCCAGCCAGAGACGAGGTCGTATCCCTCTTCCAGTTTTTCGATCAGATTAGGAATCTCTGCGGGGTCATCCTGCAGATCAGCATCCATCGTGACGACATACTTGCCCCGAACACGGCTGAAGGCCGCCGAGTAGGCCGCTGCCTTGCCGAAATTCCTCCGGAACTGAACAATCCTGACGACCTGACTCCTACCGTGCAGTTCTCGCAGGACATCCATCGATCCGTCTGAGCTCCCGTCATCGATGAAGATCACCTCGTAAGACAAACCCAGTGGATTGACCGCCTCTTCGATTCTCTGAAAGAGGGGACGCAGACTTTCTTCCTCGTTCAACAGCGGGATGACGATCGATAGATTCAGTGTATCCGGCATAGATTCAGTCTTTGTCACTCGTTGATGAGTATGTCGTCAGCTTCAGGGTCTGAAGGTATCAAATAACGTGATGCTACTCAAGCCGTTAGGTGTCTTCGATCCCTCCCGGACGTTCCAGGATGGCGATAATCGAAAGACCGGGAAGGGGGAGCACACGATCGAGGACTCTCCAGAACCAGACGAGACTATCGAAAACCTTCAACTGAAGACGCCCAAAGGTTGTTCGTCTGATCAGTTTTCCACTGACAAGCCACGGCAGAACGCCGATGCGATTGAAGGAGAGGATGCGCTCTACCGAGAAGCCCGCGTCCTCCGATCGCTGGCGCAGAAGCTTCTTTGAGTAACGGATCTGATGGTCCAGCACACGATCGAGACTGCCATAAAGCCACTGGCCCTGCGGAACAAGGATGATCGCCCGACCTCCGGGCTCCAGCGCGGAATAGATGTTCCGCAGGCTGGTTTCTGCATCCGGCACGTGCTCGAGCACATTCAGGCATATCACCGTGTCGAACTTGCCTTGGAGGTCCGAAAAATGGCTGGTATTCTGGACGTCCACTTCCCTCACATCCAGGTAGGGATAATCCCGAAACCGGCTTTGAAGATAAGTCAGATGCATCGGGTCGATATCGGTCGCGATATACCGATCCCGTGGAATCGCCCGGAGCGTCAGGTTGCCCAAGCCACTTCCGATTTCAAGTATCCGGTTACCGAACCAGGGAGAGATTCTATCCGTCATCCACCGGTTGAATCGGTGTGTCCGGGATAATGAGTGCAGGATTGCGTGACCGTATTTCTCCTCATAGATGTCATCGACCACCCAGAAGTAGAGGATTGTGACCAAGGCTTTAACCCCGTCCACCCATGTGATCTTCTTTCCATCCTGGTAGCTGCGTCCCCGGTAGGAGATCGGCACCTCGTAGATTCGGCTTCCACGCTTTGCGAGTTTGGC
>CAYYGZ010000222.1:0-1501 GCA_964471275.1 uncultured bacterium | reverse complement strand
GCTCGATTCCAAACCGCTTGCTCCGAATCGGGATCGATTTCAGCAGATCCGTTTTGACGACCTTATAGCACGTTTCCATATCCGTCAGGTTCAGATCGGTGAATGCGTTCGACATCAGCGTAAGGAAGCGGTTGCCGAGGGAGTGCCAGAACAGGAGGACACGACGGTATTCGCTTGAGGCGAAGCGTGAGCCATACACGACATCAGCCTCGCCGTCCAGAATCGGTCGGAGGAGCCGGCTGTAGTCAGCGGGATCGTATTCGAGATCTGCATCCTGAATGATCGAGAGATCACCATCGGCCATCCTGATCGCGGTCGAGACGGCAGCTCCCTTGCCCTTGTTCTCCGGATGGAAATGGACTCGGACGGACGCGTGGTGGTGATCCGATATCTCTGAGAGGATCGCCCGCGTGCCGTCAGAGGAGCCATCATCCACGATGACGATTTCCCGCTCGAGACCGTCGGGAAGCGGGATGGCCAGGACACGATCGACGACGGTCCTGATCGTATAGCGCTCGTTGTAGGCCGGGATCAGGATGCTGAGCTTCCGATGGGGCATACGCTACTCGACCCGCAGGATGAAGGTGTCCGGATCAGGTATGTGGTGCACGTAGGAGAATTGGTCCCGGTGTCTTTCGATCGTCGGGATGAGATACCTCGATGTGGAGCTGAACTGAAGCTGATCGAGCACAATGTGGGTTGCTCGCCCTTGCTGGAGGTCTGCCAGCACCGTATCAAAGTCTTCCGTGAACGTGTATGATGTCGTCTGTCGCTTGGATATCACTGACATCAGGTAGGCCTTGCGACACGCGACGATGGCATCCTCGGGCGTGTTCTGCTCAATCCATCGGGCTGCCTCGAAGTAGGTTGACCACTCGGGCGGGTATCGGTGTTCCTGGTTGGTCAGAATCGCAACAGCCTGAATGTTGGGTACAGCGATTGCCAAAGCGATTACACCCAATCCGAACCCGGTCGCGCGAGGACTCAGGAATCGGGAGAGCAGGTTGCCGGCTGCCGAGATGATCCCCAGGAACACGAGTGGCAGTACGGGTGTTAGCAGTCGCACATCCGCCCAGACAGTTGGCCACAGGAAACAAGCTCCGAGATACAGCAGAAGATACAGGCCTGTGAGCTGCCTACGGTGAATCTGCGTGGCGATGTAGTAGACCAGGAGCGCCGATATCGCGAGACTCACCACGATCGGGATCCCCTCCCCTATCCAAGAAGGGAAGAGGGCACGAGGCAACTCCCCGAGCATGTAGACCTGTGCGTTTTCCAAGACACGTAGGACGAGACCAAACCACCCGATCTCTCCATCGTCTGCCCGGTAAGGGTTGACTCGGAACAGCCAGGTTTGCGCGTAGCTCTCACCCCCGAGCAGGGAGGTCCTGATCTGCCACGGCAACGCCAGGAGCAGCGACCCGCCAAGGAAGAGCCCGCCTTCACAATAGCGCCTGTTCAACGCGAAATAGGCCGCCCCACCGGCGATCAGAGCGATACC
>CAYYGZ010000221.1:0-7954 GCA_964471275.1 uncultured bacterium | reverse complement strand
GATTGCCGTATCGGCCGTAGTCCAGGCGCGCACTTTTCCCGGCCACAAAATCCTCGACGGCCTGGGTATCCTCAAACACGTATGTCGAGGTTTGCGCGATCGGCACCGTCAGAGAGTGCCCCCAGTGGCCCTTTACACCATCCCTCTCCTGCTCACCACCGTGAACGGCGCGTGTTCCCACCCTTGCTTTGTCAGACATAAATGACCTGCTTGAAACCAGAAATCCCGGGCGCCAAAAGCACCCGGGACCCGGAAGAGCGAAAACAGAAATCCGCAAGGACAACAAGGCTTTTTAGCGCATTGTTTAGAGTGGCTGCAATATGCCGCAAATCACCACTTTGGGGAATATCCCCTTATTTTTTGAATATATACGTGCGTTCCAGATGTGTCAACTAGAGCGCGGATTCCAGCTTTCTAAACAGGGCGTCTCGGACCGCGTCATACTCTGCGGGTAGCTCGACAGGCACGTTCGGGCGCTCCGGTTTGACCCCGAACTTCGACAGATCATTCTGGTGATACCGGATCTTGAACTCTGTAAACTTCAGACCGTGAGCTGTCGAAACCACGACCACCTTGTCCGTGCTCTTCACCTCGCCACGATCGAGGAGCTTGAGCAGCCCACCGAACGCCACGCCCGTGTGCGGACAACAGAACAATCCGGTTCGATCTGCCTGGGCACACGCTTCGGACAGCTCCTGCTCGCTGACCTGCTCAACAATGCCACCAAATTGCGTCAGCGTGGCGATTGACTTCTCACGGCTGACCGGGTCACCAATCTGGATCGCATTGGCGAGCGTTTCTCTCGCCTGTACAGGCTCGAAGCTGCCAAAGTTGGCGAGGTAGCTCAGATACAGCGGATTCGCATTCGCAGCCTGTGCCACCGCAATCCGGGGCAGCTTGTCGATGAGACCCAGTTCCTTCATTTCGAGGAACCCTTTCCCAAGCGCGCTCGAATTGCCCAGGTTGCCACCGGGAATGATCACCCAGTCCGGGACCTGCCAGTCATCCTGCTGAACCAGCTCGATCGCTACTGTCTTTTGCCCCTCGACTCGCAGTGAGTTCATCGAGTTGGCCAGGTAGATATTCTCCTTCTGACAGATCTCACGAACAAGCCGCATACAACCATCGAAGTCGGTTTCCAGGCTCAGCACCAGCGCGCCGTTCGCGATCGGCTGAACAAGCTGCGCCGTCGACACCTTGTCTTTCGGCAGGAAGACAACCGACTGGATTCCCGCCGCCGCCGCGTAGGCCGCCAAGGCCGCGGATGTGTCACCGGTGGAGGCGCACGCTACAGCAGGAACCGTCTGACCATCTGCCAGCATCTGCTTGACCATCGATACCAGAACCGTCATACCGAGGTCCTTGAATGAACCTGTATGGCTGTTCCCGCATTGCTTGATCCAGAGATCCTCTACCCCGATCTCGTCCCCCAGCCTGTCCGCCCAGAAAAGATTCGATCCCCCTTCAAACATCGAGACCACGTTATCATCCTCGACCTCGGGACATACGAGTTCCTTCTTTCCCCATACGGAGCTCCCGTAGGGCCAATCGGTCCGCATGTAACGTTTGTCGAAAAGACCCCGCCAGTTATCTGACGTCGTCTCCTTGAGTGCGTCCATGTCGTGACGGACCTCCAGCAAACCGCCGCAGGCCGGACACTCGTAAATGATCTGGGTCAGTGGGTAGCGACCCTCGCAACCACGGAAGCACTGGAACCAAGCACTCGGTTTCATATCGTATCAGGGAATAGGGTGTGGCAGGGAACAACGATCACCCGCGAATATAGACGTCGGTCAGATTCAGGGGAAGCGCAAACGGTCAAATGATCCCGATCGTATCAAGCTTGATCCACCCACCGATGCCGTTGGGGAGTCGCACAAGCCCCCATAGCCCTTCCCTGCGCTCAATGACAACCTTTGTCCCCTCGTGGAGGGTGAATACTTGCAGATAATCATCGCCGGGACCACTTCTCCCAACAGCCACCGCGTGCAAGATGATCCCCTCGGGAGATCTCAAGTCCGCAACCTTTGAGGTCAGCAGTGCCCCTCCGGCCAGAAAACCCACCACGCAGAAGGCAATGAGAATGATCCACTGTACCCGGCGCGTCTTCCCGAACAGCAGGCCTCCCCCACCGATGCACGCGATCAACAGGGCGAGCGTGACCCAGACGGATAGCGCATTAGGCGACAACGATCGGTATACAGCGGCCAAGAAACGGGTAACCGCGTTGGGTGGTTCGAGATCGAATCGATCAACCTTGACTGCGTCAGCAAAAGCGATGTTCGCCAGGATATCGGCATCCGCCGGACGAAGTCTGCGGGCGCGCTCGTAGTGCAGCATCGCCAGCCCCAGGCTGCCGCGTTTGTAGTAGGCGTTGCCCAGATTGTAGTGAACATCAGCGTTCCGCATCCCCATCCCGAGGACCTTGACATACTTGGTGATGGCCGTGTCATATTCACCTCTCCGATACAGCGCATTCCCCTCGTTGTAGAGTGAATCCGGCGTGCCGGCACCGGCTTTCTCCCAGCTGCACAAGGCAAGGATCACCAGGACCAACCCTCTAACGCTCATGCCGTGCGCTCCAGTTCACCGATCAACGCTTCGACTTGCGACAAGAGTCCCTCACGATCGGCTGCACCGCTGTCGGCAGAGGCGAAACGTGCAAAGTCACACCTTTCGAAGACACCCGCGACGCGGTCGACCAGCCCGAGATCAACATTCCTCTCCACCAACAAACACCGAGCCTGCTCCGTCGTCAGATCGGAAATGTCCAGATTAGCTCGATCCGCCAGAAAGTTGGACAGCGTGCGATAGACCTCGGAGTGAAACACGGTGCTGTCCGCGCCCAACAGGGCTCTGGCTTTGGACAGTCGTCGTCTTGCCTCGCCGCTCGACCTGCGCTTGCGTGCGTAGGCAACATCACCTTCCAGCATCAGCTGCCGACGGCGCCAGTGCCACGCCGCCAGCAGGCCCACCAGCGATAGCGCGTTCAGAGACCAATAGAGTGATGACGTGTGCAAGTAGTCTGCGTGGTCCCGGAGGGTCGTTGCATCTGCCTTGATATACTGAATGTCCTCTCCCACAAGCTGAACGGCCGTCCCCAGAACAGTTGTCATCGATACCTGCTCGACCTTCTCGGCAGGCGTCACGAACACAGAGATCGGACGAGTCGTCACCGTCCTGTACTTCTCGACTGCAGGATCGAAATACGCCAGCTCGAAGGGCGGGAGATCGATGGCTCCGCTGGCAGTCGGAATGATCACGTACTCGAAGGACTTTGTCCCCTTCAGCACGGTCTCGTCCATCTGCGTCTCGGCGGTTCCCTTCGGATCATAGAACCTGAACTGGTCCGGCTTTGGCCGGGCCGGGTCCCCGACTCCGTGTATGTTGCCACGTCCCTTCACGACGACCTTGACCGTCAGGGGATCGCCCTCTGCAGCCTGATCACTCGACAACGCCGCCGAGATCTCGAATACGCCGACCCCTCCGGAAAAGGAAGCTGGACCTCCGTCAGGGAGTGGTTTAACCAGGACCTCCAGATCCGAAGCCCGTACCTTCACCTGCCGGGATCGAAAAGGGTCCCAGCTGAAGAAATCATCCACATCGAACAGGCTCCGCCGCTGAGAGCGCACGGGAATGTCGCAGATGAACTCCAGCTGCTCGAGTTTCTGTTTCCCGGGAAGTGTCGGGAAGAGGGCGATCTGCTTGAGCCGGGATTTTTTAAATGAATGCCCATTGACAACCTCAGGACGCTGCTCCAGCCTGCTTGCCTCGAACACCTTCTCGGCCCAGAAGCCAGTGAAGGAGGGGATCACACCGAACCTCGGGTTCTGGATCCTGTAACGCGAGAACAGATCGTAGGTCACGAGAATCTGCTCACCGACAAACACCGACTCGCGGTCAGGCGTTGCTCGGATAAAAAGATTCTGCTCGATCTCCCGCAGCTGGTCGGTGGACACGGCCTGCTGGCCCGGTGTTGTCGAGGCCCTGGGTCGCGGCTGGGCCTTCGTGACATCCACGCGAATGGCCTGCGACCTCAACGTCTTCCCGCCACTTCTGACTGTAGCGGGACCAATGGTGAAATCCCCCTCCTGGTTCGCCCGAATCGTGCTGACGACATTGACGGTCTTCGTCTGGGAAACGGCGCCCTGCACGATGCTGATCGACGTCGAGGTCGATGAACGCGATCCGACCAGATCGAATCCGCTGGGGAGGGCAAGATCTGGGTCCGGGGCGCTGTCGCCGTCGTCGATGGTCATCGCGACTGTAACCGTAAAAACATCGCCGACTCCGACGCGGGCGCGATCGGCAGACAGCTGCACGGTCAGCGACCGGGCACCGCCGGTGATGAGCGCACCGGCGAGGACCAACCAACAGCAGCCGGCGAAACATTTTCTGAGACGGGCTACCAAGGCTTCCCTCGGTAACGCTTGCCCTGCAAACGGACGCGCCTTCGCTTCTGTGACTCGGTCTCACGGTCTTTCATCGCGTCCAGCAGTCGTTCTGCTTCTTCAGGCGACAGCTCACCAGGTTGCTGACCATCCTGTTCCGGCTTCTGCTGTTGGTCCTGGTTCTCATCGGATGGTTTCTGTTCCTGATTCTGTCCATCCTGCTCGCCATCCTCTTTCTCTTTCTGTTCACCCGATTCGCTCTCTGGGCCCTCCTGATTCTCTTCCTGTTCGTCCTCCTGGTCCTGGTCTTCCTTCTGATTCTGATCCTTGTTCTGGCCCTGGTTCTCTTCCTTCTCCTGTTGCTCCTCGAGCTTCTCGAGGGCCATCTCCAAGTTAACCTTTGCGTCACGGTCCGACGGATTCAGCTCGAGTGACTTCTCATAGGCCGCGACGGCCTGGTCGTAGGTCTGTTGCCTGTAGAGCACATTCCCCAAGTTGTAGTATGCCTTCGACGCGAGACCCGAATCCCCATTCTCGACAGCTTTCAGGAAAGCCGCCATGGCCTCTTCGACCGCTCCCTGCTTGTAGAGTGCATCACCCACGTTATAGTGCAGCTCGGGAGCATCAGGTCGATCTGTTTGCGCCTCACGGTAGGCTTCGAGCGCAGCATCGAATTCGGCACGTTCAAAGTGCTGGTTGCCCTGCTTGACGCGGCGGGCGATACCATCAAGGAACGAAAACCCAAACGCTCCCGTGCACGCCATCAGTATGACGCACAACCTTCTGACACGTAAGTTACGCAAAACGGCCACGCCATTCTCCGGTCGCACGTCTACGATCGGACATCAAGCTCTCGAGAATCACCAGCAATACGGCCACTGCGAGTGGCCACTGGTATCTGTGCTTGTATTGCGATAGTTTACGTGATCCCAACTCCCGTTTCTCCATTTCGGAGATCTGTGCGTAGACTTCGTCAAGGCCAACTTGTCCTCGCTGAGATCGCACGTATCCGCCGTTCGTCAAACGAGCCATCTCCACGAGAGTCGCCTCGTCCAGCCGTGTCTTCACGATATTCCCTTCCCGGTCACGCATAAACTCGGTAGGACCATCCTTCTTCAAAGGAATCAGTTCACCCTCCTGCGTTCCGATTCCGACAGCAAATACCCGCACACCCGCTTCAGCCGCGCTTCGGGCGGCCTCGATCGCCTCGCCTGCGTGGTCCTCCCCATCGGTGATCAGAACGAGAGCCTTGTATTTCTGTTCTTCGCTCCCAAAGGCCTTCGTAGCCGTGCGCACTGCCTGCGCGATGGCCGTGCCCTGAGTGGGAATGAGACCCGTGTCGATGGAATCCAGGAACAACTTTGCAGCGCCGTAATCAAGTGTCAGGGGACACAGCACGAAGCTCTGCCCGGAGAAGGCGACCAGACCGATGCGGTCGCCTTCCAGACGGTCGATCAGCGATTCGATCTCGAGTCTCGCACGGAGCAGACGATTTGGAGGCATGTCTTCAGCCATCATGCTCATAGATGTATCGAGTGCAACAATGACGTCCACTCCCCGGCGTGACACCATCTCCAGACGCATTCCGAATCTAGGTTGCACAAGAGCAAGCACGAGAAAGAGAACGGCAGCAAGCAGCAGGATTGCCTTCACTGTTTGCCGTGTCCAACTCGTAGCCGACGTCAGTTTCGCCATCATTGGCCCCGAACCGAATTGACGCAGGGCCAGTTGCCGCTTCCGGAAGGACCAGACATACAGGAGGAACAAGACCGGAAGCAGAAGCAATAGCCAGAAACCGACGGGGTCACCAAACCGCATCAGGGTATTCTCCGGAACCGGGTATTGGCGAGGACGGATTCCAGACCCAGCATAAGCAGGCCGGGCCACAGCAGCGCGGGGAAGAGTTCGCGGTAATTGACATACTCACGCGTCTTGATTTCGGTCTTCTCCATCTCGCCGATCTCCTCGTAGATCGACTCAAGCTTCTCAACACTGGTCGCCCGGAAATACCGTCCGCCGGTCGTCTGCGCCACTTCCCGCAAGGTATCCTCATCGATATCAACCTTGACTCGCACGTTTCTCGGGCCAAACAAGCCGCCGTCAACACGTCGCAGCACCTCACCGTCGGATCCTGCGCCGATCGTGTAGATCCGTATACCGACAGCCTCAGCCGCTTTTGTCGCGGTGAGCGGGTCGATCTCTCCCCGGTTGTTGAGCCCGTCAGTCAGCAGAATCACAACCTTGCTGGCAGCGGCCGAATCTCGTAATCGGTTGACCGCGGTCGCGATTGCGGTCCCGATTGCAGTTCCGTCCCAATCTTCCTCTGCAATCTCCACATCCTGCAGGAAGGTCAGAAAAACACCGTAATCGAGCGTCAGCGGACACTGCGTGTAGGCTTCGCCTGCGAAGACAACCAGTCCCAGACGGTCGTTGATCCGACCGTCGACAAAATCAGCCACGACTTGCTTGGACACGTCAAGCCGCGACGCATCACCGAGGTCAGCAGTTTCCATGCTGCTCGAAGCATCGATAGCGAGAACGATATCGATGCCCTGACTCAGTATCTCTCTCCCCTCGCGCCCCGACTGCGGTCTCGCTAGACTGACGACGAGGCAAAGGATCGCAAGACATCGCAGGACAAACAGACCGTGACGGAGTCGAAGCACAAGCGACGGCACGATCTGCTTTGCGGTGGCGAGATCCGAGAACCGGATGCTGCCTCGTTTCATTCGCTGCTGACGCACATACCGATAGACGAGGACAGGCAATACCAGACCCAGCAGGAGCCACTCCGGATTGACGAGACGAATCATAGTGTATCCACCGTGTCCGGCACGCGGGCCCGATACTCTTGCTCAATATTACTCATCAGGCTGAGCACACGCTCACTATCCCTTGAGGCTCGGTCGGCGTTCGGCTCGAACTTCGCGAACTTCACGAGGTCGGCGTCGTTGAGGAAATTTTCGACATCCAGAATTCGGGAATCGGACAGGCTCGCGTCGAGCAGATCTGCCCGGATTTCGTGTGTCGTGCGTTCCATTGCCACAACGCCTGTGCTCTGCTCGATGAACCGTCGCAGCGATTCGGAGAGACGCGTGTAGTACGCGTTGAAGGCGCCCTCTTCAATCAGCCCTGACACACGTAGTTTGCGTACTTCGTCGAACCAGTCGACAACCACAACAGTCGTGACCCGCTCCTCCCCCCCCCTCATCCATCGTCTGTACCACAGAAAGAAGATCAGCAGGGCCACCACAGCCAGACCGACCACCATCCACGTCCACATAGGGATGACAGGATCGATCGAGACGGGAGCCTTGACATCCAGGATGTCCGTAAGGCTGTCAGGTTTGACAGACTGAACCAGCACAGGAATCGGGTTGTCCGACAGAAGCGTCGTGTCCCCATTTGAGCCAATAACCTTGATTTTTAGGGCTGAGATCTCCGTCTCACCTGGCCGAAAACTGGTCAACCGGATCGACTGACGCCAGCGCTCACGACCCTCACCGAGGTCTTCGCGCACCGCTTCAGGAGCGCCGACAACCCGGAACGACTCGGGGAGACCG
>CAYYGZ010000220.1:0-7976 GCA_964471275.1 uncultured bacterium | reverse complement strand
CCAGGTATTCACGGAAACAACGACAAGTAGCCCTACGAGGACACTGCGCGGTGTTACACGCTGATCGGTACCCGAGAGGTTGTTGTCTGGAGAGTTTCTGGCCATTGGGGTATAATAAGTCAGCACGTGTTCAGATCACAGCTTCCGATGAGATCTATCTGAGACAATTCAGTATGTAAAAAGTTAGAAAAACTAATAATGTATAGTTTTAGTATCAGTTTCATGTCGCATAGAAAATACAATTTAATTATACTGCTGGCCTGTAATTAAGATACTAACTAATAGTTTTTCGTCGGGATCGACCATGGCAAAGAAGAAGAGAGTCTATTTCACGCTGGAAGCGCCGGGTGCGGACGATGTTCGTGTTCTGGGTAACTTCAATGACTGGAGGGGCCGTCCGCTCAAGAAACAGAAGGACGGAGTCTGGAAAACTTGGACAAACCTGGAGCCGGGCGTGTATGAGTATCGCTATCTCGTCGATGGGAATTGTACAAATGAACCGGACGCAGAGGTCGTCGAAAATCCGTTTGGGACACAGAACTCCGTGGAGCACGTAGCTTGAGTCAGGTCCTTATCGCAAATGGGGATCCCAACCAGCGTGAGCGTGAGCTCCTGACCTGGGAGCTTGCTGACGAAGGCTACACCGTCGATACCGCGTCTGATGGTGCTGAGGCGATCCAGAAACTGGGTACCGTTCATCCCGATGTTGTTGTCCTGGGCCTTTCGATGCACGGGAGAACGGGAGTCGACACGATGTCGCAGATCATGGGTCTGTGGAAGCGGCCGGCAGTCGTGATTTACAGCGCGCACGAGCGGTGCAAATCAAGGTACGCGATGAAGATCGCGGATGATTTCGTCGTCAAGAGTTCAGATCTTGCCCCCCTCTCCCACGCATTCTATATTGCTCCGTATGGCACGTATTCTCGATCCCGGTGAGCGCTTCCCCGATTTCGTACTGCCCGGAGTTACTGGTCAGCCAGCTCATCTATACGCGCACACCGGCGGACGTCCCGTGCTTGTCATTCTGCTCGGCAATGGCGAACAGCGATTCCGCCTTCCCGAGAACGTTCCTTCCGTAGCATCGGACGTTGTCGTTGTTTCATCGGTACCCGCGGAGACGAGTGGAATCTGCTTTGTTGATTCGCAGGGCTCTGTCCTCCCCAAACTCCTGAACAATCAGCGATTTCTTGCCTACGTCCTGGACGCCAACCTGCGGGTCGTGAGGGTATTTCGGGACATCCCTTCAATCGAGGTGGTCGAAGAGGCGTTCCAGGCTATACCGGTGCGTGCCCCGCAGGAGCTGACGAACCAGGCCCCCATCCTGCTGGTTGACGGTGTGCTCTCGCATGAGCGCTGTGGTTTCCTGATGCAGCTCTGGGAAGAAGGTGGGTCGGTCGAAACGGGTGTCGAGCAGTCGACGCCGAGCGGTCGGCGCCCGGTCATTTCCGAACGCCACAAAGCTCGCCGTGATCACACGGTGGCGGATCCCAAGCTGATTCAGCTTCTGACGCAGTTGATCGGCAGACGGGTCCTGAGCGAGATCGAACGGGCATTCATCTACCGTCCCACGCGGTTTGAGGGTTTTAAGATCGCCTGTTACGATTCGGCGGAGTCGGGGTTCTTTCACGCACATCGTGACAACCTGAGTCCGAAGACAGCCCACAGACGGCTGGCCGTGTCGATCAACCTCAACACTGATTTCGAAGGAGGAGGGCTCCGGTTCCCCGAGTTTGGGTCGGACCGGTATCGTTCTGAAGCGGGCAGCGCACGGATCTTTTCATGTGCCCATTTGCACGAGGTTCTGCCCGTCACAAAGGGCAAACGTTTTGCTCTGTTGACGTTCCTGTATGACGAGACATCCAAACGGGACGCGATCGATCCCTTCGCCGTCTGATCGGCCTTCTCGCTGAAGCCAGTGTCAGAGTCCAGAGAGAGATACGCTATGAAGGTTGCCGATGTACAAGTCTGTTCGCTGAAGCCGCCTGCACCCGAGAAGGAAGGAACGACGCCCTGGCGCGAGCCGTGGAATCGTACCTTCCGGCAAGCGACGCCCCGTGACAAATACGATCCGCCGCTTGAGCGGAACGAGCCGGGAGGCCAGTATTTCGTGAAGGTGACCGCCGATGATGGCACGTGGGGGTTGGGGAGCGGGGATACGGGGAACACCGCGGCCGTGATCATCGACGAGGTCCTCTCTCACATGGTCGTCGGTCAGGAGGTCGGGTCGATCGATACGTGTAACGATCGTATGTGGCGCGGTTGCCTTTCTTTCGGTCAGGAGGGTCTGACTGCTCGTGCCGTTGCCGGTGTCGACCTCGCTTTGTGGGATCTATGGGGGAAGGTGACCGGTCAGCCCGTATATCGTCTGGCCGGTGGGCCAGCAAGACGATCGATGGATTGCTATGCGACGGGAAACGATGTGGACTGGGGGTTGGCCTGCGGGTTCCGGAAGTTCAAGCTCGCCCGACCGCACGGTGTCGAAAAAGGGCAGGCCGGGATCGACGGGACGGTCGAGCTGATCGCCAGGACGAGGGAGCAGATCGGGCAGGATGCAGATCTGATGCTCGACTGCTGGATGGCCTACGACGTGGACTTCACGGTCCAGATGTGCGAGGCCCTTCGGCCATACCGGATGCGTTGGATGGAGGAGATGCTGATGCCGCACGATATGGCCGGGTATCGTGCGCTGCGTAGGCGGGTGCCGTGGCAGACGCTCGCGACCGGAGAACATTGGGCAACACGACATCCCGGAATGCGTGCGCTCGAAGAGGGACTGGTCGACCTCATCCAGGCCGATATTACCTGGATCGGCGGGTTCACGGAAGCGATGAAGCTCGCGCAATATGCCGACGCCAAAGGTGTGCAGATGGCTTTGCACACGGGCGTGAACGATCTGTATGGTCAGCACTTTACGGCGGCGATGCCGAACACGCCGCTGATCGAGTTCTATCAGGGCACGATGCCGGGGGTACCGCTCGAGGAGTGCTTTCTGGGAGCGCCCACCGAGAGCGGGCGGATGTGCTATCGCACGACACCCGGGACGCCGATGCCGGTCGATGGCACGCTGGGACTGCCTCCGGGTCCGGGTTTTGGGCTGAACTTACCCGAAGACTGGCTGGTTCCGTATGATCCGAGTCTTCTGGTCAGTCATTACGTGCAGAAATCCAGAGATCAGACGTAGGAGGCAACAAGGAATCGCGAGCGGTCAGCGCAGGTGTTGCCGTCGATCGATCCGGTTCTGACATCCGCGGCGAATTCTTCTGCGTGCGGCCAGGGATCTGCTCGGAGTTGACGGGCAGGTCCCTGGCCGTTCCTGTGCCAGAGCCAGATCAGCATCACCCGTCGAGGGTCTTTGGGAGCCTCAGTGCCGCCAGTAACGACAGCAGGGCGACGAATGCTGAGCTTGTAAACAGCATCGTGAAGCCCATGGATCCACCGATCTGGCCCGACACGACGGGACCCAGGAACATGCCGGCAGAATACACGGCCTGAAAGAATCCCATCGCTGTGGCTTTGTCGCGTTGGGACAAGCCGTGTATGACGAGGGACATCAGGATCGGGTAGGCCGTTCCCCTGGCGATGCCCGTGCAGGCCTGAAGGATGAACAGCTGGTAGACCGAGGTGGTGTGCGGTATGGCAAGCGTGACGACCGTGACGAGTCCGTGTGCCAGCACGATGGCGTGTCGAGGCCCGAGCCTCGGGAGCGCGAATCGGCTGGCGGAGAGCCCGGCGATCGAGCCGCACAGGAGGGCAATCGAAGACAGCAGCCCGAGTTGAGTCTTGGTGGCCCCGAGGGTGAGGGCGTAGTTGGGCAGGAATCCGAAGCCGGCGGTGAACACCGTGTACATGCCGAGAGATGCTGCGATCGAGGACCAGATCAGGATCGGGTTTCGGAGGACCTTTGACGATGTGTGGAGGCTGAGTGTGGCGGGCACTATCCTGGCGGACTCACGGATAAAGAGAGAGACGAGAGCGCCACAGAAGCCGAACGTGGCCGAAGCCCAGAAAGGCGCGAGCCAACCGTAGTGGTCTGCGAGCCAACCTCCGAGGTAGGAGGCGGACATGATCGAGAGCCCGTTGACGAAGGAGATGTGCCCCATCGCACGAGCGGTCTCAACCGGCGGGTAATATCCTGCGTAGAGCACGGTGAAGGCGACCCACGAACAGGCAGAGATCCCGGAGACAAAGCGGGCCGCAACCATCCATTCGGGTGATGGTGATAGGGCAAGCCCGAGTCCGGCGATCCCGGCGGAAAACAGACCTAGCGTGATGAAGGGTTTGCGCCGGCCGATTCGGTCAGAGAACAGACCGAGGGGAAGGCGAAAGAGCAGCTGGGCAAGGCCGTAGGCACTGACGATCAGGCCGATGATCTCGAAGGATCCGCCGCGATGTTCCGCGTAGGGGGCAAGTGTCGGGACGTAGCTGTAGTGGGCGAACCAGAAGATCGACGTACACGCTATGAACCATGCACGCTCCCCGGCGGGCGGCGCACGGTGGGTGTCCGAACCGGGTTCTTCACTCACCGAGCGCTCGAATCGCGGAAACCTGGCATCGTACTTTCAGATCCGGGCGCATCCTGTCACTTCTTCGATTCGAGCGGTGATGGCGTCGGCAAGCATTTCGAGGCATCCCGATGCGAGGGCCGACGGTTCCTCTTGATACAGACCCTTGCCATAGTCCTGCCGCCGCAGCAGGTAGGCAACCTGGGTGTCACCCGCGAGTGACGAGACCATTATCGTCATCCCCGGGAAACGCCGGCGCAACTCGACCTGCAACCAGCTGTAGGGCTCTGCACCACAGGTGACCCAGACGGCATCACCAAACTGGTAGACGCTGAAATGGTAAGGAAATGCCTTCCCTTCCGGCAGCAATTCGACACGCCCCAGCCACCGTCTGCATCTCTCTGCCCGAGCTCCTAGATCCCTTGCCGCGATTGCGTCCCCACGTTGGTCTGCCTCTCCTTGTTCCTCCACAAACCGGGCCATATCTGTTCTGAGCGTTTCGCTGGTCGGCAGATCGATCATCTCCAGACCCGCTTCGTAGGATCCTCCTCTAAAGACCTGAGTCTTCTGTGCTCGGTCGTCCACCTGTTCCTGCCATTTCCACGTACCAATCGTGGCACCGGAAACGACGGGTCCGCCGTAAGTGAAATCGTGGCGAGGAGAACCCATACTGTAGAGGGCAGAGAGGACAGCGTGCCCAACCTGCTTACCGTTCCGGTCAGCGATACCCACGTCACCGACGAAACCATCCCGTGGTCCGAGATCGCCGCTGGGGGCCTGGTAGAAGCAGCAAGGTGCTCCGGTGTCAGATTCGACGACCTCGCGAAGGGCTCCAACGTAGTCCGGGCTGATGAGGGTGTTGTCCCAGGCCAAGGTGGTTGGGTGGCAGGCATAGCTTACGAAGACCAATCGAGTCTCCTGATCCTGTCCCACCACCCGTCCCACGAGAACCGTGTCATCACCCTCTCGATCCGGGTTGTATCCCGTCGCATAGATCCCGTTTGCATCGTCCCGATAGTCCCGGTTCACGGCCATGTCGCACCGACCGAAGGCGTAGGTGATCGTCGCCGGAGACAACGCACGTTCAGCCTCCTCTGCGAGCACGGTGACTTTCCTATTCAGCTCATCGAGAAACGGCTCGATCAGATCACCACCCGGGAGCCCCTTCCGGTTGGGCGCATACACCCCAGATGCGTGCGAGTGTGAGAATGTGATCAATACGCGGTCGGGCGGGGTATGAGACGCCTCGGACACGTTTGCGACCAGGCGATCCATCTGCTCGTTTGTCAGACCGACGAACTCGAGCTGGAGCCGCAACACACGATCTGCTGCGTGGCCACCGATTGGTTCGAGAACAACGACGTCGGTCTGGAGCGGACGGTGGATCCCGGTAGCGGCGTCGTGGCGTGCGGCCCCCCACATCCGATGGTAGATCCCGATCGGCGGCGTGGTGTCGCATCGTGCGTGGCCGAAACGGAGGACTGAGGTGGGTGTGTCGATGTGTGTTGTAGACATTCTGGATACCTAGCGGGTTTGTCCGGGTTCAATAGGGGTCGGTTACGGAAGAACGCCACACTCTTTGAGGAAGCCGAGGGTTCGTGTGCAGAAGGCGTCCCAGTCGGGTGGGCAGTCGACGTGTGCGACGTCTTCGTAGGTCCAGAGTGTCCCGTCAGCAGCAGCCTGCGACAGGGCAACTCCGTGGTCGTATGGGATGACGCGATCATCGGGCCCGTGGAGCACGAGGACCGGGTTCGGGTAGTTGCGTACGACGGAGATGTTGTCCAGGGGACTGCGCACCAGGAACGAGGGTACCAGGTATCGTCTGCTCATAGCGGTCACGCTCTCGTATGTGGAGACTAGCACGAGCGCGGTCGAGGGACGTCTGTCCGCGAGCAGACAGGCCGCACCCCCGCCCATGGAACGACCGATCAGGACGATGTTATCAGAATCGATGTCGTCCCGCGCAACAAGCGTGTCGTATGCGCGTGTGAAGGTATCCGCGATCGATGCTTCAGTCGGGCTCCCCTTGCTGCGCCCATACCCCGGGTAGCTGATCAGCGCGACGGCCAGACCATTGTCGCGGAACACCTGGAATCGATCCTTGAAGAAGTCGATCAGCTCTGCGTTGCCGTGCGCGAAGATGACGAGGGGAGACCGGTCAACAGTGGGATCCGTGGGGGGGAGGAACCAACCTTCGACCGGCTTGTCCTGGACCCGCAGCCAGAAGCGCTCTGCACCGTCTGGAAGGTCGGGTGGCTCCTCGCCGTGCAGGGAGCGTACACCCGGGAACATCACCGCGTGCTGGAAGGTGTAGAGACACGCCGCATAGATCAAGTAGAGGCAGATCAGAGACAGGAAGACGGCGAGAATGGGGTTGATATGGCTCATCGGAGGCAGTTTACGGCGGATAGCGGGTCTAGGAAACCCAAAACCGCGGCCTACGGTCAGATTGAAATGAGCCGAATCCCCGATGAGGCGGCGGTTTTGTCTCATTTTGTTGTAAGCGGGATCACACAGGGGGGAACGTTTTGTGCTACCCGGAGGGTCGCTGTGTGACGACTGCAGACGACTCAAATACGTAACTTGTTGAGCTACAATGGTATAAGGGAAATTCTCGGATCAGTCGTCAGGTGACACAGCCCTTGCGTTTTATACGGGCAGGTCGACAACACAGGCAGCATCCCCAACCCACCCCGGAACTACGTCGACCAAGGAGGCGTAAAGATATGACAGTCAGGAGTACAGACAGCGGTCTGCTGGACCAGTACTTTACGGATATCTCGGACTCGACACCTCTTGATTCACGTTCAGAGTGTGAGTTGGCGAGAAGGATTCAGCAGGCAAGAAACAACCTGGCAAACGCCAACCTGAGGTTTGTCGTGAGGCCCGCGAGAAAATTTCAGGGGTGTGGAATGGATCTCGAGGACCTGATCAGCGCCGGTAACGCCGGTTTGATCACGGCGGCCGAGCGGTTCGATCCGGAGTGAGGTTCATCACCTAAGCGTGATGGTGGATCCGCCAGGTCATCCTGAACAGTCTGTCTCAGGATACGCGTACCGGTTGCCTGCCGGCGAACCGCGTGAAGCTCCTGAACAGCATCACACAGATCTCGCGAGAAATCCAGCAGAAGACGGGCGTTGAAGCAGCCGAAGATGAGATTGCCGACATTCTGGGTGTCCCGGTGGATCGTGTGCGAGAGATGCTTATGTGGTCGCGCGAACTGGCCTAGCTGGATCAGCCGGCCGCCGGTGAGGATGCGCAGCACCCACTGAACCTGATCTCCGATGAGCGGCAGGCGTCGCCGGACCTCGAGGTGAGTGACGCATCCGATCATCAGCAACTGACGCTTGCGCTGGCGTCGTTGGAGGATCGAGAGGTACATGTGATCAGAGAGCATTTCGGACTGGTTGACGACGAACCCAAGACGTTGGAAGCAATCGATAAGAATGTGGGATTGACGAAGGAGAGTTAGCG
>CAYYGZ010000219.1:0-8039 GCA_964471275.1 uncultured bacterium | reverse complement strand
TGGACGGCTACCAGGTCTGCCAGCGCCTGAAGAGCGATCCGCTGACATCGGAGATTCCAATCATCATGATCACTGCGTTCCTAACGGAAGCATCCGATACGGTCCGGGGTCTCGAGTATGGGGCCGACGACTACCTCAACAAGCCCGTCGACCTAGACGTTCTTGCTGCTAAAGTAAAGAGCGTCCTCAGACGGGTTGCGCGATAAGAGTTCGGTAGGGGTTGGCCACCAGCCGACCTGCAATGCAAATACCAGCGCGCGGTATAGACCAGATCGGGTAGCTGCGAGGAGTCAGAGTCATGTTGGACGGTATCCTTACCACGGCACTTCAGATCATCGTCATACTCGACATTTGTGGAGCAGTTCTCTACCTCCTGATGTCAGGCGCATCCAAGGGCAAAGAGGCCAAAACCTCTGAGTCCTCTCCCACCCCACAGTTCGTATTCTCCAGTCAGTTGCAGCCGGCTATGGCCGGTGCAGGTAACGTCGAGCCGCCTCCTTTACCCGATTGGGTATCCCAGGGCGACCGCAACGCGACCCAGATTTATGGCCTCGAGGGCACCCCGGACGTCACGCCCGAACCCCTCGGGTTGCCTGCTCGCGTAGGCGGCATTTTCTCGACACTTAAAAGCAAGTTTAGCCGCCAAAACACTCACGAAATCAGCAAATCAGCCGATCTAAACAGTGATCGTGTGCGGCTGAATAAAGTACTGGAAAGCTTCCGTGAAGAGATGTAATTCGGGGTCGGTCCGGTCTTGACCACCGGCCCTGAGCGCGATCTGTGAATCCGAAATCAATCGAACCATTTCGAGTAGTGACACAAGCACCAGTGTAAGCACCTGAGGTGCGACTGTCACCAGGGGAGAGGAAGGATGAAGGGCAAGATCTTAGTAGTACACCGGAACAAGTTGATAGTCGACGTCATCCAGGAAATCCTACAGGACGTCGGATACGCCGTCAGTCTGACGTGCGACCCCCAGCGGGCCCTGAGCAAAGCGATGGCCCATTCCTACGAAGTCATTATCGTCGACCGCTACCTCGATGGAGAATTCGATGGTGTTCGCCTGGTCGAACTTCTCCGAAAATACGGCGTGCACACTCCCGTGATTGGGACCGCGCCTAACGCAGATTGGGCGGAGCAATCGGTCGATCTTGTCGACCGTCTCCTTCCAGCTCCCTTCGACTACAGCGAACTGGTCAAAGCCGTTTCCGACCTTCTGGAAGATGAGCCGAACCCGATCCTCGACGCCCTGGCCGATCTGGGCCAGAATGAAGATCACCTGAAATCTGATTTATCAGACCTGCTTCCCGCTCCCCCGGCCATCCCCGATGCATCCCTCCCCGCACAGACACCAGCTACCGACACGCCCAAACAAGAGTCGATACCCACGCCTACCGCAACGACACGACAGATCCGACCGTGGCAGCCGCCGCATATCGAGAAATACGAAGGTCCGGCCCGCATCATCTTCTCGGAAAACGACGATGACACGCGCAACGAGTATGAGGGGTGGCTGAAAGACGCAGGCGCTGAAGTCACGGCTTGCAGGGGCGGCGATGAAATCGTCGAGGCCACGATGCTTGCGAATTACGACCTGATCATGATCGACCTCTGGACATCAGGGATGGATGGTTTCGAGACGCTGGAAACGCTTCGAATGAGCGGAGTAGACACACCGGTCATCATCACTGCCGGCTACATCACAAAAGATATGGTGAGCGAGCTGCTCCCACGCAAAATCCAGAAGATCGTACTCAAACCGGCAAGCCGTGACGTATTCATTGAAAACATCCAGGAAACGGTGAGTGTATAGCCGGAAACGATATTGGGTAGGATAGAGAAGCCGATCTTGCAGATGAACCGCGGGATCGGCTTTTTCGTGGTGCAAGAGAAGCTACTTACTGGCTGGGCGGTGAAACACATCGGGGGGGACCAATGGTCCAAAGAGCAGCGTTATCTCGGATGTGGGAATGAAACCAAGACCGGGCGTCCGTCTTGCCCAAAACGGAAACACCGTGTAGACTGAGGATCTTGATCTCGATGGATCAGCAGTCCAACTGGCCGCGAATTCGGTACACCTACATCAGCGGAGTATACTCATCATAATGAACAAGAGTCTCGCAACCAACCTCATCTCGATCGCGTTCATCGGCGTGGGGCTATTTTCGCCCACCCGGGGTGAACTTATCCTGACCGTCGGCCTATTCGCCACCTCCGGGGCCTTCACCAACTGGTTGGCCGTCCACATGCTCTTTGAGAAGGTGCCCCTCCTGTATGGTTCTGGTGTGGTGCCCAACCGGTTTGAGGAGTTCAAGACGGCTATCCGGTCGCTGATCATGGACCAGTTCTTCACGAGCGACAATGTCGCCGGATTCTTCGAAGCGCAAACGGAGGACATAGCCAGCTCGTTCAACCCCGATCCGGTTGTCGAGATCATCGACTACGACCGTATATTCGATGGATTTCTCGAAGCCGTGGTTCAGTCGCAGTTTGGCAGTATGCTCGGTTTTATCGGCGGGACTGCGGCCCTGGAGCCTCTCAAGGATCCGTTAGAAGCCCAGATGCGGAAAGAAGTCAAGGGCATACTCGGCTCACCCGATTTTCTGAAGGCAGTCGAATCGGGCATGGGAGAAGAGAATGTGACCGAAGAAATCATCGAGAAGGTCGATCGCATCGTCATCAAGCGTCTGGACGAGCTCACACCGGACCTGGTCAAGCAGATCGTCCATGACATGATCCGGGAGCATCTCGGGTGGCTGGTCGTTTGGGGAGGTGTGTTTGGAGGTCTGATCGGTCTGGTAACGGGTCTGTTGCGAATGGATATCTTGCCTGTTTGACCCTGGCTCAACACGCTGCTTCGCTTTGCGCTGATGCCTTACCACGTGGATACGAGTAACGTGATCGCCTAGCCCTCAGGATTCATCACCCGCGACATATGCGTGTCAGCGAGCCACCAGACTCCCCCACTCTACTGTTTGACGATCAGTGTGATTGCTCCGGTCATCTGCCTGAACCTGCTCCTGACCTCTTTGCTCATGACCCGCAGCATCTTCCGGGTGGACGTCTGGTTTCCCGAGGTCATTCACGACCTGTACGAATTGATTCTGCCCTTCCGAATCCTGAATACATACGGTCTTTTCTCAGGCGTGACGATGAACCGCCAGGAGATCGTCCTGGAAGGGAGCAGTGACGGTGTCTTCTGGGAGAACTATGAGTTCTATTACAAACCCGGAGACCCGCACAGACACCCGCCCTTCGTCGCCCCACATCAGCCCCGACTGGACTGGCAGATATGGCGCGCCGCGCTCGGCCGGGTCCGGAACAGCCCGTGGTTTCATCCCTTTACGCAAAGATTGCTCAACGGCCCCGAGCCGGTCGAGAAGCTGCTGGCCCAGAACCCCTTCCCGGATGATCCCCCTCGCTACATGAGGGCACGCGTGGTTGAATACCGATTCTCGACACCTGTGCAACGTGTGATGGACGGTGTCTGGTGGACACGCTCGTTCAGCCACGTCTTTCTCCCCCCCATCACAAGGCCGAGACGTTGAGCCCCCTGCTTGCATGGTCGTTTGCCGTTCTCTTCGCCGCTTCGGCAGCCGCCACCACACGATACACTTTGCCTTATCTGGTTACGGTCTTCCAGGATGGGGGTAACCACATCGTACTGGAGATGTCCTACGCAATTCCCCGGGTCGGGATGGCTGCGTCCGGGGGAAAACGTGACATGGTTCGAATCGAACAGACGATCTCTGTGGTGGACAGCCTGGGCGAGAGCTACCACAGTTCCTGGGCTCGCCCGACCTCACTCCCTCCCGCCGGCGTGTTCGGGCTGCGTAAGAACTACGTTCTGGCGCAGGAGCAGATCCGGCTGCCGGCATCTGAGTTTGATGTGCACGTGGGTGTGCTCGATCTCAAGGTCAAATCGACCGGGTCCTTCCATTACCACTGTCAGGCACCCGGTCAATCAGATCGCCTGGACCTGAGCGACCTGCTGCTTGCGACGGATATCCGGATGGCTGGAGACAAGCTCACAACACGAGCCAACCTGACGATTCAGCCGAATCCGCTCCGGCTATACCAATTGGAAGAGCGTGTGTTCGTCTACCTGGAGCTCTACAATCTGGAGAGAGACACCTTCGGGCAGACACGGTTCGAGATTGCCTACCGAATGGAAAGACCAGATGAAGCGGAGCTGAAGGCGGAGTTGTTCGAATCGCTGGAGCGGACCACCGATTTGGGCGAGCCGGCCACGGGCTACCCATACCTGGTGCCCAGCAGCCATCGAAGCGGCATGCAGGTAGAGCGAACCTGGAAAGGAGAGGAAAGCCAGACAACGATCGCCACACGCTACATAGGCGACACCCGGAAAGACCTCACGTTTCTCGAATTCGACGTCTCCCAATTGTCGACCGGAATACACAAACTGACCATCAGCGCAACCGATCTGCAGACCGGGACCGTTGTCGAGAAGTCCGTCCTGTTCCGCATTGTTGGCGAATAGTACAAACAGATCTCAGTCGCCCCAGAATATCCACGTGTCAAACGCAAGAAAGAGAGCCACAGGAAGTAGCTCGGCCGGTGGAGAACTTGGGCAAGAAGAAGTCTCGATCCACCTATCAATCGAGGCATATGTTTTGATACCTGCGCGGTTTGAACGCTGGGCTGGATGCGGCGACGAGCAGGTAAAAGCCTCTACTCTCACGGGCCCGAGGCAGAACGAAGCGAGAGGTGCGATCGTCCCCATTGTGTCTTTGCAGATCCTTCCGCTGGCAATGAACGGCGCGGTGCCCGACTCAACCGGCAATACCCGCGACCCCACTCGCAGCTGTCAGCTATGACGGAGGACGCCAGGTTCGCGGGGAGTCTCCTACACGATCCTCAGAGGAACCCATTCACGCACTGAGTTAACCATGTATACATTGTCCGCTGTCGCAAGATCCTGGTGATCCAGGATGGCTTCCTCGATCTCACCCTGGGCCAGCAGGTCCTCCCTGAATGTGCCTGCCAGCAGACCTGAGCCTACGGGTGGTGTCAGACGTCTCCCCTCCCGCTCGATCACGATGTTGCCGATCGCTGTCTCCGTAACCTCACCGCGCTCATTCAGAAGGATGACATCGTCCACATCAGGACAGGCGCTTCGGCACCCGTCATAGACCTTCCGATACGAAGTCTTGTGGTAGAGAAAGATGTCATTGGAATCGACCCGAACCGGCGACACCGAGACGGTGTAGACGTCCTGTTTGGCCAGCGATCCTGTTTGGTGCGACACCGTCCCGTCCGCTTCCAGCATAATCCGGACCTTGGAACGTTCCGTCAGGGAATCGGTCGCCTTCCTCAGCTCTGCCTCGAT
Organism: uncultured bacterium; assembly: GCA_964471275.1. Taxonomy (GTDB): domain Bacteria; phylum Latescibacterota; class UBA2968; order UBA2968; family UBA2968; genus UBA2968. Next base: position 2,689 of record CAYYGZ010000219.1, on the reverse strand, counting down.
TTGCTCCGGATCATACCGGAAGCCAAAGTAGCCGGCGGACCGGTCGAGTCTGTCGACGTGTCGGTCCCACAGAAACGCTCCCGAATCCAGCTCATACAGAACAGTCTCGAAGAGATGGAAATCGGGTCGTCTCTCCGTAAGCACCTGCGCTTTCATGAGACACTCCTGATACTCGTCCTCAGCGGTCGAGTCCCAGGTGATCCCTCCGCCGACCCCAAAGACGGCCCTTCCAGCGCCCTTCTCAATGGCGACTGTCCTGATCGCGACATTGAACGCAGCCTTAGATTCGGGGGAAACGTAGCCGATAGCCCCGGTGTAGATACCCCGGGGTTCCGACTCGATCTCGGAGATCAGCTCCATCGTTCTGATCTTTGGTGTGCCTGTCACGGACCCGCACGGGAAGAGCGCCTCAAACATGCCCTTGAGGCTGACCTCATCTCGCAGTTGGCTCTCTACCGTGGACGTCATCTGAAAGAGCGTTTCGTATGCCTCGACCTCCCAGAGGTCCCTGACCGTCACAGACCCTGTCCTGGAGATCCGACCTAGATCATTGCGCAGTAAATCAACGATCATCAGGTTCTCTGCACGGTTCTTCTCTGACCGGGCAAGTGCCTCCGCAAACTGCTCATCCTCTTCGGTCCAGCGCCCACGACGGTGTGTGCCCTTCATCGGCCGGGTTGTAACGATCCCGTCTTTCAACGAGAAGAACAACTCAGGAGACGCTGACAGGACATAATGACTGCCGGTATCGATGTATGCGCAGTAGTCTGCTCGCTGAGACCGACACAGGGCTCGGTAGAAAGGCCAGGGATCAGTCCTGAGGTCGGCCTGCATACGAAAAGTGTGGTTGACCTGGTAGGTGTCACCGGCACCGATATATGCTCGGATCTTCCCAAGATCCTCGACGTAGTGATCAGGCGAGATCGAGGGCGACCACTCCAAATGCTCGGCCCAAACCCCATCAGCCGTATCATCCGGTGATAGCTCTTCACGTGTATCGAAAACACCAAACCAGACCAGCGGCAACCCGTCGCACCTCCCGGGAACCGTAAAAGCCGGATCTAATCCGAGCGCCGCCTCATAGCTGACGAAACCTGCGGCGTGATAGCCGTCAACGGTCGCGCCATCGGCTGCCTCCAGAGCGGAGCGGACCTCTCCAGGCTCTTTGGCGACGATCGCCGAGCGATACCCGCCGAACACAAATGAACGATGCCCCTCGCCACGACCAAACGACTCCAATCTGACGATCGGTTCGCTCAAGGGTTTGAATCCATCTCGTGTGTGTGGGTCTCGGTCCACACATACTGTGGCGCGTAGCCGAATACTTTACTTGCACGTTCACAACTCACCGGTGACAACGTATCGTCCTGGTCATCCCGAATGGCGACATCTGTTCCGAAATGAGTCGCGATTAATTCCCGCGCATCTGTGTTCAGCATCACTCGGGCACCCGTGATGTTGTACGGTCCGGCCGCTAATTGCTCGACCTCCACGGCAAGCCGGCACGCCTCAGCTGCATCCCGGGCATCCGTCCGTGTCCACATCAGCCAACGCCCTGAGGCTGGATCCTTCTTCATGTTCTCGATATCGGCACGAATCTGCGAAGGAAGCCTGACGCCCATAAACCGGAAGGATCCGATCTCCAGACCGAAGTTGTCCGAGAAGTACTCGGCCGCGCTCTCGCCTGCGATCTTTGACTCTGCGTAGCAGTTGAGCGGATGAAGGACGTGCGATTCATCTATCCGTGCATACTTGGGTGCGTGATCGCGAAAACCGTAAACCTGTGCGCTTGATGCCGACACGACCCGCTTGATGCCGAGATCGGCGCAGGCCTGAAACAGATTGAACGTGCTCGTCGTATTGTCCCGGTAGGTATCCTGATCTGGCACGTGCCCAGGGTTCGCCCACGCCCCCATGTGCACGACAGCATCAGCTTTGAACTGACCGAGCGCACCGTAGATCTCTCCCGACTTCGTCAGATCGACGCGTAACGACCGCTTCACATCCGGTCTGGCTGGCAGGATATCCACACCTAAGACCTCGTGTCCTGCGCTGACAAGATTGTGGTAGACACACCTACCGATTCGGCCGCTGCTTCCGGTGACTGCTATTCTCATTTCATTACCCTTCGTCTCCTCTGAATGCGAATCGATAATATACTTATTTAGGGTAAAGGGCGCAGGGGGCAGGGATATTGGCCCTTGAATGAGTGAGACCTCCTATAGTGTTGTAATCATAAATGGGTGTCCTTGGCACAAGATCCGAGTTTCACTGAAGAACAGAAGTGTGAAATAACGGTAGAGTTCGTTTCAGGAATACTATCGCATTCAGAGATACGCCGTAAGCGGGACACAAGTCCGACGTATGCGTATAAGTTGAAGGATCGGGCTCCCGATCTTCTTCGTCCGGGAATGGGACGTCCGACCGGTAAACCCGATGCCCAGGCCCTCGCTATTCATACGCTAAAAAAAACCACGAGGCGGTTGAAGGCTGTGTGCGAGTAGCGTCGATCAACAGGTCTGAGTATTGGGCGTCTGGCAATTGTTTTCTCAGAGCCTCGTATCGAGTGTAGGTCGCTGTGTGCGTGATCCTGGCCCTGCGATCAGTCTTCTCCGTCGTCCGAACCAAGCTTGGCCGATCGATATGACCAGCTTTCAGCGTTCGGACCTCAGGCCTGTGTATCTGGTGA
>CAYYGZ010000218.1:0-8056 GCA_964471275.1 uncultured bacterium | reverse complement strand
GGGGGCCAATATGTCTTTGCCCTCTGCATCCTTAAGGTACCACAACGACCGCCGTCCTCACACGCTCCGCAACCCGGACTTCCCCCCACGCCACCCTCTTTCGCCCCTTATCGAACGTCGCCACAGTTAATACTTCTCCATCCACCTGCACGACGGTGCCGTGAATCAGCTCACCATCTCGCTTCACCAGCTTCACGTCCTCGCCGGGGTTGACGTCGTCAAATGTCCTGACCACCTCGTAGCTCTGATACGTATATGTCTTGGTGCACGACCAGAGTGTGGGCACCACCAACAAGACCATCAGGATTGCGAAACGCCTCATAACTCCCCCAGGGCTACCTTTGCAGTGAATAGACCGGCTGCATTTCGACAGGTCTGAATCTTCGTTTATGTTGTCGCAATCCGGGCAGGTCGAGATCGCCCGCGTCGTTGACGCGACGATATCCTGCGAGCGCGGTGTAGACGCGGTGTCTCAGAAAATCCGATATGCCCGGCAGTTCAGGGTCCGACTTTGCGACAAAGAAACATGCCTGATCTGAGGCCATTCGGCCAGCCATAGCGAAAGCGGACAACCTGCCTTCGACGTGTATGCACCACCCGACCAGATCTTGTACGTCCCAATCCCCAAACCGATCCAGAGCCGCATGCGTATACCCCCAGTCCAGCAGGAATGAATGTTTTCGCCCCTGCAGACGTCTCCACTGCTTCAGCAACACGTGGCAATCCGGGATGTCGTCGCTGATCATTTCCCGGAACTCAGGGCTGTATCGTCGCTCCGTTCTTCGGATCCGTTTGCGCAATTCCTTGTAGCCCGATCCCTCCAAAGCCGCCACGAGGCCGGGATCGTAGTAATACTCCTGCTCCTTCTCCTCTGCCGTGAAGCCGACTCGTGTCGCCAGCTCGGCATCCTCCGCATCCGCCCACAGGACTCGCGGCATCACGCCCGTGCTCTCCTGCAGCGTATCCATCAAGCCGACCGCTGCCTGTGTATCAAAGGGGATCGGTGGAACGATGAGGTTGTAGATCGTCTGCTTGCGGTCAGTCCTTGCGAGCAGAAACTGTGCGTCTTCATACCTGCCGACCAGGACGCATCTTCCGGGTGGCAGATGATAGCATGTCAGGAAGGGCGCGTAGTAACACCAGGCCCGTTTCCCTGCACGGTCGAACGTATGAAAAAGTGCATTCGTATCGGCGGGCGAGATTTCGTGAAAATCTCCAGGCAGATCATCCACGGGGTTTCCTGCGCGCATCTCTGGTGTAGAGCAGTCCCTCGTAGGCCTCGTTGGCTCCCGCTTCCTGCCCACCGAACACCGTCCGGATCATCTGGCTGGTCCCTGCCAGCAGCTGAGCGCCATCGTATCGGTTGAAATCAGGGACGACCTCGACGGACGCCAGCCCCAGGTCGGACAGGGCCCGCCCGATTTCCACGGATTCAGCCGGGCTCTTGCGACCAAAACTGACAAAGCCAAGCTTTCCGACTTCCGGCCGCAATGCGCGGATGCCCCGCTCGACAAATAACCGCAGCCCCGGGATTGTGTACGGCGGATCGGTGAAGAACACATCGAATTGATCGGCCAGCTCAGCAGGAATCGGTTGACGGAGATCGTGCTGAACCGGATCGATCGGACAGGGCTGTCCAGATGTCTCGGACAGGAAGGACAATAATCGATCATCTACCTCCAGAACCGTGAGCCGGCGAGGACGCACATTCAGAAATTCGGAGACCAGCCCGACCGCGATCGAAGTCAGATCGTCATCCCCAAGGAACACCAGCGAGCGGCCCTCGACTGCATCGTTCTCGTATAGGTAGAGCGCCCGCCGAATCGCGGTTTCAGCCGTAGCGTGGGATTGGTCCAGACTCACGTCTGCGCCGGGTCGACCCTCCGCAAGTTCCGCAAAACGTGAAACCAGCGGCAGCACCGACTCCGGCAGATCCAGAACCGAAGTGATCTCGAAACGGGCCCGACAGGCAATCCCAGATGCACCGGCGAGGGCCTTGACGCCCTGCTCCGTCAGCATCACGCCCGATTCCCGGACCGCGAGCTTTCGCTTCTCCAGCTCGCCTCTTACGGCGGCAACGACCGGGACAGGAATACCAAGGTCCCGTGCCAAATCGCGAATCGGCACGGGACCCGTTCTAAAAACAGACCTGAGAATCTTGCGAACACCTTCGGAACCTTCGTGCAGACGTGTCGCAGCGGCAAGCTCCTCCAGGAGATCGGAGGCCTCAGCCATCAGGACTCGCTTGCCGCTGGCTTGTCACTCTCATCATCGCCACCTTCCGAACCCGAGTCGTCTGCATCGCTCGATTCATCAGATTCACCTGAATCACCGTCCCCTTCCTTCTCTTCGAAATCGAAGTTGTCAAAATCGGGGTCTTCCCACTCCAGCATATTTTCGTCGTCCTTCTTCTTACGCAGAATCACATAGATCAGGCTGGTCCCGCTCGCGAAGGCTGCCTGTGCGTAGGCCATCAGCACCCCCGTCAACACAATCAGCATAACAGCGAGGATCCGACCCGACCAGACGACAGAACCGCCCGGCTGCGTTTCAGCGAGGTCAGACCAGACCGTCGTCATTTCCGGGTATGCATACATGGCCGGACTGCTGAAATCAATCGGCGGCAGGTAGACCTGCGCAACCTGAAGCATCCCGACAAGCTTATCGTCCATAAACATCCCGGCGGCCCAACCGATCAGGCCGAACGAGAGTGTCATCAGCCCGCTCAACAGCGTCGTCCCGATAAAGACGGACACGACGACCCACGCCAGATAAACCGCTGTGCGCCAAGGCTGACTCCAGCAGATCGAGAACGACTGGATAACCACCTCGAGGGCGTCTTCCCCGACCGTCCCGACGATGGCCGGTGACATAATCAGCGCGGCGATGATCGCGAAAACGGTAAAGACCGCAACGAGCGATGCAAAGAAGATCGGGATAAACCCGATTGCAAAAACAAGTTCACCGACCACCGGGATCACACCAGCCAGCCAGCCGATCACGATACCGCTCACAAGGAACACCAGGAACAGTGCGACGCAGGTAACAGGGCCGAAGACCACACCTCCCCAGTGCTGTTTCACAAAAGCCAACGCCTCACCGGATGTGTAGAAATCATCCCCTCGCAGCTGCTGATAGGTCACCTTGCACATCATACTCGTCGTCATAAAGAAGATAATAGCCGCGATCACCATCGCGAGAAGGTGCAGCACGGCCGCCAGCCCACCGACCTTCGCAGGTGCGGCGCCGGGAAACAGACCGTAGGCCTGCCAGAGTTCACTCCCCGACATACCGGACATCAGATAACCGACACAAACAAGACCGATGTAGACGATGTAGGCCGCAAGCAGCCCGCAGAGGCCTGCCCAGATCTTCTTGCCCGACCATCCGAGGCGAATGACACGAAACAGGTCGCGAATGTCAAAATGGAGACTGGTCATCGGAATGCTCCCGGAGAATTCTACAGTTACAAAAGGATATGCAGCTTCAATAAAATTAGGTGGTTACGATTCAAGTATTGGTACCTGACAGGCCCAAGTCAAGAGTGAAATGCTGGTGATCACGGCCGGACAGAGGGGATCTACGCAGAAAGAAAAAGACTCACCTGGGATTCTTGGGAAGCCACCTACCTTACAGGTCTCATCCTTCAGTGGCCAACGACCATTAAAAGCCGTTATCAGGCAGCCTGGTGCGGCGCAGATTCAGCAGCGCATTGCGGCTGAGAGATGCCCTGGTGTTGCGGGGGCGTCTGTAGCGGACGAGTCTGTGCCACCCAAGGGGGCGGGACCCGTCCGAGAGTGTGGTGGTGAGGCGGGGACGTGTGGAACATGTGGAAGGGGTGTGGCGCTCTCAGGGGTACTGGGATTGGGTGGACGTCCGGCCTACGGTGATCTCTTTGATGTTAATCGAGGTTAGCTGCCAGGGTTGCCCCTCGCGGCCCTTGAGCTAGCGCGTTTTAGGGCACTTTTGAGGCGCAGTCAAAAGTGCCTCGCCGACGCGGATCGGCGAAACCGGGGGTGGGGCAGAAGCAACCCCGAATAATACGAAGTATCTTCCCAACACTCGCGGGAAAACCCAAAAAAGAAAGCGCCGCACGACGGGTTCCCGTTTCCGGGGCATCTCCGGTGCGGCGCTTCTGAAGCTCTACGGTTGTTCCTGCCTCACGACCGGTGGCCGTCAAATTGGCAGATCACGTACCGTTCGGTAGCTGAGTGAGATTGCCAGGTGCACTAACCTTGCGAGATGATTCCCCGCGCCTGGCTCGCGCACCTAACTACAGCCACCTCCACTAGTCTGATCTATCATCCGACCACCTCCTTTCTGTGTACGCCCAATATAGTTTAGCCAATTCCTGAAGTCAACGATCCGATCGAGTTGTGGCCGTCCTCGGGTCGAAAGCGTCTCGCAATCCGTCGCCCAGGAGGTTGAAGGCGAGAACCGTGATAAAGATCGCGATACCGGGGTACGTCAGGACCCAGGGCGCACTCAGGATCAATTCGCGACCACCACTCAGCATCGCCCCCCACTCTGGGGTCGGTGGCTGTGCGCCCAGACCGAGAAAACTCAGCCCGGCTGCATCCAGGATCGCTGTGGCCAGACTCAGCGTGGCTTGAACGATCAACGGTGCCATACAATTGGGTAGAATGGCCGTCCCCAGGATACGCAGATCTTTGGCCCCCAGGGCGCGCAGTGCCTGCACGTAATCGGATTCCCGAACCGTCAGCGTCGATGCCTGGATCAGGCGCGCATACTGGGGAATGGCCACGACACCGATGGCAATCATCGCGTTCTCCAACCCCGGCCCCAGGACGGCGACGATCCCGATTGCGAGCAGGATGCTGGGAAAGGCCAGCACCAGGTCCATCAGGCGCATCAGAATCTGGTCGATCACGCCCCCATAGTAGCCAGCCACCAGACCGATCGCCGTACCCGCGACCAGAGCGATCAAGACGCAGACAACCCCGATCCGCAGCGAAATCCGTGTCCCATAGATCACGCGGCTCAGGATATCCCGACCAAAATCATCTGTCCCGAACGGGTGGTCGAAGCTCGGCGCCGCCAACCGGTTGTAGAGATCCTGCACGATCGGATCATACGGCGCCGCCAGCGGGGCAAAGGCCGCCAGCGCCAGGAACAGGGCCATAAACGCGGCACCCACGACAGCAGCTCGATTGGACTTGAATCGACGCCACACCAGCTGCCCCCATCCAAGGGGCTCAGACATTTCCAGGTCCCTGATATCGACTGCTGCGTCGCTCAATTCCCGCTCCCCGTCTGATAGCTGATCCGGGGATCGAGCCACGCATACAGCAAATCCGCGATCAGATTAATCGTCACAAAGGTCGACGCCACAACCAGCACCCCGCCCTGGATCGCCGGGAAGTCTCTTGCGTGAACAGCCAGCAGCAGCCATCGGCCGATCCCGGGCCAGGCAAAGATCGTCTCCGTCAGGACGGCACCACCGAGAAGATACCCGAACTGAAGGCTGATCACGGTCAGCACCGGGATGCTTGCGTTTCGGAGCGCGTGCCGAACAATCACCGCCCTCTCGGACAATCCCTTCGCGCAGGCCGTTCGCACATAATCCTCCTGAATGACCTCCAGCACACTCGACCGCGTCATACGCACGATCACGGCGGCAGGAACCGTACCCAGGGTAATACCCGGCAGAACCAGGTGATGTAGCGCGTCGAAGAAGGCACTCGGATCACCTGCGAGGAGGCTGTCTACCAGAAGCAGCCCCGTAAGGTGTGGGATATAGGTAAACGCGCTCATCCGACCGGAAACAGGAAAAGCGCCCAGGTTCACGGAAAAAGCCAGGATCATAATCAAGCCGAGCCAGAAAATCGGCATCGACACACCTGCCAGGGAAGCCGTCATTCCGATCGCATCAAGCGATGTCCCCCTTCTGACGGCAGAGAGCACTCCGACGGTCACCCCGATCACGCAGGCGAACAGCATACTCACCAGCGTCAGCTCGAACGTCGCCGGAAAACGGGCTGCCAGCTCGTCGCTTACGGCCGTGTGAGACTTGATCGAGCGCCCCAGGTCACCGGTCGCCAGTCCCTTCAGATACTGACCCAGTTGGACGTAGAGCGGCTGATCCAACCCTAGCTCCTGCCTAAGAATCTCAAGGCCCTCCGGCGTCGCACGCTCGCCCAGCATCACCTGTGCAGGATCTCCCGGCACCATCTGGACCATCAGAAAGACGGTCACAGAGATGCCGAGCAGCGTCGGCAGCAGCAGCAGGATTCGGCGTATCAGATACTGGATCATAGGTGGCTCACAGAAACAGGGCAGGCTCGAATGCTGCGCCCGCCCTGGAGAATCGCTTCGCCAACTCAATCTGTTAAAGGATCACGATTGCGCAGTCGCAAGGCACCGTTCTCCCTGAGTGACGTCGTGGCCAAACAAATCCCGAATTACCGGATACGGCAGGAACGATACACGTCTTATCGAAGGATGGCGGGAGAATGGATCCGGATTGACAGTAGCACCCTTCGATACGGCAAGTCCTCAGTTCCCTTCATCGAAACCCGGCTGCTGATCAGCTCTATGCCTACTCAGGGCGATCGGTGGCCTAAACCGAAACCCGATCTCGTCAATTCCGACTCAAACGCACCTTCTGGAAATACTTGCTGCCCGTCGGATGCAGCTTGAAACCTGTCACCTGCTTGTTGAATGCGGCGGTCTGTGTCGCGTGGACAAGCGGAACCCAGGGCGCATCCTGATGCACGATCTCCTGGGCCCGACGGTAGAGCTCCGTGCGAGCGTCCGTATCGATCTCGAGCTGCGCATCCACAAGCACCTTGTGGAGTTCTTCGCTCCGGTAGAACGCGATGTTGTTCGCCGGGAACACCGTCGCGCTCTTGTCCAGCAATACATATAGGAAATTATCGGGGTCACCGTTGTCACCCGTCCACCCCAGGAGCCCCATATCGTGCTGGCCTCGCTGGACCTTGTCCAGATACGTCCCCCACTCGAAAGTCACGATTTTCACCTCGACACCGACCACCTGAAGATCCGCCTGGATCGCCTGTGCAATCTTCAGCGGCTGCGGCATATAGGGACGGGGAACGGGCATCGCCCACAGCGTTGTCTTGAACCCGCTCGGGAAACCCGCTTCAGCCAGCAGACGCCTGGCCAGCACAGGATCGTAATGATACCCCACGATGCCCTCGTGATAGCTCCACATCGTCGGAGGAATCGGGTTCACGGCGACCTGAGCCATCCCCTGGTAGAGATTGTCGACCATCGCCTGCTTGTTGATCGCGTGGTTGATCGCACGCCGGACCTTGATGATATGGAACGGTGGCTTATCCATATTCATCGCCAGATACCCGACATTCATGCCCGGCTGTTTGAGCAGCTGGAGGCTCGGGTTGGATTCGATGTTCGACACAAAGTCGGGAACGAGGTTGTCCATCCCGTGGACGGCGCCCTGACCGAGTGCGATAAGCCGGACCGAGTTCTCCGGGATGCTCTGAAACACCAGTCGCTTTATCGTCGGCGGGCCGGCCCAGTGTTCTGAAAAACGCTCGAGCACGACGCGATCATCCTTAATCCACTGTATAAATTTGAACGGACCCGTTCCCACGGGATTCCGGGCGTAATCGCCACCCCACTTCCTTACCGCGGTCGGACTGACGATCGCACAGAAGTTCATCGCCAGGTTCGACAGAAACGGTGCATTGGGACGGAACAGCTCGATCTCGACCGTCAGATCTCCGACAGCCCGAACGTCCTTCACGATCTCGGACATCGACATACTGTTCCAGTATTGATACGCGCCCTCGACCCTGTGGAAGGGATGATCGGTCTTGAACTGGCGTGCGAGCGAGAAGACCACCGCCTCCGCATTACAAACGGTACCGTCGTGAAACATCATACCGGGGCGCAGATTGAACGTCCACGTCAAGCGATCGTCCGAAACAGCCCACGAGGCAGCGAGCGAAGGTTCCAGCGCCGTTGATTCCTCCTTGAATCGCATAAGCGTATCATAGATGTTGTCTGCGACCTTGAAGGACTCCCCATCCGTTTCGAGTGCCGGGTCCAG
>CAYYGZ010000217.1:0-8079 GCA_964471275.1 uncultured bacterium | reverse complement strand
CCCCTCGGGGTCACCAACGTGAGGGCGACAGGGCGGGAGGCGTTTTTACTGGCTTCTCGCCCGTCGTCTTTTTTTGATAGTACCATCGGGAGGTGCTGCTGGGGATCGTAGAATTGCAATTCCCCGTGGCCGCTAGGTGGGATCTTGATCTGGTGGATCAAGTGGGCCAGGATGTTGCGTTTTTGTTCAACGTCTTAGTCAGGTTTTTGTAGACTGCTCCGCAGGTATTCAATTTCCTGATCCGACAGCGATCATAGACCAACTTCCCGTTCCCAGTGAAACAGATCTGCCTTAAGGTCTTCCAGAACTTTCGGATTCGCGTTTGAGAGGTCTTCCGTCTCAGAGCGGTCATCCGACAGGTTATAGAGTTCTCGCTCATTACCGTGTGCACACAGTTTCCACTCTCCTTTTCGGACCGCCTTCTTTCGCCTGAGACGCCAAAAGAGGGATCGTTCAGGCAATGGCATCTCCTCGAGCATCACGAACCGTAGATCCATACCGTCGAGAATCAGGTCTTCGGGAAGGTCCTCGCCCGCCAGAGACAGATACGTAGGGAAAAGATCCATCGTCATCGCAGTCTCATCGGTCGTTGTTCCTGGCGCGATTGTGCCAGGCCAGTAGGCGATAGCCGGCACGCGGTGCCCACCTTCATAGACCGATCCTTTCCCGTTCCTGAAAGGGCCATTCGAAGAGATCTCATTGAATCCACCCGCGTATTTCCGGATTCCACCGTTGTCAGAGGTGAAGAAGATAAAGGTCTCTTGCTCGAGGCCGAGATTACGGACCGTCCCCATAATTCGTCCCACGCTGTCGTCCAGAGACTCGATCATCTTCCTCACAACGCGTCCTACCTCTTCAGGCGCGTGAGGGCCGAGTCTGCTCAGGTCTTCGTAGCGAACGCCTGGTCGACGGTGAGCAGGATCCTCAGGAGCCATCCACGGGAAGTGAATCGCGGAATGAGAAACGAAGAGGAAGAAGGGGCTCCTTTGCTGCTCCTCGATGAACCGAGCGGCATGATCAGTGATGAGTTCGGTGCAATAGCCCTCCTCATTGCAGAGCTCTTCGTTTTGCCACCAGTCAACTGCGCCATACTTGGTCACGTGAGAGCGGTAATCGAGCGCCCCGTGCCGATGTCCGATAAACTGCTGGAAGCCGTGTCGGTTGGGTCCCTCTTCCAGAGACATCCCGAGGTGCCACTTCCCGAACATTCCGGTTGCATATCCAGCGTTCTGCAAGCACGTCGACACTGTCAATTCGCTAGAGCTCAGCCCTTGTTCGTCTTCCCCTAAAGCGGATTCGATCCCCGCGCGCTGTTGATATCGTCCGGTGAGCAGGGCCGCCCTGGTGGGACTGCAGACTGGGCCGTTCGAGTGGAAATCGGTGAATTTCATACCGCCATCGGCCAGAGCGTCAATGTGGGGAGTCGCGTTGACGGTGTTGCCATAGCAGCCTACGTCACCATAGCCAAGGTCATCGGCAACGATAAGAATGATGTTGGGGCGATTCATCGCTTCGACCTCCTGGGCGGATTAGCGCCGCTCCTTGCTGTCCCTTCTGCGACGATCAGTATGATGTCCGACCAAAGCCAGCAACTACTCTCCACGCCGTGCCTACGCCACGGTGTTGCAGCTTTGCCGACATCCCAGGTCTTCCCGCCGTCCAGACTCCGCGCCTGCTTGGTCACAAAGGGTCGCGATTTGTCACGTGCGTGAAAGCCTCCAGACAAGTCCATTGTGTCCGAGGGTGAAACTGACGGCGATCTCGTTTCCCCACGACCAGATTCCGTAGTTGGCCGGCCAGTCCGCGAATCGACCGGGCTGTCTGTAGACCTCTACGTGCTCAGCCTTCATACACTTCCCTCGGGGATCTGCTCGACCGATCCCATCCAGAAACCGATCCGTTCCCGTTTCCACGTGTAGGCGATGGCCATCCCAACGCGTGTGGGAATGATCGCTGGGTAGGAGTAGCGTCCGTCGTCCGATTCGACATCCAGCCTGCGATCCCAGGTCAGCCCATTGTCTTGGGACAACAGGATCGACAGTGGTGCGCGAACGCGTTCGCTGGTCGGGTTGCATACCAGCGCAATCGATCCGTCGTCCAGTTTGGCTACATCAAGGCCGCTATTGTTGTTGGGCAGGTCCGTGGCGTGCAGTTCCGACCACGATTGGCCAAAGTCGTCGGAATCCGATCGTCCCACATAGCCAGCGGTCGTTCGCACCAGCATGTGGATCTTCCCCGGCCCCGATTCCCACAGCGTCGGCTGGATTGCCCCTTTCCCGGTAAAGAGGTCGCGATCCATGGAAACGAACTCGCTCGCCTCCCACGATAGCCCCTGGTCCGAGCTTCGGTCAACAAACACCTCCCACGTGTCTGCCGTCTCGATCGAAGCACCTGCCAGCCAGTCACCGTTGGAGATCCGTATCGGCTTGTTCTTTACCGGGCCACGGCCCTGCTGGTCACCCGGGACCAGCGGGGCCGGTGACGACCAGGAGTCACCCCGGTCGTGCGAGTGCATCCACCAGGTTTCCCAGCCGTCGGATACGCGCATTCGATTGGTCGTGGTCTGTCCATCCACCGAGACCTTGAAGAACAGGTAGACGATTCCCTGGTCTTCAAACAGGACCGGATTCCAGTGCGGCTTGTTCCGAACGCGTGCGACACGAATCGGCTTCGTCCACAAACACTTTTCTCGCGTGGACAACCAGATTCCCACATCGTCGTGACCCTCACGAGATCCGCCGAACCAGGCTGCAAGGATACGTCCGTTCCGCACCTGGACCAGTGTGGAGGCGTGACACGAGTCGAAGGCATCCTGTGTCTCGAAGATGTGCTCGCGGACGTGGATCTTGTGTCGCAGATACTGACCGTAGTCGGACAGGTCGAGGCTCTGGCCCTCGGATTCAATCCTCGCCTGGATCGATTCGATGGGCGGCTCGCTGAAGTCGGAACCGTTCCGTGCACAGACCGCAGACGCGCAGCCGGCCGCAAAGCCCGTTTGAGCGCACGTTGCCTGAACGCGGTAGGAGCTCATCGCCATCTGTTCGCCAGAAACCGATCTTCCGACTGATGTGAGGTTCCTTGATCCCTTGGCCACGAGGCTACGGAGTGGAATGTGGTAGGGCTCCACCATCGTCGTGATGCCCGTCCCCGCCCTTTCCACTTTGTCCGGCCAGTGGTAGTCGAGGTGGTATGTCCCGACGGCCACGGCGTCGTCGAAAACCGATGCGTGTGTGACGTCTTCTTCGGTCAGCACGTAGTCTCCGACCAGACGACGGCCTTCTCGTTGGCCGATGTGTCGGGAGACTGAGGAGAGCACGTGTCTGTCGAGCTTTCGGCCCTGATACCCGAGCGTTTGTAGGTGGTAGATCAAGCCCATCATTTGGCGCCTGGCGTGGATCTCTGCCTTCGAGAGGCTCTCGCCGGTGGCTGCGTCAAACCCGACGACCTTCATCTTCACCTCAACTTTTCCCGTCTCGAAAACGTGGAGGGATGTCATTGGCAGGCTGTCGTCGTCGGTCCACGTCGGGCAGTCGGGCGGCAGGAATGGATCGACCCGCGTCCCCGTATCCCAGAGGGTGAAATAGAGGGACATCGGGAGCTGGACGTTCTCACGGTCGTGGAGAGTCGAGAAGCCTACGCGATCGGCGATCACGCAATCTCCCGTCGCGTCGATCACGAATCCAGGCTCGAATTCGATGATGTCGGATGCGCAGGATACACGTACAGAAGTGACGGTCCCCGTGTCGTCCGCGATGGCTTCGAGCACACGCGCGTGTAGGAAGACATCGATACCGGCTGCGATGACCTGCTCCTGAAGGAAGAAGCCACAGATTTCGAGGTCGAAAGGACGGCGATCAGCGGTGGGGTTGAGAGGCGCAATCTTGTCGTGTTGAAGCAGCGTTCCCACGAGCTCGGCAAACGGTCGATTTACCTGAGCCGTGTCCCCACAGAATCCAGCGACGCCTCCGGCCGTCCCTTGACCGCCAAGCACGTTGCTCGGCTCGATCAGACAGACGGAAATCCCCTCCGACGCTGCGCCGAGGGCTGCGAAGACGCCCGCCATACCGCCGCCCGCAACCAGAACATCGACCGATCTGTGTGCCATCAAGTTATCGAGCCTAAAGGATTCGGTGAGCTTCGCTAAGCCCTACCATCTTGAAGGTGTCGGACAGAAGTCACCGATAAATTTCGAAGTCTCGAATGCTAACCCAAATCGGGAACTGTCCACTCAACCGGGCTAACTCCAGAACAATACATTCATCAGCCCGAAGCGAATTTTCAATAGTTGTGAGGCTGCATATCTATCCTCTGGCAGCAACTCTATTCTTCAACCGTTCCTGCAGAGCTTTTGTCGCTTCGTCAGATCCATCATGAAAAGTGCCAATAAAATTTATCCAGGAAGTTAGTCGTATCGCCCGTGACCTGCCCCCCTAGAATGTTTCCAATTCTAAAGTTAGGATATGGGAACATTCTAGGGAGGCAGGTCACTACAACTGCATCAAAAGGACGCTTGTCCTGCTTCGTCAGCGCCACTAAGCGATTGCATTCTTTTCTGCCATACCTCATTGTGCCGGAACGTGATCTGTCGATAAATACATGTGCTCAACCAAGACACCATCCTCACTGTCCCACATATTCACGACACCGCTCCAACTAGTATTCGATGCTCTCCCCGTCCGTCTGTTCCTCGGAACTGTATCGGGCGTAAACCGCTGCTCGTTTTGTCATTTATCTTTCTCTTTTGACCACCGTAAACAGGCGGCCCTTGAGTGACACTCCGACCGCCGCCACTGATCGAATCTCTTGTTGGCCTTGTCATGTGGCGTCTGCCCACAGGCACCGTGTCGATTTCGCCCCGCTCGATGGCCTTGATGATGACCTGGCGTGAACGCCTCTCAGGTCCTTTATCTCCACATTCAGAGGTCGCTATTAGGTCAGGATTGTGGGGAGTTCGGGGTGGTCGGGATCCCGCGCCGCTCTTTACTTCCCGCGGAATCCATCAATAACCCAGGCGATAACCCGAACCAACGCCCAAGTCACGAGAAACCCTAGCCAGGGCACAGGAGTATCCAGACGACCTTGAACTATGCGCACCTGAGACCGGGGGCGCTCAAGGACGGTGTTGCAGTGCTGGAGGCTGTCTGAAACATCACAGCCCTGCCCGCGCTTAACCGGAACCTTTATATGCAAGAAGCGTTATACAGTTGAAGGTTAATTGGTTGGGGGTGAGGTTGCTATCCCTCCCGCTTCACCACCACCAGGATGATACCACGGGGAGTTGGCTGACGCGCAATCGGCTGGCTCCCCGTTTTTATGTGTGAGAGGTTGTGACAGATGCGAAATTGCCGCGATTTCTAAGGGCACCGAATTCAGGAAGAGGCGGGCCAGCAGGCGCGTCCAAGACAGACGATAGGCAGGCCGGGGCGGCTCTCGGTCTTGCGGTGCGCCCGACTGGCTGACCTGCTGACGGTTTTCCCAATCTCTACGCTTCCGAATGATAATTGGTCTGGGGTCACTGAAATATCAGCGACGGGCTGGGCCGTTCCCGTGCCCGCTAAAGCGACCGAGGCGGACGATTGATCCGAGTCGTTTGACGTAATGATGAGGCCGGCGGTTAGGCCTCCTTTGACCTGCGGGGACGTCAACTCGCCTGATCTTTGACAAGATACCGTTCTTCGATCTCTCGCAGGTATTCGAGCTGTGGGCACAGCTTTTCTTGATGACCCATCTGGCGGAAATCCTCAATAGAGATGAACCCCGGATAATCTACTGCTTTGAGGCTGGCGAGAAACAGCGGGATGTCGAGAATGCTGTCTGACAGAGCACAATTTTCCCACGTCCACTCTAACGAACCATCCTCACGACGACCTTTTTCCACGGGGCGCCAACCACTGGCGTGGCAGTGTTGCAGATAAGCACCCAGCAATTCTAGGCCGATGCGAAAAGTCTCAAAGCCCTCCTTGGCCATATTGTTCACGTCATAAATCACCCCCATCTCGGCGGGAGAAAAATTACGGGCGATACGGTAAGCCAGTGACGCGCTGACCATAATCGTCCCGCCGTGGATCTCGATGATCGTCTTCAGACCATAGGGCTTGAAAATCTCGATCGCTTTACCATACGCCTCGACCGCCTCCTCGTACAGATCGGGATAGCTGACCGTGTAGTCGTAGTGCCGTGGTGCACCCAGATATACAGGATCATAACCACGTGGTGCGCCCAGGCGAATGGGGATCTGGCCCATTCGCACCACCCCGTCGGCAAGCCGTTTAATATCCTCGTACTCGTCAGCACGCAGGTCCGCGGCAATGGCTGGAATCGTCAGTCCATGGTCAGCCGTGATCCGGGCTACCTCATCAGCCTTTTGTATCAGGTTGGCCGGCGAAAGATCGGTTTTGTGCTCTCCCCAGTAGCTATATCCCTTGCCGATCGCCTCAGGTCTGGTGTATCGGACCCGCCATTCTACGCCATCGCAGCCCAGTTTCTGCAAAAGCTGACACGTCTCGACGATATCCAAGTCGGGCAAAATCACGCTGGTCACGCTGTATTTCATCTTTTTCTCCTTGACTTTTTGATCAGATTTCTGGAGCGGATGGTTTCCGACCCCTTGTGGGGATTGATGACCTGCCCCCCTAGAATGTTACCAGTCCTAACATTAGGATATGGGACATAGAAAAAGGGCCACGTGGCCAGAAAATGTTATACCGCATCCTAACTCTGGATGTGGACACACAAATGGTCGCAGGCCATCAGGCAGCTCTCTATTCGGACACCTCGATCGCACAGATGGTTCGGCTGACTACATGCCCCTCACCACCGACCATACCCCCGGCAGCCAACGCCGGTTCGTATTCGGGCGTTTCCCTAATGCTCATTGCCCTGCTGACGGAAACCAGCCCGAGTGCGGCGGCTAGCTGGATCTTCTGCTCGCCCGCATGCTGATGCACAACTTTCCCATAGGTGACACTGGTGAAATGCGGCAAACTCGCCTCCGCGTACTGCCAGAATGCCGTCTCGTTCTTGATTTCGTGCACGTGATTCACCCAGAATCCCTGCTTCGGATTCACGATCAGTGACTCACCCTCAATGCAGCAAACGCGGCGGTCAACCACATTGCTCTCATCATCAGGTGGGCCCATAAGCGCTCGCGCAGCGGCATACTCGGGGTCATCCCAAAACTCAACAGCAGCCTGAACAGTGTCGAACTCGACAACTGCCGCGTACTGCACCGGATCTCCCAAAATGGTGGCGGCGACGGGGCCGAACAAAAGTATCTTCGCGCCGTATTCGTTGTCCCCTTGGAACATAGGTTTGCTCGCCTCAGCATAGGCGCCGAAACGTTCTGGGTCCTTGATCTCCACAACGTGATTGATCCAGTAGCCCTTCAACGAATTACTCATCGTTATGTCCTTTCTATCTTATTCAAGGTAAGCATGGTAACGACGCAATTAGATGAAATCATTCGCATAGGCCAAGAGCGATGTGCGGCGGTTACAACAGCTGAGTGTTCCGAGACATTTGCGCCAGAAGCCCCCCACGGACCCCGTGAGTTACGCCCTGACCAAGTCGACGGCCGGTGTAATCTTTTGGCCGATTGACCACACCTCCCCTCTCTTAGCGGGGGGGCAATGTGATCACGCCTGGTGGGCCGCAGGTGCAGAGTGGAATAGTAGGCATTGGGCTCAGGAAGGCTCGTGCCGTAAAGCCTCTTGTCTCTACCTATCCTGACCCTCCGGAGTCGAAGAAATGCCCAGTCGTCGTGGTCGTGTACCAACTGGAGCCTGAAGCCCCCGTTCATTTCGGCCGCTGGATATCTCACTACAGTGGCGCACTCAAACAAGTCTGTATGGAGAGAGCCCTGCAGCTGTTCAGGCACCTTGAATTATCTCCTGAGCAGCAGGAAAGGACTCACTGGATCCCAATGTGCACGTCCTTCCCACCTCATCCGCACTTAACAGGAACATCTTATGCGCAAGAAGCGTTATACGGTTGAAGGTTTACTTGGTGGTGGGTGAGGTTGCTAACCCTCCCGCTTCACCACCACCAGGATGATACCACGGGGAGTTGGCTGACGCGCAA
>CAYYGZ010000216.1:0-8128 GCA_964471275.1 uncultured bacterium | reverse complement strand
GTGGCGGACACTGGAATCATTCGCTGTTCTGGCAGACCATGGCTCCCGAGGGAAGTGGGGGGTCGCCCTCGGATGACCTGATGGCAGCGATCAACGCAAAGTTCGGAAGTGGTGACGCTTGCCACGAGGCATTCAACATTGCAGCGGCCACACGGTTTGGCAGTGGTTGGGCGTGGCTGATCGTCAAGGATGGCGGTGTCGACATCTTCAGCACACCGAATCAGGACAACCCCCTGATGGATGGTAGCGGCACACCGATCATCGGTCTGGACGTCTGGGAACACGCATACTACCTGAACTATCAGAACCGGCGCCCAGACTACATCGCCGCGTGGGCGAACGTCATCAACTGGAACAAGGTGAACGAGCTGTTCGACGCAGCCAGCTGATCAAGAGGAGACCGATTACACGTCTGTCTCTCTGACTGCGTGGGATTCGGATACACTCGAACAGAAGGAGTGAGGGTCATGGTGACCGTCACAGAAGGTGCGGCAACGAAGATCAGAGATTTGCTGGCACGCGAGGGGCGCGATGATTGCGGACTCCGCGTGCGTGTTGTCGGCGGGGGATGCTCGGGGCTCCAGTACAAGCTGGAGTTCTCGGAAGAGCCCGACGGCGATATCGACGTGATCGAGAGCAATGGCGTCCGGGTCTTTGTCGACATGAAGAGTGCGCTCTATCTGGCCGGATCGGAACTCGATTTCGAAGACGGTCTGATGGGGCAGGGCTTCAAGATCATCAACCCCAACGCCAAGAACCAGTGTGGTTGCGGGGAGTCTTTTAGCATGTAGCTTGCACTGTGTGATCGATCGCCCGGCTCGCTTGCCGGTGTCGATCTGCACACAATCTTTTTCGCGAGTCCGGTTTGATCGAATGTCTCATGACATACAATGTCATACTCTGGCTTTTCGCCGCCGTAGCAATAGCGGCGACAGGGCGCTGCGCCTGTGTGCCCGCGTCTACGCCACGCTCTTCCGGACCATCTGTTTTGGATCTTGAATTTGAGGACTGTCGGAGGCTCCAATGGATCTGGGATCATTGCTGGGAGCTTCGATGGCACAGGATTACGCGATCACCGGTGTGGGGTTGGGGGGTGCCATCCTGCTATTTGGACTGGGTTGGATTTTCTGCGCGCGTGTCAAAGCGCGCCAGACGGCTGAACTCGAGGAAGAGAATGACCGGCGCGTAGGCAAGCTTGTCGAGAAAGCGGATCGTGACAGGCGAGAAGCGCTTCTCGAGGAGAAGAACGCGTGGTATGAATCCAAGTCGCAGTACGAATCTGAGCTGGACAAGAAACGGAAGGAACTCGATGAGCAGGAAGCCGCGCTCGACGAGCAGGCGGTAGACGTTTCCAACAAGAATGAGAGTCTGCGACAGCGGGACAAGGGTCTTACCCGCCGTGAACGTGACACTCAGAAGCGGCACGACCAACTGGCCAAGCAGAACGAAGATCTGGAGTCGGTCCTGGGCGATCAGCGGTCGGCACTCGAGCGGATCTCCGGGATGAACGCGGAGCACGCTCGGGAAATGCTGCTCGAGAAGCTCCGGAACGATCTTCAGCGCACGGCAACCGAGATCGGGCGTGAGCGAGTTGATCAGGCGAAGGAGCAGGCCGATCGCGAGGCCAAGCGCATCATCGCGAGCGCGATCGAGCGGTGCTCCACGGATCAGACGGTGCAGTCTACGATCTCGGTCGTTCCCCTCCCCGATGACGATATCAAGGGGCGGATCGTCGGGAAAGAAGGCCGGAACATCATTTCATTCGAGGCGGCGACCGGCGTCAAGGTGATCGTGAACGACACCCCGGAAGCGGTTGTCCTCTCCAGCTTTGATCCCGTCAAGCGGGATATCGCCCGTCTGGCGATGGAAGCGCTGGTGAAAGAAGGCCGAATCAATCCCGGCCGGGTGGAAGAAGTCGTGGCACAGAGCGAGAAGAAGATCGCGGCCATGATCGAGGAAGAAGGCAAGCGGACCGTCAAGGACGTCGGGATCGATGATATGCATCCCGAACTGGTCAAGCTAGTCGGCAAGCTCAAGTATCGGACGAGTTTTGGACAGGGAATGATCGGTCACTGCAAGGAGGTAGCCTTCCTTGCGGGGGCGATGGCAGCCGAACTTCGGCTCAACCAGAAGTTGGCCCGGCGCTGTGCGTTGCTGCACGATATCGGCAAGTCGATCGATCACGAGATTGAGGGCAGCCACGTCGGTATCGGTGTGGATGTCGCCCGGAAGTATGGCGAGGGCGAGGAGGTCATCAATGCGATCCTCTACCACCACGAGGAAGCCGAGCCCCTCTCACCGATTTCGTTCCTGGTCAAGGCGGCGGATGCGATCTCTTCCTCGCGCCCGGGTGCTCGACGCGATGATGCTGAAGGGTATATTCAGCGTGTACGGGATCTCGAGGATCTCGCACAGTCATTCAACGGTGTGAGAGACGCCTACGCAATCAATGCGGGTCGTGAGGTCCGTGTGATGGCTAATGCGGGTCGGATTTCGGATGACGATGCGAAGAATCTGTCTTTTGAGATTGCGCAGAAGGTACGCGAAGATCTGACATTCCCCGGTGAGATCCAGGTGACAGTGATCAGGCAGACCGTCGCGACCGGATGGGCGGGTCGCCCGAACAAGCGGCGACGCGGCCGAAACAGAAACCGCAGAGGAGATCGTAGAAATGATAAAAGTAGGTCACGAAATGACGCTGACCGAAAGAATGTATCTTCCGGCGATAACAAAGGGGTTGTCGCTGACGTTCAAGCATCTGTTCGGGAAAAAGGTAACTATGCAGTATCCCGAAGAAAGATGGGAAAAGCCGGAAGGATATCGGGGTCTCCACAAGCTAACAAAGGACGATCAGGGAAGACCTAAGTGCGTGTCGTGCTACATGTGCGCGACCGCCTGTCCTTCCGAGTGTATCACGATAGAGGCGGCTGAAGCACCGTGGCCGGACAGAGAGAAGTATCCGAATCGGTTTGAGATCGACTTGCTGCGTTGCATTTTCTGCGGCATGTGTGTCGAGGCCTGTCCGGAGGATGCGATCGTGATGACCGACCGTACGGAGTTGGCTGCAGAAAACCGAGCCGATCTGATCTTCGATAAGGAACGTCTGCTTGCTGTCGAGGAACGTGTCACACTGACGCCTCCCCGCCGCCCGCTCGACAACCTACGTTACTAGACCGTGGCAGAAGCCTACTCTGACATCGCACTCGACCACTTCGAGCACCCTCGGAATGTGGGTGAGATGGAGGATGCTGACGTCGTTGGATGTTCGGAGAACCCGGCATCCGGGGCTTCCTTGAAGCTTTATCTGCGGATGGATCCTGACGGGGTGATCGTCGACACGTTATTCGAGGCGCACGGCTGCACGGCAACCATAGCCGCAAGCTCGGTAACGACCGAGCTTCTCGTCGGGCGGAAGCTGGACGATGATGTGCTGACGCAGGATGAATTGTCCGATGTGCTGGGTGGTCTTCCGGCGACGCGGGAGCACGCATTCCGTCTTGTCACCGATGCAATTCAGTCAGCCACCAGGCAATGTCGCTCGATACCAGAGACCCCCTGAAGTCCTGATTCTCAATGATTCCGAGGGCAGAGCACAACGCGTGTGTTCTGCCCTTTCATTTGCCCGTGAACCCAAAAGACCTCAGTAAACAGATCCGTTCGCTTGCCCGGAGACTTGGCTTCGCTCCCGTCGGTATTACTACCGCAGATCCACCCGAACACTGGGATTTCTACCGGTCGTGGGTAGACATGGGTTTTGCTGGCGAGATGGGCTATCTGACGCGCAACCTGGATCGGAGAGCGGATCCCGGGACACTTGTCCCGGGGGCGCGGTCGGTCGTCTGTGTGGGACTGAACTACAGGCCCGAGCCTGCTGATGAGGAACAGAAGGGGCCGGTGGGGCGGATTTCGTGCTATGCGCGCGGAGATGACTATCACGACGTGATGAAGTCACGATTATTCGAGCTGCTGGAGCAGATCAAGACGCTGTCGCCGGCGACAGAGGGCAGGGCCTATGTCGACACGGGACCCGTGCTCGAGCGCGACTATGCGTCACGGTCGGGCCTGGGGTGGTTCGGGAAACACACCAATCTGATTGGGATAAGATCAGGGTCCTGGTTCTTCATCGGCGAGCTGATCCTAACGACCGAGCTGGAGCCAGATCCTCCCGCAACCGATCACTGCGGCACTTGCACGAAATGCATCGATGCCTGCCCGACAGATGCGATCCTCGAGCCCTACGTGCTGGATTCAAACCGGTGTATATCGTATCTTACGATCGAACTCAAAGGCCCGATTCCCAAGGACTTACGGGAAGCCGTGGGCAACTGGGTCTATGGCTGCGATGTCTGTCAGGATGTCTGTCCCTGGAACAAGAAGCAAGCCCGTCCGACGTCTGAGCCCGCATTCAGATCGCGTGAGGGCTTCGAGCGTCCTGCGCTGCACGATCTACTTTCTCTTGACCCGTCCGCATTCAGCACCCGCTTCCGGAAGAGCCCGGTCAAACGGACCAAACGAAGAGGGTTGCTGCGCAACGCGGCAGTGGCGCTCGGGAATGTGGGGATTGCATCCGATGTAGGGGCGCTTTCCAATGCGCTTCACGATGAGGAGGCCCTCATCCGAAGTCACGCGGCCTGGGGACTCGGGCGTATCGGCGGCAACGAAGCCAGGGATGCGCTCCAGGAAAGGGCGGCCGTTGAAACGGACACCGAGGTGCTGGACGAGATTGCTGACGCGATGAGGAATTGCTAAGACTTTGGATGAACTGCAACGGATCGAACTCAGCCTCCCGGAGGCTCCGCTTCCCGTGACGCGTGAACTCTCCTCTGCGTGTACGGACAGCGTTTTTGTCGAGACCTATGGCTGCCAGATGAATGTCTCCGATTCGGAGCTCATGCTGGGCGTGCTGCAGACAGCGGGCTACCGGACCGCGACGCGCGTCGAAGACGCCGATGTGGTGCTCCTGAACACGTGCGCGATCCGCGAACACGCGGAGGATCGCGTTCTAGGCCGACTCTCACAGCTCAGCCGGATGAAGATGACGAATCCCGACATGATCCTGGGGGTGTGCGGGTGTATGGCTAAGCATCTATCCGAGATGCTGTTGGACCGCGTCCCGTATGTTGACCTGGTTCTGGGGCCGGACTCATACCGCGATCTGCCCCAAATGGTTCAGGAAGCGCGTGGAGAGCCCGCGCTGGATGTCAAGCTTGGACGCACTGAGACATACGTCGGGTTGGATCCTGCGCGGAAGGAGGGCGTCAACGCGTGGATCACCGTGATGCGGGGTTGCGACAAGTTCTGCAGTTTTTGTATCGTACCGTATGTTCGCGGGAGAGAACGGAGCGTCTCGGCAGACGAGATCGTGAGGCAGACAGAAATCGCAGCGGAGGAAGGATTTCAGGAGATCACTTTGCTCGGCCAGACCGTCAACTCATACAGTGACCGGTCCACCGATTTTGCTGATCTGCTCTCACGCGTCGCCCGCATCGACAGAATCAAACGGATCCGGTTCACATCGCCGCATCCGAGCGACTTTTCCGAGAAGCTGATCGACACGATGGCCTCTGAGGACAAGGTCTGCCCCTTCATTCACCTTCCGCTGCAGTCGGGGTCGGATCGCATACTGGAGGAGATGAAACGAAACTATACCTCGAGTCACTTCCTGGATCTGGTCAGTCGGTTGAGGACGGCGATACCGGGAGTGGCGCTCTCGACTGACATTATCGTCGGGTTCCCCGGTGAGACACGCTCAGAGTTCGGGCAGACTCTTGACTTGATGCGTAAGATTCAGTTCGATTCAGCGTTCATGTTCAAATACTCGGCGCGCGAAGGCACCGTCGCCGAACGCGACATCCCGGATACAGTCTCTGAGGATGAGAAGGGGATCCGTCTCCAGGAGTTGATCCAGATGCAGAACGAGATTTCTCTCGAGATGAACCGGACCTATTTGGACCGCGAAGTCGAGGTACTTGTTGAAGGTCCGGCCAGGAGAGAGGGGCAGCTCTCCGGTAAGACGGACACCTTCAAGACAGTCGTGTTCGAGGGTGAAGCGGCTGTCAATGCGCTAACCTCCGTGCGGATCGATGATTGCACACAGAAGACGTTGATCGGGAGTGTCGTTTGAGTCATCTGATGACGATCAACCCGCCTGTGCGGGGTTCACGACTCCCCCGGTGGTTCCGGGTGCCGGCACCAGGGAACGGAGTATATCGGGGTCTGAAGCAGCTGGTGCAGAGCAAACGTCTTCACACGGTCTGTGAGAGTGCAGGATGTCCAAACATCGGCGAATGCTGGAGCGCGCGAACGGTGACGTTCATGATTCTGGGGGATATCTGCACACGAAGCTGCGGCTTCTGTGCTGTGGAGACGGGGCGACCCGAGGGGCTGGATACCGAGGAGCCTGTGCGTGTTGGTGAGGCGGTGCAGTCTCTTGGACTTCGACACGCAGTGATCACGTCGGTCAACCGAGATGAGCTGTCGGATGGTGGTGCCTGTATCTTTGCGGAGACGATCAGACAGATACACACCCTGTGCCCGGACACGCGCGTCGAGGTGCTTGTCCCGGACTTTCAGGGAAATTGGGATGCACTTTCGGCCGTGATGGATGCCGGTCCGGAGATCCTGAACCACAATGTCGAGACGGTCCCGAGACTCTACCGGCAGATGCGTCCGCAGGCACGCTATACACAGTCCTTGGAGTTGCTCGCCCGCGCAAAATCGTTACGTCCGGACACGCCTGTCAAATCGGGGATCATGGTCGGGGCAGGTGAAACGCGAGCGGAAGTGGACTGTACGATTCGGGATATCGCGGACCAGGGAACTGACATCCTGACGGTCGGGCAGTATCTGCAGCCCACGCCGAGTCACGTCCCGATCGATCGATTCTACGATCCCGCCGAGTTCGATGATCTGCGCGTCTACGCAACGAGCCTCGGCTACACGCACGTCGAATCCGGGCCTCTGGTTCGAAGCTCCTACCACGCGGTCGAGCATGCCGTGCCGATCACCCGATGAGCCCATTCGATCTCGGGTCTTGGATACGGAAGGGGAGCGCGTCCAATGAGGAGGAGCGTAAGTTTATCCGTGTGGGACGGACAGGTGATCTGCCGCCGGGGAAAGCCAGAACTGTGACTGTGATGGGCCGGGATGTCGGACTGTTCAACTGTTCCGGGACATACAAGGCCGTCGAGAACGCCTGCCCGCACAACAACCGGCCGATTGGGACTGTGGAATTCGATGACGATCATGTTACGTGTCTGTGGCACGGGCTAAGATTCTCGTTCCAGACCGGTGTGTGCCCGGAGACCGAACACTATCAGGTTCCGACATACGAGGTGAAGGTGATCGATGATGAAATCTGGGTTTCAACCTTGCCTGGCGACTTGACGCGTCGAGGTGGCCATGACTGAATCGAATGCACTGAAAGAGTGGTCGCTCGCCCTCAGAGCGATATCCGAAGGCAGGCAGATCATCCTGATCAGAAAGGGTGGTATTGTCGAGGAGACAGGAGCGTTCGATGTGGTCGCCGACACGTTCATTCTCTACCCGACGTATTATCACCAGGACCCGAGTATCCTGAAACCCGAATGCCGGTCCTGGTTGGGACAGGATGAAACTGGATCACCGGATGAAGTGCTGATCGGTCTGTGCGCGGAGTTGACCGACACCGTAACCCTGCACGATCCGGAACCTCTGGACGCTCTTTCGGCGATGCACATCTGGGCTACCGCGTATATGCAGGACCGATATTTCTGGAAACCCGAGAAGCCTCTCACACTACTTCTGCTCAAGGCATACAGGTTGCACAACCCTCTGAAACTCCGTGTGCTCCCCGAGTACGGGGGCTGTCGTTCGTGGATCGAGCTGGCCGAGCCTGTCGATGTGGCCAACCGATCCGCCGTGCTGAGTGAGGAAGATTACCGCCGCGAACGGGCAAGCGTCCTGGACGCTGTATCCGCCTTCGCTGGCTGAGGAGTTTGAAAAATGGCCCCTGGAATCTGCGCCTGGTTTTGCATCCTGGTGTTTGCCGTTTCGCTCTCGGCAGCATCGGCTACATCACAAGAATCGGCTACGACTGACACGACTGAGAGCATAGAATGGCCGCGAGGCAGTAAGGGAGACCTTCGTT
>CAYYGZ010000215.1:984-8147 GCA_964471275.1 uncultured bacterium | reverse complement strand
GCTTTTTGGAACCGAAGCCGGTGCACAGCTCAGTCCATTGACGCTCTATAGAACAGATCACAACAACGAACAGGACATCTCTGTAGACCTGCCACGCGGGGGCAAGGAAAGCTGGGACAACATTGCCGCCCATTTCATTGACTGCATCCGGCTGGGTAAGCCCTGTGAAGCGCCACTGCGACACGGCCTGATCGTCCAGCAGATGATGGAAGCCCTGTTGAAGAGCGCTGAAACCGGCAAGGAAGTGAAGATCAGATAGCGCTCAGGTATCCTCTCTCCCGTTCATGTGAGAGCGACTGTCACGACGCGATCAGGGTGAGAGCTTGCTCCCCCCTTGCCCCGGCCTCTTCGGAGACCCATCACACGCCTAATTGGACACGCTATGCCAGACCGGATGGACATCAGAATCACCGTAGGCAACCAGAACGCCGATATCACGGGCACCGACAACCGTGCACTTCAAGCCGCAGTCGACTATGCCGCGACGCTGGGTGGCGGAACTGTCGAAATTCGACCGGGTCAATACAAGATGGACGATTCGCTTCATCTTCGATCGAATGTAAACATCATCGGTGCAGGCCAGGAAACTATCCTGGCCAAACCCGGCGCAGCTCAAAGCAGGCTCGTTCTGGATGGAGATTTTGGTGAGGAACAGGTTACGCTCGAGGCACCTGACGGCTTCGGAGTGGGAAACGGAATCAGCGTATGCGATGACCGTTCAGGGGGCTTCCACACGGTTGTCGGCACCATACTCTGGAGAGAGGGCGATATCGTCGGTGTCAGCAGGCCGATGGGTGGCGACTACATGGTCGACAAAAACGCACGGGCGGCGACCACCTACCCTGTCGTGAGCGGCTACTATGTTGAGGGCATATCGATCGAAGGACTGACCATCGAAGGAAACAAGGAAGGAAACGCCTATCTGACAGGCTGCCGGGGTGCCGGTATCTTCCTGTATCAGGGGCACGGTACTCGGATCGTCAACTGCCGAGTCTACGACTATGCGGGAGACGGGATCAGCTTTCAGCAGAGCCACAACGTATCCGTGGAGGCCTGTCATTGCCGGGGAAACACCCATCTGGGGCTCCACCCGGGAAGCGGTAGTGGCTCACCGATCATACGCTACTGCAAGTCAGAGGAGAACGGCCAGATTGGCCTGTTCCTTTGCTGGCGAGTAAAACACGGCACCTTTGAGAACAACCAGCTGCTCAACAATGGCGTCACGGGAATTTCGATCGGCCACAAGGACACGGACAACACCTTCCGCAACAACCGATCCTGCGGAAATGGTCGCGAAGGCGTGCTCTTCAGGAATGAATCGGAACTGATGGCCGGTCATCGCAACCACTTCGAACTAAACGACATCATGGACAACGGCAACGATGAAGAAGGCTACGGCGTTCGCGTCCTCGGGGAAACGAATGAACTCAGCTTTGCCAACAACCGGATTGGCAATTCTGAAACGACCCGCCAGCGCTACGGATTCTATGTGGCGGAAAAGGCGGGACAACTCGCTCTCATGGACAACGAACTCCTTGCACACCCAGAATCTGACGTTCACTACGAGAATCAAAGCCTTGACCAAGCGAACTAGTCAACACAGACTGCTGTTCACGGTTCTTCTGGTATGCTTGCAGGCGACGCCGCTGAGAGCCAACGAGCCGACGCCGTATCTTGCAAGGGCGAACCAGGTTCTGGATCGCTGGGTCGCTCGCAAGGATCCCACCACCAGTCTGCTGTCGGGCGAAGACAATCAATGGTCGATACGTACGACAGCAGCACAAGTCTTCCCTGCGCTTGTCCTGACATCCTGGTTCACCAACATGGATCTCTACGAGGGCCTGCTCCTCGAAACGCTGCACGAAGAGAGACGACTTACGACTCGCCTCTCTGTTTTCCCTGACAATTATCACCTTGGCGACAAGCGATTTGTGCGATCTTCGCGAAACTCCGATGAGATCCTGATAAACGCCTCGGCATATGCTGGCGGCCTGGCTCGAATCACCTCGATCATTGGTCACTGCCCGTGGACCGACAGGCTCAAAGGAATCATAGATGCCCTATTCCTAAGAGCAAGGGCTACAACAGATTACGCAGAAGGCGCGTTACCGTCGAACGATCTCCGCGTGACGGGACGCGTCCTGAAGACACTCCCACTTCTCGCCGAGCTGTACGGTGATGAAGGCTACCTCTACTACGCACGCCGAGTTGGTGACGCTTACTGCGTTGGCGTCATGCCCAAGAACGGTGGGCTGCCGGCCGAGCGCTGGAATTTCGATGCCGACAAGGCGCATGCCTCCTCGCTGATATTGGATGAATCGGGTGTCTCATTCATCGAGGGACTCGTATCGCTCTATGCGGTCGAAGTAAGGGACGGGTCTGCAAGATCCGATATCTACCGTCCTGCCCTGTCGGCGATGTTCGATGTCCTCTTTCAGCACGGTCTCAAGGAAAACGAACGGTTCCACCGAAGGCTTCAGCCTGACGGACGTGGCGGCTATTCGATCGATAGGAAACGCGAGTCCCCTCACACGGTTCGACTCCTGAATGCGGCCTATCGGTATGGTCTTCTGAGCGCCAACCCGGCATACTCAGACCTGGCGTCGGCCGCACTGCAGCGGTATCGATCGGATCCTGCAACGAACACACGCGATCTACCGGCGCTAATGGAGGCAACCCACCTGTCCCTTTTCCCCTTGGCTGACGCGGCTTCAGCAAGGCAGGCCGTCCTGGCTGTCCCGGCAGAGGGCCAGACGGAGACCGATGATGCAAAGCAGCTGATCGCTCTGCTCGCCGCACACTGGTCGGAGTCGGTCGGGAGTCGCGCGCATCCGTGGCGTCCAGACTTGGCCTTGCAGGCGAAGCGCCTTGAGGAGGGCATTCAGGTCCGGCTCTCCGTCACCGAGCCGTGGTCCGGCCTGATATACCCGAGTCACAACCGACCCGCATCTCGATTGCCAGATGGTTTCCCGGACGGGTTCAACACACAGCCGGGCAGATCATATCGCATCGTGAAAGACCGGGCCGTGTCCTTCTGGGACGGGGAATTCCTCGCCACCGGTCTCCGAGCCAACCTTCGTGAAGGCGTAACCGTCGACATCATCGCCGCACCGGTCCAGGCGCCTCCACCACCAGACACACCTCAGTAGCCCGCAGCGCTGTCTAGGTCCGAAACCAGGTCACCAGTGCGGTTCACCCACACAATCCTCGCAATCCTCATCCTTGTCGGTTGCTCGAGCAGGCCTGATGCCGTTTCTGATGGGGGCCTGACACCAGACGTCCCCGGCCAGCCAATCTCGCCCGCTACGCTCGATAGCAGAACACTCGTAGCAGGGCTCGACACCCCTTAAAATTTGAAAATGGACCCGGAAGGCACACTCTGGGTCACGGAGAGATGCGGGGTGACCTCCCGGGTCGACACTTCGAGCGGTAAGATCACGATCGTGTCCACGATCACCGAGACGGTCGAAATCAGAAAGAGTGGGCTCCTCGGTATGGCTCTTCATCCCAACTTTTCCACCGAGCCCTTTGTTTACGCCATCTATTCCTATGAGTCGAACGGTATTCAGAACCGGCTCATCCGCTCGCACTGGGACGGTCCGATGCTCGGCCCACCAGAAACGCTGCTCGATAGCATACCAGGAGCAAACAACCACAACGGCTCGCGACTTGCGTTCGGACCTGATGATGGCTTGCTGTAAATCACGACCGGTGATGTGCTTGGCCAGGAGATACTCTACCAGGGAGACTACGGCAGATTAAGGGACGTTCTGGTGGACCCAAGGGGCGAAGTTTACCTGGCGATCAGCAACCGGGATGGTCGCGGAACACCCGCAGCGGATGACGATCGGATCATTCTACTCACGCATAGCCATCTCTGACGTGAGGGTCTGTCCATCACAAAAAAAGCGGCGTAGTCGCCTGCTCAAGGAGGCTACGCCACGAAAGAGATCCTACCGTGTCATATAAGGGGACGCTCCTCTGCCCGGGGAGTTCCACTTCATCTCCGATCACGGGGTTAGGCAAACACGTTGTCCTGCGGTTTGTAGCCGAGCAGCTTCTTCGTCCCCTCTATCGACCACACCATCCCCGCGTTGTCTGACATCCCGTTCACCAACGCGAGCCCTCCCTCCCACCTATCGGACGGCGCAACCAGTGCGCGTTCAAACAGGTGCACCATATCCCGATTCGAAAGCCACATCCCCTTGAACCAACGGTCTGTTGCCTCGATCTCGGCGTTGGACTGTCCTGTACCACCTGCTTGCGTGGGCGTACCTGCGGCAGAGAGTGTCGCTTTCGAATTCTCGCCCGGCTGACACCACCCAATCCGCACGCACACATAATCCGTTCCATTGCCCTGGGCGCCAAGACCCCGACACACGCGTTCACCCGCGAACTTTGCCGTCGCATAAGGCGTGGAATCCAACCACTGTTCACCAGTAGACCAGACCGTTCCAACCCCTTCGTCCAGATCTGTCGTCAGTTCGCCTGACCCCAGTCCTGCCGTACGATATCGCCCCATCACGTGATTCGATGTGGCCAGCACATAGCGACTGCACATCTGCGAGTCAGACGCCGCCAGAGCCGTGTTCACCGTCATATCCAGTGAAGCGGAGGCCTCTCCCCAGGTCGCTTCAGGGTACGGATTCCATGCCGCGAAATGCACGACACCGTTGGCGTTCGCTACCGCCGACCGCCAACGGTCGTCCGATGGATCGGTCAGATCGCACTTGCGAATCTCGACGTCCGGTTCCGGGTGTCCAGCGTCCATAGCCGAGCGCCTTATGCGCGCAAAGCTCGCCTGGTCTTCTTGGATATCCAAGCCGACCAACCTGTGGAATCCGAGAAAAGCCAGGTGGCACAGAAGTTTAGTCCCAAGATTCCCGGTCGCACCGGTCACGACAATACGGTAGTCCTTCAATTCAATTCCTAGGTCCTTTGTTGCCACACCAGCCAACTCCGTACGTGCACCAGTCCCATGATAGATTGCTGCAGTGAAAGTAGGATCTCTGATCCGATGGCGGGACTATACCACCGCCAAGGCCAAACCGTCTGCTCAGTGATCAGACCTTCGACGCACACACACAGATGCTTCTGACCGCCCCGCAGGTTCATATTGTCGCTGGTAACGTGTTTCGATACACCGACTTTCAGTCGTCGACCAATAGCACCCGAAGCCGCTGCCGATTGGTTTTGAGCACCACGGAACTAACTAGCGATCAAGAAACTGAAGACACACGCAACCGGGGATCTCGATTCTTGCCCCCGTGGCTGTGAGGGCACCGGTTTCACCGTCGGTTCTGAAACTGGTTGTCACGCCCGTCTCCTGACCGGCAGACAATAGAAACGTTCCCGACGGATCGAACGCAAAATTGCGCGGAACCGCCTCGACGTCCGTTCGCGCCACAAAATTGATTGCCCCTGATGCCTCGACCGCATAGCAGGCGATCGTGTTATGACCTCGGTTTGAGCCGTAGACAAACTTCCCGTTCGGATGCACATGGATGTCGGCCGTAGAGAACCCCTCTTCTACCTCGCCAGGTAGAGTCGACAGGGTGTTGATCTCCGTAAGCTCCCCCGAACTCGGGTCATAGGTGAGCGCGCTTACAGTACAGCCGATCTCGTTGATCAGATAGGCGTTCCTGCCGTTCGGGTGAAAAGCAAGATGCCGTGGACCTGCTCCGGGAGCCGTATCGATGGTGCTTACCGGATTCAGCTGCCCTGCTTCGAGATTCATTTCATAGACCAGAACCTTGTCCATGCCAAGGTCGCATACATACCCGAAGCGATTCTGCGCATCGATGTTGACCGAGTGGGCATGTGGGCCGGTCTGCCTCGGCAGGATGCTGGATCCTTCGTGCTGAATCCGCTGCGAGGCCTCGCCCAGAGACCCATCATCGGCAACCGGATACATCGACACCGTTCCAGATGTATAGTTGGCCACAATCAGATACCGTCCCGTCGCGTCACACATCGCGTGACAGGGCGCTGCTCCGTGTGAAGGCTGCACATTCAGCGCCACGAGCCCCCCGGATGGCTGTATCGCGTATGCAGAGACGGACCCGGGATCGGTCTCGTTGGTCGCGTAGAGATAGTTTCCGCTAGGGTGAATGGCCAGGAATGAGGGGCTCTCAGATTCCACATACCCGATCGGATCCAGGCCGCCATCATCCTGCCGAAACCGAAAAGCGTAGGTTCCTTTCCCGCCCTTGTTTGTGTAGGTGCCTGCGTATACAAACGTCTCGTCAGCCATTTCAATCTCCAAACTAGGACTTGTCACGAAACTGGTGACAAGCCGGGTTCGAGCTGCCGCGCTCTATCAGAGCATCCCTGCCGGAATCTCTCTTGGTGGATGTTCCGCGCGGTGAATCATAGTATATCATAACCCAGGTGGGTTCGGTCATTGAAGGAATTCAGAGATCACGCCCACTGCCCGGCAAGCGGTACGGTTCGAAGGCTGCATACCCCCGCGTAACCGAGCGAGAGCTTTTCATAGAGCCACGGATGGAGTTCAAACACGAGAAGATGACACGTGATCGTACCGATATGCGCGACGATCAGGATGCTCCCCGTCT
This sequence comes from uncultured bacterium, assembly GCA_964471275.1. Taxonomy (GTDB): domain Bacteria; phylum Latescibacterota; class UBA2968; order UBA2968; family UBA2968; genus UBA2968. The sequence goes on along the minus strand of CAYYGZ010000215.1, from coordinate 1,572 downwards.
GAGTGGGCTCCGAGTGTTCATCCTCTGCATTCCGAATGCCTCAACACTGCATCCCGCACTGCCTCTACAAGTAACCAAGCGGTTTGCCCTTCTCATTCTGCCCTCCACCGTGCAGCCCCGCGTCGTCGGCTGTAGGCCAGCGCATCGAGTACTGCTGCCCAACCTCTCGTTTGTAGCCTGAATTCCAGTAGTTGCTCGCTGCCATCCACTCTAGGATCTTGATCAAGAGCATCTGCTTCACATCAGCGGCCTCAAGGCTGTCCCATCTGTTGTGCTGCTCGTCGGGATCCGCTTCCAGATCATACATCTCCCCCGCTGCTTGGCCGATGTAGTAGACGAGTTTGTGTGTATTCGTACGAAACATGATCTGGTAGTTGTCCTCACAGCAGACATACTCTCTTGGTTCGACATCAACACCGTCCAGATAAGGGCTGAGGGATCTACCTTCCATATAGGTAGGTATGTCTACACCAGCCGTTTCGAGGACAGTGGGTCCGATATCCACGAGCGAGACCAGGTCGTCAACCTCCCGTGGTGACCCGACGGTGCTCCGGGTCTGAACGATCATTGGCACGTGGACGATCGGAT
>CAYYGZ010000215.1:0-974 GCA_964471275.1 uncultured bacterium | reverse complement strand
GCAAGCTTGTGATCTCCCAGCAGTTCACCGTGGTCGGAGCAAAACATAACGACGCTGTCCTCGAGGTATCCTCGCGCTTCGAGCGCATCCATCACCCGGCCGATCTGCTCGTCGACAGTCGTGATCTTCGCATAATAGTGGCGTCGCATCCGTGCGATGTCGTCCTCATCTGCGCTGGCAATATCGATCTGTGACTCGTGACCCGTGTTCGCGTGAAAGTGCTGGTGAGCCAAGTGCTGAGGCGGTTTCTCATCCAGCTCTCCCTCCCGCGCTGTCCGCGACGGTACATCCCGATCGGTATAGAGATCCAAGTGTCGTGGAAGCGGATCCCAGGGCTCGTGCGGCCCCGTGAAGCCGATCTCCAGAAAAAGGGGTTTCTGGCTCTGATTCGTCTCGATCCAGCGCACGGCAGAGTTACCGATGAAGACATCGCTGTGAAACCGCTCCTCTTCGTGCCACACAACGCCCTGGTATTTCTCAAGCCACTCCGGATCCGTCTGATTGCGATCGTTTGGCCGTGTGATGCCGTGCAGCGTCATGTACTTGCCCCAATCATCATCCACACCACCCGAAGCGTGCGTCTTGTTCGTCGGATTTTCCACTACGATCCGGTCGTGAAACCCTCCGGGAACATCTCGGGGTGTAAAGTGCATCTTGCCGACATTGGCGCAATGGTAGCCAGCACCCGCCAGATCTTCGACCCAGCATCGATGGTTGGACCAGTTCTGGAAGCTGTACACGCCTGTCGTGTGCGGATACATCCCCGTGAAAATGGCCGCCCGTGAAGCCACACACGTCGCGCCCGGGCAATAGGACTGTGTAAACGAAATTCCGTTCTGAGCCAGCTTGTCGATATTCGGCGTGATCATGTGATCGTTCCCCCACGCCCCAACCGTATCGAATCGCTGCTGATCTGTAATGATCAGGATGATGTTTGGTCTTCTCATTGGTAGATTCGCCTCACGGTTTGTTGC
>CAYYGZ010000214.1:0-8220 GCA_964471275.1 uncultured bacterium | reverse complement strand
CGCGTTCGGACGGGTTCTGGCCCTCTAGCAATTGCCTCCTCTACAACGGAATCGACCACGGTATTCGGGTCGTCCTGGGCTGCCTCGGCTGTGCCGCTGTCCTCGGTCGTCTCACTGGCTTTCGAAGATGCAGATAGTGGCTGCGAGAGCTTCGAGCCGTCCCTGTAGATGGCCACAGCCTTCAGGCCGAGTCGCCAGCCCTCGACAAAGAGATTCTCAATCTCCGCGGCCTCTGTTTCATTCGGCACATTCACGGTCTTGGAGATGGCTCCGCTGATGAACTTCTGGGCAGCGGCCATCATCCGAAGGTGCGCCATTGGCTGGAGATACCGTGTTCCGTGCTTGCCGCATCGGTTTGCGCAGTCGAAGACAGGTAGGTGCTCATCTTTCAAGTGAGGTGCGCCCTCGATTGTCTGGAATCCGCAGATGACGTCGTTGGCTGCTCCCACCTCGGCCGCTGCGTATCCGAGGGCTGTCAGGAGATCGAAGCCGGGCTGGCTGGTGGCCGCCAGATCGAATCCTAGTCGTTCCATTGCTTCCGTGCCGAGCACGCTTGGAGAAACAGCAAAGGACAGTTCGAAGGCGCTCGGCAGAGCATCCTCGATTGCTGAGATGTCATCGGAAGTCAGACCTCGCTCGATGAGGGTCGCGCGGTTCACGTAGGGCGTGTCATTCAACGACAGAGTGCCTACGATGTAGGCTACGATGTTCTGGATCTGCTCAGTACCGTATCCCAAACGCTCGAGTGCAAGCGGAACCGATGCGTTTACAATCTTGAAATAACCGCCACCGGAGAGCTTCTTGAACTTCACGAGTGCAAAATCGGGCTCCACACCGGTGGTATCGCAGTCCATCAGGAGTCCGATCGTTCCCGTCGGGGCAAGCACCGATGCCTGGGCGTTCCGGTATCCGTGCTGTCTACCCAGATCTATGGCCGTGTCCCAACCTGATTCAGCCGCGGCCAACAGGTTCTCTGGACAGATCGACGAGTCGATTTGGCCAGAGGCCGCCCGGTGCATCTCCATGACATTCAGCATGGGATCCTCATTCTCGGCGAAGCCAGGGAAGGGGCCAACACCGGCCGCCATCAGCGCCGATGTCGCGTAGGCTTCGGCTGTCATGATCGATGTGACTGCACTGCACACCGCGTTGCCCTGAGGGCTATCGTATGGTATCCCCATTACCATAAGGAGCGAACCCAGGTTTGCGTAGCCCAGACCAAGTGGTCGGAAATCGTGGCTGTTCTGTGCGACCTTCTTGGTCGGGTAAGAGGCAAAGTCGATCAGGATATCCTGTGCGAGGAAGAAGATCCGGCAGGCGGCGCGGAATCTCTCGACTTCGAATGTGCCGTCCTCACTCAGGAACTTCAGCAGGTTGATCGATGCCAAGTTGCACGCACTGTCGTCGATGAACATATACTCGGAACACGGGTTGGATCCATTGATGCGGCCCGAATTCGGACAGGTATGCCAAGTGTTGATCGTCGTATCATACTGCGTGCCCGGGTCTGCGCACCCCCAGGCCGCACCCGAGATCTGGGCCATAACATCCCGAGCCTTGTGTGTCTCGTAGACCTCACCCGTGGTTCGCAGGGTGGTTTGCCAGTCGCCGTCGTTCTCGTAGGCTTCCATGAATCGATCCGGAAGCCGGATAGAGTTGTTCGAGTTCTGCCCCGAGACTGTCCGGTAAGCTTCGCCGTCGAAGTCAGAACTGTAACCTGCGGCGATCAAGGCGGCCACCTTCTTCTCTTCGTTCGATTTCCAGTTGACGAAGCTCAGGATCTCAGGATGATCCGCATCAAGTGAGACCATCTTGGCAGCTCGTCTGGTGATACCGCCTGACTTGGTCGCACCTGCACCTTTGTCGAATACCTCGAGGAATGACATGAGTCCAGACGAGGTGCCCCCACCAGACAGATTCTCCATAGAGCCGCGGATCTTGGAGAAATTCGTTCCCGTCCCAGATCCGTACTTGAACAGTCGAGCTTCATTCTGAAGCAGATTAAAGATGTCCATCAGGTCATCGCTGACCGACTGGATGTAGCAGGCCGAGCACTGGGGGTGAGAATACGCGTCATCGGTCTGTACGATCTGCTCCTGCGCCGGGTTCCAGTACCAGTGGCCGCTCCCGCTCTGCGTGATGCCGTATGCCTGGGCGATGCCGCAGTTGAACCATACAGGTGAGTTGAAGGCGCCCATCTGATTGACGAGCAAATGGGACAGCTCTGACTCGAATGTCGATGCATCGGTATTACCGTCGAAGTAGCCGAGGTCTTCACCTGCCGAACGGATCGTTTGGGCAACCCGAGTGACTACCTGGCGAACGGTGTTTTCTCCGCCCGTCCCGGGAACGCCGCGTTTTCGGAAGTACTTGGATGACACGATATCGGCGGCGAGCTGGGACCACTTCTTCGGGACTTCGAAGTCATCGAGACGGAAGATCTCCGTGCCGTCGGGTTCTGAAATGATCGTAGTTCGGCGTTCGTATTCCACCGCGTCGAGTGGATCGTTGTCGGGCGTGGTGAATGTATTAGCAATTCTCATCTGGGCGTAGCCTCGTTAAGTTCGTGCGAAAGCGAAGGGGAGGCGTATTGTCGGTCATCGATCTGAAGATGGGGGCAACAGATCAGGGAGCTTCACAGACAAACATGAGGACGTACGGTGCGTTGCTTCTGGTAGGGCGGGAGGGGACTCCGTGCTACCGGGACTCAAGTTGTTTGAGTTCGTTTTCGAAGTCCCTCAGGTCTTTGAACTGTCGGTAGACGGAAGCAAAACGGACATATGCCACCTCATCCAGTTGCTTGAGCTCTTCCATCACCAGTTCTCCGATGATCGGGTTGGCATCGATTTCCTTCTCGCCACGCCCGATCAGGTTGGCCTCGATCCTGTCGGCGACTTCCTCGATCTGAGTTATCGGTATCGGTCGCTTGTTCAAGGCCATCTGCAGCTTGACAATCAGTTTGTTCTTGTCGAACGGTTCGCGTCGTCCATCCGACTTGATGATCGTCAGGGGGCTGTCTTCTATATATTCGTAGGTCGTGAAGCGGCGGCTGCAGCTGAGACATTCACGTCGCCTGCGAATCGCGGTTCCCTCTTTGCTCGACCTGGAGTCGACGACCCGATCCTCAAGTCCGTCACAGTATGGACATCTCATCCGCTTGGCCCCCACCTGATCAGTGAACCGAAGCACATACCCCACTATGTTGTGCTCTTCTAGAGTATAACACACTGACTTGCGTAGAACAAGGACGTTGAGCCCCTTTGGGAGATAAAAATACCCGAGTCTCGCGTATTTCTAGGTACGGGCCCTATTCGCGTGATCCGGAGACGCTGTTTTCTCCCGCATTTAGTGGGGTCAGAGCAAAATCTGACCTTATCGTCGGAAATCTCTGTTGTCTTATGTCCTTGTTTTTCCTAGGATAGCGTTACCTCAGATCAATACCGCCTCCTCCCGGTGATCTGAGAGCCCCGCTATTTCTATCTCTATAATCTATGCCAACACTTACAGCCGTTCTGGATCCGCGCGGGATTGACCTCAAAGCGCGGATCGTGGCTGAATTCTTCGGTAATCCATTTCTAGAATGCTCGGCCGAAAAGCTGTCCTTTCGGCTCGACGCATCGTCCGACGACGTAAGAAACGCCGTAGGCGATCTGGAACGGTGCGGTGTCGTTCGGGTTTCGGATGACATTGTTCTATTCGAGCCGGCAGGTGATCTCTATGGCGATCTTCGTGATCTCGCTGCTGTTTACAGATCGCAAAGTTCCGAGGCTCGCGAAGAGATCCGCCAGTTGGAGTCCCTGGCCCGTCTCGAAGAGAGCCTGGCAGTCAGCCGCGAGGAAGTTTCGGCTATTCTCGATGTTGTCCCCCTCGGTGTGCTTCTCCTGGACAGATACGGATCCCTTCTCAAAGCCAATGGAATCGCGAACAGCCTTTTGGATCTGGAGCGGAGCAGCGTTGGTGAAGATGTGTGTGGGGAACTCGGCTTGTCAATCGAGGATCTGCTGGAGAATTCCCAATCAGCAGAAATCTACCGGGAGCGGCCCCTTTCGGTTATGACCCGCCCCTTCAGGGTCCAGGGCAGCGATGTCGGGGTGGTAATTACGCTTCAGGATATCAGCGATCGGAAGCGTCTCGAGGCGGATGCCGAGCGCACACGCGAGTCATTCTTTTCCATGATCCGTCACGAACTGAAGCGCCCCCTCCAGTCGATCGATCGGTTTCTGGACACGGTTCCGTCCGATGAGGGACTCGCATCGAACGCCCAGTCGGCAGCGGTCCATCTCGGTGGAATGATCGATGATCTGCTTCTTCTGGCGCGCATGGACCGGGATCCCCTTGCTGTACGACCCTCTGCCTCTGTCAATATCGAGGAACTGGTCTCTGGGTGGGATCTGAGCTACCGTGGAATCGCACTGGAAAAGGAAATATCGTTTACGACGCGTGTCGCTGAAGGTCTGCCGTCGATTCATATCGACGAGCGAAAGTTCTTGCAGGCAATTGGGAACATTGTCGACAACGCGATCAAGTTCACGCCCCGGGCCGGTGAAATCGAACTATGGGTTGAGTATCGGAATTCTGTACTCAGCATCATCGTCGATGATTCCGGTCCGGGGATTCCCCCAGAACGGCGAGACCAGATCTTCGAGCGTTTCTACCAGGTGAAGGATGGGAGCGGTCGGTCGGAGGGGCTTGGTCTGGGGCTCGCGATCTCGGCGAAGGTGATCGCCTCCCACGGCGGCAGGTTGGTTGCCTCTGATAGCCCGTTGGGCGGCACACGCATGGTGCTCGAACTGCCGATCAATCCCGATAACCCGTCAGAAACCGAGAGGTCCAACTGATGAGCTCAGGCATAGTCCGATTTGTGCATCGCCCAATCACCGATAAGGCGAACACCGCGGAGGGAAGCGATGGTTTGGCCATCAGTAAGGAGCCACTGATCGATCGAAGCACGATCCCTTCTTCCATAAGGCGTTCAGGAGCCGGTGGTATGGGTCGATTTGGCTCAGTGCTCTGGAAGCTCTTCCGTGTGCGCAATCGAGGCGAGAAGCGGCGTGTCATCTCGTAACGTCGATCCACAATGGCTGTCTGCGGGGGGTTGGTATGCAAGACCAGAACGATAGAACGCGAACGGTGGTGGTCGTCGATGACGACTCGTCAGTGAGAGCCTATGTTCGATGCACACTTGAGCGGCAGGGCCTTCAGGTGGTGACCGCCGGTGCGGGCATAGAGGCGCTGGACTATCTTCGGTCGGAGCCGGCGGATCTTCTGATTCTGGATGTCCAGATGCCCGAGATGAGTGGATACGAGGTGCTGGACCGCCTGCGCGACGATACACGGACAGAGAAGCTTCCCGTTATGTTCTTGACCGTGGAGGATTCACACGTTCAGGAAGCCGATGGGCTTCGAGCCGGTGTGATCGACTACATCAGCAAGGATGTCTTGAGACCAGACCGGGTCGACATCCTGGTCTATCGTATCCGAAACTTCTTCGTCTGGCAGGAGAACGAGCGGCTCCGCGGTGCGATCGCAACGATGGTGGCCGCCAATCACGAGATCAACAATCAGTTGATGGTGATACAGGGCAGTGCTGACATCATGCGTCTCAGTCGGCTATTCGAGGAGGAGAGTGAAGGCGCTGATCTTCTGGAGCGCATTGTTGAATCGGGGAAGGATATATCCGGTGTTCTGGACCGGATCTCGTCAATCGAACGTTGGGAGACGACGGCCTATATCAAAGGAGTCGAGATGCTCGACATGGAGTCTGTTGCCGAATGATCACAAACGGGCAGACCGATCTCCTCGAACTGATACAGAATGCTTCGGAAATATCAGAGGGCCTTGTCCGAATGGATGCGGTCAGGCGACTCAAACAGCGACCATTGCAGCGGATGGACGCGCTGGCACTTTCGGAGTTCGCGCGGAAAGCAGAGGATCCGGCGTGGCGGACGACGGCGGCCCAGGTTCTCGGTTTCCATCGAGTGGCAGTGAGCTATCCGGACCTTGTTGATCCCTTGAGAGGGGCAGCGACAACCGAACTGGACCCGGAGGCAAGACGTGCTCTCGTGTATGCTGTTCGCGATACAGAGGGTGCCGCGGATCTTATCGAGCACCCACTTATCGATGTGGGTCTTGAGGCTGTCTTCGGGCTACCCGCGTCAGAGACGTCCTGGTCCAAGATGTTGGATGGCTATTATGCAGGTTTGTCTGCGACGCTTGAGGCGAGAGTGCTGAGGCTGATCGGAGAGCCCGCGGGGGCGGGGGGGTGGGTCGTGGGGTATCTGCAGGAAAGCCTGTTTGAGTCGGTGTCAGGTGATCCCTCCGAGCGGACGCAGCTTCTGTTTCAGCATCTCGATCAAGGCGAGGTTTTCACCGCCCTGATTGATGCACAGAGCAAGATTGAACGCACACACGAACGCATCTGGCCTGGGTTGGCAAAACGTGAGCGGAAGCGTGCTCTTCTGGAGCTCTTCACCGGTGCCGTCCGGGCAGTGGGCCTTCGCTCGAGCCTAGCCGAAGCCATGGCCAGTCGCACAGTGGCGCAGGTGGATTTCCTGGCGGCATCGGGACGTACGCTCAGGCACCTGCTTCGCGGGTTGTCTGCTCGTGATGGGGAGCAGCTTGTCCTGGTCATTGCCCACGCTTTTGACACTGCAGAAGAGAGCGGCAAACGTCGGCTTGCCGATCTGATGTTGATCGTCGGTCGAGAATTGCCGGATTCCGCAAGAACGGTCGGCGCCGTTCTCTCGGATTGGAGAGATGCACCGCCAGAGGTGTTCTTGAAAATCAGGCAAGCTCGGATGGGGATCCGCTAGATTCCAGAACCATAATAGAGAGAAGCCGTTCGGCACCCGATCGCGTCGAGAGGGAGTGCCGGACGGCTTCTTCTGTTTGTCCGACGGGTCAAGAGACTGCAACGACCTTACCATCTAGCGAGGTTGCCTGCAAGATGCATAAAAATAGAAGCTTAGGCCGATATTTAGTTGTGTCTGAGTCTGTGAGTTTGAGGCACAGGTGTATCCTGGGATCCACAGCCTAGGATGGGATCCTGGCCAGAAGCGTGTATCCCAAGTGAACATCGTAAAGGGTCCCGGGGTGCCGCAAGGCAAACCGTCGGATCTCAGGACAGGCTGGCCGGACGGAGTGCTTTCCGATCCACCAGCTGATGACGTTACCCAGAAGACCCCATCTCGCCATGGCACCGAAATCCGCGATAACTAGGACGCCGCCCTGGATGAGGTGATCGTAGGCGGTTTGCAGGACGCGCAGAGGATCCGGCATCAGGCTCAGGCTGTAGGAGAGGAGAATGCGGTCGAACGGGGCAGATGTGCAGATCTGCCGAGCATCAGAAGCGATGCAGTGAATTGTGGTGTCCGGCGGGATCTTCAGTCGGGCTTGTTGCAGCATCGAAACAGAGAAGTCAAGCAGGCGAGGGTGCCACCACTGATCCTTGAGGCAATCAGGGGAAGGTTGTGGCCGGTACCGGCGCTGATCTCCAGGACGTCGTGCCCGTCGCTCAGATCCAGAAGATCGACCGCATTACGCCGGCCGAGTAGAAAGAAAAGACGCATCAGGTCATAGTAGGGGCCGGTTCGGTCGTAGTATCAGCGTATACGTGCTCTGTCCACCGGCGGCGTGTCAGTCTACCCGATGCAAGAGCTGCCTGATCCGCTTCGTTTCTCGGTTGAAAGACTGCTCGAATTCGGGATAGTACTGGATGATTTCGTAGAAGAAGCGAGCCGCATCCCTGTCTATTATGTGGAAGCGCTGTTTGAGATCCTGCTCGGTGGGGAAGATGATCTGCCGGCCAACGCGGAATTCCCCGATCGTCAGCGGCAGTGTCTTGTTGAGCGCCAGGATGCGCTTAAGTACGAGGACGCCCTGGAGGACCTCAATCGCGTTCGCGCCGCGAACACCCGAAGGGTTGATCTCGGAAAGCAAGACTGACCAGGCTTTGGGGGAGCCGTCCTTGTTCGGAAGGTTTCCGAGCATCAGGGCCCGCACGTAGGCGTCACCGTCGAGCACGTCCTGATAGTCAATGTTGGCCTTTGGGGGAACGAATGGGTGTTCGGCTGATCCGCGCGTACTGGCATCAAACCGCAACTCCAAGGTGTTCGCGCCCGCCTGGCGGCTTTCCAGAAGCTGGTGCAGGAAACGGGTGCGGAAACCGCTGCTGTCCGGTGCGGCCGGGAAGTCCTCAAAGATGATGATCCGGTCAACGTT
>CAYYGZ010000213.1:0-8225 GCA_964471275.1 uncultured bacterium | reverse complement strand
CTGCTATTACAATCAGAAGTTGCTGCTGGGGATCGCAATATTCCAACTCCCCGTGGCCGCTAGGTGGGATCTTAATCTTATGGATTAAGTGGGCCAGGATGTGGCGTTTCAGTTCAACGTTGTGGTCAGGGGCTTTGTAGGCTGCTCCGGCACTTAAGTGCAAGGAACTATTTCGGAAAGAGTATTGGCAGAACGAAATCGAACTGGACCTTGCCGTCGTGTTCGACAAATCCAAATACGGCCTCCGCTATCTGGACCGTGATGGATTCTCTCCTGCCCCTGTCCCTGCACAGTCGACTGCATTGGCCAGTCCAAGACCCAAAGAGGATTCGACGGGCTTGTGTCCGGCCCAGACGTTGATTTCCGGAAGATGTACCCATTAATGACAATTTGTGTCCGTGATATGGGTGCGTCTCAGGGAAGTGGCGCAGCCGACCCATGACTGAACGCAGTCGCCAGAGGGGAGACGCAGGTTCATGTATGGAGCAACCGAGTTCCCGGGCGCTATTGCTCGGAGCCAGAGCCCGCCCCGCGTGCCGCCTGCCGGCCGTGCGCCAGCCGGGCACCGACACGAACCGCGTGGATCAGGTTCCCTTCCCTGGCCTGTCCGGTACCGGCAATGTCGAACGCCGTACCGTGATCGACTGACGTCCGCACAATCGGGAGTCCCAGCGTCACATTGACGGCCGTATCAAATGCAACAAGCTTCATTGGCACGTGGCCCTGGTCGTGATACATCGTCACGACGCCATCATACAGCCCGTCGTAGGCCTTGAAGAAAGTCGCGTCGGCAGGAAGTGGCCCGTCAATTTCCCATCCCTGCTCTCTGCCCGCTTCGATCGCCGGTCGGATGACCAGGTCATCCTCTTGACCGAAAAGGCCGTTCTCGCCAGCGTGCGGGTTCAGCCCAGTAACGACAAGCTTCGGTGAGGGCTTGCCCATCCTGACGAGCGCATCGTGCGTCAGCGCGATCGTATCATACACGCGCTTCTGTGTGAGACGTTCCGAAACCTCGTGCAGGGGGATGTGTCCTGTGACGTGGGCGACATTCATTCGCTCGGAAGCCAGCATCAGACGCACGTCGTGACCGCCCGCCCGCTCGGCAAGCAACTCCGTATGCCCGGGGTAGGCATATCCTGCCTGGTTCATCGCATCCTTGTTGAGCGGAGCCGTCACAATCCCGTCAATTCGCTCCGCCATCGCGAGGGCGACCGCTTCGATCACCCACTCAGCTGCGGCCCGGCCTGCGGCAGGACTGACGACGCCCTTCTCCCAGGTGTCGAAACCGAGAGCGATGGGGTTCATTACATCTACCGTACCCGACTTGAAACGCGCATCTTCGGGACCCTCGACGGTACGAATCTGAAGCGTCGCGTCGACGATACGGCACGCATCGGTCAGTGCTGTCACATCGCCGATCACGAGAGGACGACAAAGCCGGTACAGGTCATCCAGCGCGAATGCCTTCGCAATGATCTCAGGACCCACCCCGCAGACATCCCCCATCGTGATCGCAAGCAGCGGGAGCTGGTCTGGGTCCGCTCTGGGACGTTCCAGGTAGCGTACGGCTCGCGTAAGCGTATCACGCTGACCCAACGCCCCCCCCTTGGTAATCACCCTCAACCCGTCACACAGCCCGCCACTCACACGACAGGCAGGTGTTCCCACATCGACGGATCCTTCAATCCGAAAACCATCAGCGTCGATCGCTCTGAGCGTCTCAATCGTCGTCCAGCCGCCAGAGACGATCAGTCCAGCCGGCTGACACCTGAGCAATATCCGTCGCCCCATTTCTCCGAGCACCGAAATGGCTTGTTCGGCATCCGCCCGTTGCAGTCCTGCGTGCAGACCTACGAGCGAGAGCACGGCACTATGGCCCTGCTCCAGATGGTCCGAAATCTCCCCGACCACAGACGGCACGTGTGGCCTTTCCCACGCGAAGGCGAAATGATCGGCGTGCACCTCCCACTCATGCGTTCGCAGTTCGCTCTTCAGGGCGACAACTTGCTCACGCGTTACAGATTCGTTCGTACCGATGATCACAAGAGAGGATCCAGGCTCGTCTTCTGACGGTTCGGAGGGTATTGCATCCAGATCGAACACGCCCGGAACGTGATTGGCCAGACCTTCCGAACCGCACAACAGGGGTGCCCGGTCCACGCGTGAAGCTGCCTCGGCTACCGTCGCAAGATCCGAATCCGCCGCGGCATCGGCCACGATCAGAGTTCGTCCTGTCCCCCGATGACTCTCGATAAGCGCGTGGACATGGTCTGGGCCCTGAGCGACATCCTTGAGAGGAAGCAACCGGATGCTCAGGTCAGGTTGCCCCTCAAGCAGATGCGGAAGGTAGGAACCCCGAACCGGAGCGCCCGGGTCGTGACCGACCTCTGTCTTGTCCACGGGAATGCCGTGAACCAGGTGGTAACCTCCAACCGTCACGCGCCCGGCGGCGGGGAAGGCGGGGGCCAGAATCGCCAGCCCGAAATCGAGTTCATTCATGAGGGTGTGAATCTCAACAGCCAGGTGACCCCGGAGTGCCGAATCGACCTTCTTGTAGACGATCGGGATCTCACGATGTCTGATCAAACCACACGCTTCAGTGAGATACCCGCTGGCCTCCGCACGCGTAGCGTTCCGTGTCTCTGTGTCACATACCAAGACATCCAGGGACCCCAGATCCAGACGATCCATCCGATCCGTCTCGCACGCCATCGTCTGGAGACCGTGTGTGGCAAACTGGAGCCCCGTGCCGCACGCCCCGGTGAAATTATCCGCCAGAACCACCAACGATAAAGCCATCACGCCATCCTCATCTTCGTCATCGCACAGCGAGCAGGAGTAACCTTTTCTGTGCCAGCAAACGGAATGAACTCAACATCAAAGAGATGGGCAAGTTACGGGCGCCCGGGCACCGCGACCACCCCAGTTGACAAAAGCAATCAGGACGATCATTATCGACCTGTTCATTCGTGCCAGGCAAAATCTGATACGACTCGCTTCCCCGTGCTGCTCATTTGCAGAATCACTTGTTGTGCGAACCTGCACGGGATCACGCCTCGATTCGAATCCTCTGTCTGCAAGACACCACAAGCTCGTGGACTCTGACCGTCTCACGCACATCTCGAGCCTGCTGGGGTGTGCCTTTGGCTGGCCGTTCTACACGGTGTGTAGAAGAACACGTGCCTATTCCTGATGCCCTTATCGCGGAGAGCCCTGAATGACGGAACCCAGGATTGCCATAGTCGGTGCAGGAAATCTATCTACCCGTCGCATATACCCAAACCTGGGTGCAGCGGGCGCCCGCATCGTGGGCGTCTGTGATCTTGACAGTGAGAAGGCCGAACGGAACGCTCGACGATTCGGCGGCACGGCGTTCGGAGATCTCAGTGTGATGCTGGAGGAATTGAAACCCGATGGTGTCATCTGTTGTATCGGTCCTGAGGCACACGCGAAGGTCGCCACGCAGGTCCTCCGTCTGGGTTACCCAATCTACACGGAGAAGCCGCCTGCCGCTTCCGCCGAAGATGCGCTGGCGGTGGCTCGCGTGGCCGCGGAAACGGGACTCCTCTGTACGACCGCTTTCAAAAAGCGGTATGCTCAGAGCAACAACCGCGCGGTGGAGTGGCTCGAGGGGTTCCCGATCGAAGACCGGTACATGATCTCGATAGATTATTGCTCCGCGCAATACAAGAACGACTCCCCCCGTAGGTCATTCCTGCTGGATTTCTGCATCCACATCATCGATCTGGTAGGCTACCTGTTCGGTGATGTGTCCGAGGTCTTCACATTCGCAAAAGGCAAGGACGCCTACGCTGTCAGCCTGCGGTTTGCCTCTGGAGCCGTTGGCACCTTGAGCCTGAACTGCGGCCGGTCTTTCCAGGTCCCGACCGAGGAAATCGAAATCTCTGTACGCGGCGGCAATTTCATGTCGATCCACAACTCCTCGTGCTGGCGAATCACCGAGGATGGAAAACCGGTCGAATGGCGTGAGCCGCCGACCTTCACGAGTTCGGGCGACAGCGGCAATGACACCGGCCATCTGGCGGAGCTTGCCGATTATGTAGCGGCTCTGAAGGAAGGGCGGAAGACGATGCGGTCGAACATCTACGAGAGCTACAAAAGCCTGGTCTTGTATGAGGCGATCAAGGTATCGGCAGAATCCGGTGGTGTGACCCCGGTCCTATACGCTCCCCTGTAGACCGCCCGTCTGGACGAAGCATTGATCCTGATACTCCGTCCGAGACCGGTCAATGGCTGCCGGACGGCGCTGACAGCCGCAGCTTGCGTCGATGACGCCATTTCCGGGCAAACGTAGGAGCTCGTTCAGGCAGAAACCCTGAATTTAAAGCTTTTCATAGCAAAATTCCCTGCGCAGGAAATTTTAGCTCTAGTAATATCAGAAGTCGGATAGGCACCAACGAATCAGGGCGAGACAAGTGCCCCTGCCACTAGGCGTTTCACCAATTGCGCGAGATCATCGAGAAGCGTGTAGAGAAGGGGAACGACCAAGAGGGTCAGTACCGTCGAGGAGATCAGCCCCCCCATCATTGTGCGCCCCAACGGCGAATAGGGCTGCCCCATTAAGTTGCTGTTTCCGACAGCCATAGGCAACAGACCAAAGATCGTGGTGAAGGTGGTCATCAGGATCGGTCTGAACCGGTTTGCTCCCGCTTCCAGGATCGCGTTTGTGCGCGACAACCCTTCGCCACGCAGACGGTTCACCATGTCGACCAGGACGATCGCATTGTTCACGACCACCCCGATCAGGATGATCATCCCGACCATAGCCATCATGTTCATCGGTGTCCCGGTCAGGAACAGGAACCAGTAGACGCCCAGAAACGCGAAGGGAATGGAGAACAGGACGGAGAAGGGCAGGATAAACGACTCAAAAAGCACGCCCATGAGAAGGAATACGAAGGTGACCGCCATCGTTGTCGCAAAGTTCAGCGTCTGGTCGTCTTCCGTCATCGTCCGGAAGCTCTCCCCCTTGTTCCAGCTATACCCTCGGGGCATACTGAACCCGGCCATGGCGACATCTACGTCCGCGTAGAGCCGCTTCCGATCTTTCTTGGTCGAAAACGCCTTCACAACGATACGCGTCTTGCCATCTCGCCGATAGATGCGTCCCGTGCTCTTGCCCACCTTGATCTGCGCCAGCTCACCCAGCGCGACCTCCCCACCGTCGGAAGATGCGAAGGTGAAATTCTTGAGCTGCTGCAGGGTCTTCCGGTCGCCTTGCTCGAGATACATCTTCACGCGCACCTCGCGCTCATCGGCCTGGAATCTCGGGAGGTTCACGCCCTGCAGGGCGAATCCGATCTGACGAGCAACGTCCTGGGCCGAAATCCCGAGTAAATTCGCCCGATCGCGATCGACGTGAACGCGGACTTCCTCCTCGAACCCCTGCTCCTCCTCGTCTTCCCGTTCGACGTTCAGGGCCGACGGAATCGTTTCAAGCCTTCGCGAGACCTCATCAACCATCGCCAGGAGAACATCCGTATCATCTCCCTGCAGGACGACCCGGACGCTCGGATCACTCGACCCGTTGCCCTGACGGTCGACACGGCCCTCCACCCCGACAAACGTGGGCATGTTTGCCTGAGCGTGCTTCAGTACTTCGTCCCGTTCCATTTCTTTTGAGACCGGGTATCCGAAAGTTTTCATCATGTTCTTGTATGCGACATACCACCACGCTTCGTTCGCTCGCGAATTCAGGAAGATCTGCAGCTTTGCGTAGGTTTGCCGGTAGTCGGTTCGGATCGTTCGGATGTCGTATTCTTCGCGATTCTCTTGATAGAATGCCTCTACATGGTCAAGCACGGAGGTTGTCTGCTCGAGTTTGAAGTGTCTGGGCATCTCCATCCGGACACGAAAACTGTTGGTAAAGTTTCTTCTGCTCCCTCCTCGCTTCAAGCCTCCCATTGGGATCGAAATCGTCATGAACCCGACGAGGGCGACCAGAATAGCGTCTCTCCTGTGGTGCAGTGTCCAGCCCAACGTCCTCCTGTATTGCCTCTTCAGGCCGGAAATCAGCCTTGTCTCCCCCTTCACCTTGCTCCCGCCAATCCGAGCCGCCGCAAGGGGGATAAAGATCAAAGCAACAAAGAGAGAGGCGGTCAGCGCGACAATGATCGGTAACCCCATCTTGGTGAGGTAAAAGCTCATCATCCGGCTCTTCCCTCCCATCAGCATCAACGGGAGAAACACCACCACAGTCGTCAGGGTGGCCATCGTGATTGCCAGCCCCACTTCACTCGCCCCGTGAATCGATGCCCGGTCACGATCGGTCTCGCTCGTCCGGATTCGGTAGATGTTCTCAAGGATTACGATACCGTTATCGACCACCATGCCGACACCAACCATAAGCCCCATCATCGTGATCATGTTCAGCGACCAGTCAATGAAGTAGATCACCGTCAACGTCATCAACAGGCAGAGCGGGATCGAGAGCGTGATAATCGACGTCATCCGCACGGTTCGGAGGAAGTAGAGCAGGATCAGGGCCGCAAAAAGCCCCCCCCAGAGCCCCGTACTCTGCAGATTTCGGATCGCCTCCAATATCTGATCGCCCTGGTTGTAAAAGGTGTTGAACGTCAGCCCCGGGACCCGATCCTCGATCTTCCTGAGCGCTTCCTCAACGACTTTTGCGGTCTTGCTGATATTCGCACCAGATTCCCCCTTGATGCCGAAAGCGACCGCAAACTCCCCATCCAGTCGCTGGTAGGATCGTCGCTCCGGGACGCCATACGAGACCGTCGCCACATCCTTGAGCGCTACCTCCATACCGGTACGCGCCCGCACCTTGATCCGCTGTATATCCTCCAGGTTCTGGTATCTCGCGATCGAACGGACGAAGAGCTTCTTGCTCCCCTCGAGGACGTGCCCCCCCGTCAGGGCGAAGTTATCGCTCTGCAGGGACTGGACAAGCGCCCCGATCGACAATCCGCGCGAACGAAGACGGTCCTGATCGATCTCGACCATCACCTCCTTCTCATCCACCCCGTAGAGATCCACGATCCCGACTCCGTCGATCCGCTCCAGCGGTCGGACGACTACACGCTGCATAAACTGGTAGGGGTCCACAATCGAAGACGGAAGCGTCACACCTGCCCACATGATATTGATCCCGCTGGCGTCAAACTTATAGACACGCACACGGTCACGGGACTCCTCGGGCAAAAGGGGCTTCAGACGGTCAAGTCGGTCAATAATCTGATTGTAGGCGAAGCTGATGTTGATTCCCTGGCGGAACGCGAGACTCGCCCGAGTCCCTCGGTCGTCACTCCAGGTCCGCAGAGCCTCGATCCCCTTGATCGCGCGGAGCGTTTCCTCCAGCGGCCGGGTAATTTGCTGTTCTGACTCCTGGGGCGAAGAATTGCGGTAGTCGATGCGGATGTAGAGGCGGCCGAATTCGAGCCCCTCGGGGAAAAGCTTTACGGGCACACGCACGTAGGCAAGCGCCCCCAGGACCAGAAGAGCGGCCAGGGCCATAATCACGGTAACCGGGCGGTTTACTGAAATGCGTGGGAGCAGCGATCCACGATCCGACAAGGCAATCTCGATGTCGAAGTGAGCGTTCAGGGGAGAAGAGGTGGTCCGTCTTAAGCGACATAAACTGCTTAAGGTCAACCAGTTACAATATCTCAGGTTGTGCAGAACGGGTCAAGTGAGGCATGGTCGCGGTTCGTGGGTTTGACGCCCACAGCCCGGACCTTGTTCCAGGTGGTACGAATAGACTCCACGGCCAGCTCGGGCCTCGCGTCCCGTTCGCGACGCAAGGCAAGCGGGATGCGATCCCCTATTCTTCCCTCTTTCGCACGGCCCAGAGAGCAGCAGGAGGACAGCAGCGAGAGCGTAGACCAGCGCAGTGCCAATCGACATCCCAAACCCTCCTGTTATCAGAATAGGATTAGCCTTAAAACCTTTCAGCACAATCTTTTACACGTTATTTTTCACGTTTTCCAGCAACATGCGCCTGCGTTGCCTACCCCGGGAAACCGATGTCTTCCTGCCGTTCGGGAGATGCAGATATCGGCATCTTCTTGCGAGTACGCTCCTGACTCAGCACGATCGCCAGCATTGCCAGCCGTGACAGCGCGATCACGCAGATCGCGGGCATCACGATCGACCATTCCAACTCACACAAGGCCCAGTCAGGCAGGACAGACTGAACGGACTGACCGTCCGGAAGTGTAAGCATGTATCCCGCATAGTCTTTCCTG
>CAYYGZ010000212.1:0-8249 GCA_964471275.1 uncultured bacterium | reverse complement strand
CTGACGCTGCGGACGAACTCGAGCGCCTGGTGACAGAGGATGGTTTCGAAGGTGTCCGCATGCATCTGGCACGTCCTGATGACCCCGCAGAATGGGCCGCACCTGACCAGTATCCCATCTGGGAAAGGGCCGAATCACTGAGCGCATCCTTCCTCAGCTTCGGCCCCGTCGAACGCCTCCCCGCCATCGAGCCCATCATCGCCCGCTTCCCAAACGTAAAGGTCGTCCTCGACCACCTCGGCGGTGCCCCCTTCGACGAAGAGGATCCCTGCCCGCTCCTCCAGATCGTCCTGAACATGGCAAAGTATCCGAACGTCTACGTTAAATTCACTCCCCAGGCCGGCAAATCCAACGAAAACTTCCCGCTAACGGACACCCACGATGTCTACCACCGCATTTACGACACCTTCGGCCCACAGCGCCTGATGTGGGGCACAGACTTCCCCCACATCCTCCGCAACATCGGCTACCAGAACGGCCTCGACCTCTTCCGCCACCATCTCCCCTTCCTCAGCGACAACGACAAAGAATGGCTCTTCGCCAAAACCGCCCAGAGCGTCTGGAAGTTCGGTCCCTGAAACCCCGAAATGGAGGGGCTGCGTGAGATCGAAGCCGAGATCAGGATGTCCGGTGAATCGCCCGGGCCTTCTTCAGGCAAGCATCTGCGAAACCAAAAAGGCGAAGACCTCTGCCGCGTTTTGGGCAGCGCAGCCATGATATGATCCAGCCGACTCTGGTGCGTAGGTCCGTGTGCATCAATCCGACCCATTATACTTAGCTTTCTCCCGCTCTTCCTCTAGTTTGGATTTGCCACATTCTACTATGGGTCTCCCTTTCCCAACACGGCCTTCGCCAAACTTAATACAGGAGTGTCTCGCAGCGTCCTGGTGGGCCAGGGAATGGACTACCTCATCGATTCGATCAGGAGGGATCCCATTGCCCTCCTGGTGGCTGTCGGTGCATTCACCTGTGCTATTCAGAATAGGCAACCACGCCTCATCTTCGCTGCCTTTGGGTTCATCCTCCGGTGTGGCTACCTAATCTGGATTGGCGGCGATTTCATGAGCAGTCGGTTTTTGGCCACAATGTATCTGGTCTCCGTGGTGCTAGTTTCTGTCTCGCTCAAGTGGAATCGGCTGACAGGTCACCCACTGGTTGCGGCAACGCTCTTGATCGGGTGCTGGCCGGCGCCTCTCCTGTTCGTACGAGATGGTCAGATATTCCAAAAAGACCGGCTCCAAGAGGCGTGGTCGATGAGCGGGCCTTCTATTTCGAGCAGACAAGTTTGCCAGCGGTGCTGCGCAACAACGGCGAGATTCCGGGTGAGAGAGCAACTGACGGCCACGCCCTGCGGGTAATGAAGCCACTCGTTACCGTGCGATCCACGATCGGTTTGAGTGGATACTACTCGGGACCGGATGTTCACATTACAGACGAGAACGCACTTGAGGACACTTTCCTGGCCCGACTTCCTGCCTCACCCTCACACGAATGGCGAGCCGGACACTTTGCCAGGTCGCTTCCAAGAGGCTACGTAGAGACGCATTGGAAGGGCGAGTATCACATCGCCGCGACTGAACTCAGGACTCTATATGAGGCCGTTGCACGTGTAACGCCTGGGGATCTCTTCTCTCTCGCCAGGCGTTCGAATTGGTTTTCGACTCACTTTGGGCAAGATGGCGTGGCTGCCCAAAGGTATGTGATATCGTTGCCGGATGGTCTCTTGGTGGACGGCGAGCTTCCAGCACAATCCGAGCGGCCGAACTCTCCGGATAGGAGATCCCATCGTTTGGTCAAGATCGCGGAGAAGGCTTTGTCGGGTGATGAACCGGGTCGCGCTGCGGCGGCGTGGATGACTGCGGATTCCCTTGGAGTGACCGGGGATGCGTTCTGGAACCTGGGATACAGATTGGGTGTGAGGCCCGGAGATCAGGATCAGGGAAGACTGTCTATGCGGATTCTGGACATTTGCATTCAAGCCGAACCCGCAAATTGTCAGTTTTTGCGAGCACTCTCGGAGTCATTCTATTCCCAGGGAGAATTCAGGCTGGCCGCAACGGCTGCGAAGCGCAGCGTTCGATTTTGACTCCCCTGATGTGAATTCTTTGCTGGTTGTCACGGACGTGATGCGGATACACCGGATGCCAGAAGCGGATGGGAACTATCGTGCGGTGTTGGCGATCGATCCCAAAAATCTGCACGCGATCGAAAGGTTGGCCTCAATTACGACTAAGTATCCTATCGGTTTTGACAACTCCAGCCCATTGACCAAATGAACATGAGCAGGACGCCATCAAACCTGCCGGCGTCGGGGGGGAGGTAGAGAGCGCACTTGAAGAACAATTGCTCACATTGGTTGATTCTCTGTGCATGGGGGGGCGCTTCGTGCCCAAAACTAATCTCTAACGACAGGCAAGCCCCACAGAGGTTCCTGTGTGCTACCTGACGTCCTCCTGCACCGATGCCACGCTAGAGTCTAGGTCGGATGAAGTGTTCGTTCCCTGCCCCAAACGCGTTGTTACCATCGTCGGAGCCCGATGGAGGAACCTCTTTACCAGGTCGTAGCGGAGCATCTGGAGACGGTTTTGGATCGCGCACGGACCTCGGACCGCCGTTGCCAGGGCATGTGGAGCGCGAGCTCCTGAACGCTGTCCTGACCGTCTTTCTGCGGGTCGTTTACGGGTGGTACAGGCTCGGCCAAAAGCATGTCCTGAACGACGTCGAAGGGGAGGTCGCCGACATGGGTCGGCGAAATCGGGTGGGGCGGATACTACGAAAGGAACTGAGACCTCTCGATCATCGATTCAGCCCGAACAAACAGACAAACAACTTCGCTATACATCTCATCTCTCAAACTTCGGCTGCCTGGCTTCCCAATCCCGCTTCAGAAAGTATGAACTCCCCTCCAACGGCACCTCAACCCTTGCCCCTTCTCTCACGTGCGATTCGACAAATGCAAAAAGCAGCTCATTATTCGCCCTTGCCAGTCGAACTCCACACCGCGTCTCTCCCCCGTTATCCAACGCCTGAACCAAATCCTCGATCAGCCGCAGTGTCGAGCTCCTTCGCTCAAAACTCGGAAATACCCCATCCACCCAAACCTCCTTCCCCCGATGCGTGCCATGAGCGGAGTCCCCCTCCTCTCTCACCCGCCACTCCCGATCCGTCCCCAGCGCAGACACCGCACCCCGCTCCCCGATCGCCTCCACCTCCAGCCCTCTCCCCGAATTCAGCGCGTATGCCGTAACCCCGTTCTCGAACTGAATCATCCCGTGTCCCATTGGATCCTGAGTCAGCCGCTCACCGTCAATTGAAGTGTCCCCATTCGGTAAATGCGCCTGCACCCACGCTGCCGGCTGATCATCATTCAGTCGCATCAGCAGATCGAAAATATGGCTCGCCGTGTTAAACAGCGTCCCCGTCATATGACTGACGACCGACTTGAGCGATCCGATCCGCCCACTGGTGACGACATTGATCATCGCATCATACCCCGGATCCCACCGCCGATTCGTCCCCATGTTAAAGAGCACGCCGTTCCTCTCAACGGCCTCCACCATCGCATCCGCGTCTGCCATCGACGACGCCATGGCCTTTTCGGCATAGATCGCCTTCACGCCATTTTCCGCAGCATAGACCACAATCCCCGCACGATGCTCCGGCTGCGTCGCCACACTCAGAATTTCCGGCTGCTCCTTGTCGATCATCTCCCTGTAGTCAACATATTGCCTCTCCCCGGGCACCCCGTACCGCACCCCAACCTGCGCCATCACATCTTCTCGCAGATCCGAACAGGCCACCATCTCCGTCCGCTCGCAGGCCTCATAACCTGCCGCGTGAGAATACGGCCCCCTCTCTTTGGGTACCTCGTTGTCGATAAACGCTCCCATTCGACTGCATCCCACCAACGCTGCTCGATAAATCTCCATATCAATCCCCTGACCTGTCCTTGTGCATAATCACCGATCACCCTTACCTTACTTCTGTGCATCTATAGATGCGGCAACTTACCAGAACCTCTTGATCCGCCGCTGGGCCTAGCTTCACTTCGGGCCGGCCCCGAGTCCCGCTGGGCCCGGCGAAGTCGACGAGGATCAGAGGAACAACCTGACCCATCGGACTGCACGGCGTGGCCTCGTGAAGTGATCAAGCAGACACCGCGGCCTGAAGCCGGCCCCAAGCTCAGCGGGCGCCGAAACCGGGGGCCGGGCGGACACAATCACACGTTGTGCGACGACAACGAGTCACCTGTTCACCCACAATTAACCCAAGAAGAATACCTGAGATCGAATGATGTCTTGCAGCCACAGTGAACGCATTCAGGGCAGTTGGCAAGGTACCTGTGGGATGGTGCACTAACACATTTAGATTCAGCCTCTGCAAGTGTCTTTCTTTGGATTTCCCCGTCTATCTGACATTTATGTTTTCAATGCACAGGCCTGTCTTAGTCCCTAAACGAAGGAACACGTTACGTCCAAACTCACACAAAAGACCATCCTCATCACCGGCGCCGCCTCCGGCATCGGTCGAGCCGCTTGCCTCTGCTGTGCCCGCGAAGGTGCCCGGATCATCGCCGTCGATTTGGATTCCGAGGGCGTAGACAGCAGTGTCACGGAATTGACCGAAGCAGGATCTGACGCATTGGGCTTCACGGTAGACGTCCAGAACGAAGAAGACGTCAGTGAACTCTTCGACATAATCCGTGAATCCGAAAACCACCTGGACGGCCTGATTCACGCCGCCGGTATCCTCGAGGGTGCTTTCATCCCCATCGACGAGTTCGAAGAACTCACCTGGGACCGCGTCGTCGACATCAATCTGAAGGGCAGCTTCCTGCTCTCCAAGTACGCCGTCCCCTTGCTCGAAGCTTCCGAGGCGGGAGTGCTCATCTTGATCTCATCGGGAGCGGGTGTTAAAGGAGGCAGCTCATCCATCGCCTACGGCTCAAGCAAGGGCGGTGTCCACGGCCTGGCCCTCGTGATGGCCTCCCAGCTCGCCTCCCGAAACATCCGTGTGCACGCCGTCTGTCCGGGCGCTCTGGCAACTCCACTGAAGCTGCATGTCGTCCAGAGACAAGCGGACGAAACCGGCAAAAAGGCAGAGGATCTCGCCGCCAATCTGGGCGATCCCGAAGGCGTTGGCAAGATCCTGTCCTTCCTCGTATCGAGCGACGCCGACTACCTGAGAGGTACCGTCTTCACGCGATAGAGCTCTCTGTTGGCTCTAGACTGTCCAGAGTCATAATGGTGTTGACACATTGAGCCAGTAGGTAGGGTTGATTTGGGATTGCTGCTTTCGCTATTCCCTGTTGATGACACGGTCTCGAATCTGGATCTGTCTCAGCCCCGGAACGGGGCGACCGCCGTTAGCCTAGGGTGCGACCGCGCGGGCTGTCCGTCGAGAGCGGAGCGAGGACGGACTGCGGGGCCGAACCCCAGGGCTTGGACAGACATTCGTGAGCCGCGTCGCGATGACCGCTCGGAACCCGAAAAGGATTGCCCCCGGCGCGAATCGTACAAACACGTGCCTGCGGGTGACGGCCTCGATCCGATGCGGCGAAACATCCGACTCCAACGAATCTAAACTGTGAACACCATTCTGAATCAGTACGCTCTATGCCTCCGTTAGGAGATGAGGAATGAAACTCGGCATTGTAGGAATGCTCCCGGGTGACTTTCGCACCCACACCCCTAAACACTTCGAAGCCATCTGCGAACTGGGATTCACGGGTGCGGGATTCCATTTCCCCGGCGACCTGGCGAGCGAAGTGTCGCCCGCCGAGATCGAAAAGGGCTGTTCGCGTTTCACCGGTCACGGAATCAATCTCGCACAAATGGCCGTCACGTACCGGGAGTGCCTGTTTGACCCGGATCCGGAAATACGGAAACACGTCACTCGCAAGATCATCGACACAGCCGAAATTGCCGCGGCCATGTCCGCACACTACTTCCTGATTCGTCCGGGGAGTCGCAATCCAGAGGGATCCTGGACGCCGCATCGCGACAACCACACCTTGGAATCCTGGTCTCTGCTGATCGACACGCTGGGTGATATCGTTGCCGGCCTCGAACAGCACGGTGTCACAGCCGTGATGGAAACCCATCTCGTTTCCATCCTGAAGAACCCCGAAACCAGCCGCCGAATGGTCGACGAAATCGGCTCAAGCAACCTCCAGCTTGTCATGGACTACGTGAACCACTTCGAGACGCTCTCGGATGTCTACCTCAGCCCCAACCGTCTGGACGACATCTTCGCCCACATGGGAGCCGTCTCACCCGTGATGCACATAAAAGACATCAAGATCGGACCGGGCCTCGTCCTTCACCTCGAAGAAACCGTTCCCGGCCTTGGCGAACTCGACCTCCAACACTGCTTCCGCCATTTCGAACGCCTCTTCCCGGATAAATATGGCCTGATAGAACACCTCAAACCCAACCTCATCCCCAAAGCCGCGCAACATACCCGCTCAATCGCCGCGCAAGCCAGCGTCCTCATTAACTAACCCCAAACCCTCTCCCATAAAAGGGGAGAGGGACAGATCGCACCCGCGATCAGGATGAGGGCCGGCAAGATCATCGCTCCCCTATTCCCACCCGTCAAATCTACCCTTGAGCAACCCGACACACGGTTTACACATTTTGTGTCCATAGATGTCGACGATCCTGAGTGATCCCAGATAGACGTTCCATACGCCGATGTCGATTTCTTCAAGTCCGATGTATTGGCCCGCGCAGGGGTCCGAGACGTTGATTGCTTTCTTGTGCCATCTCATCGAGCTATTCGCCGCGACCTTTCGCGTCTCCCAGTGGTTCGGATAGGTCAGTATCGGTGGCTGGGCCGGCAGCTTTCTCGACGAAGGTTTCACAAAGCTGAACGATCCGGTTGATCAACCGGCCGTCCTCGACACCTTCGACGCCGACAGGAACGCTGATCCCGTGTGGCAGCACCGAATTACAAACACCACGTGGTCCAGATAGGTGATCGCCTTCGGTAAGGCAGACGCTGCCCAGACCACGACCAAACAGGGCGACTTCGACGGCGACGGGGACGTCGACTTCAGCGACTTCCTGCTCTTCGCCGCCGGTTTCGGTAAGACATCCGCTGACACCGACTTCAGCTCTGTTCTGGACCTCTCCTCAAACGGTGCCGTCGACTTCGACGATTTCCTGATCTTCGCCACAATTTCGGGAAGTAAAGCGGGGAGTAGTGAGATAGTCAGGTAGGTAGACTACCTGACTATCTCACCATCTCAACCAGCCCACGCTCTTTGCTTTTCTACTCACGATTCACGACTCAAGATCTCACTGCCCTTCTTCATTCCAATCCGCCATCGACCCGATCCCGTCGAGATGCTCGATGTCCCCCCACGCATCTACCCACCACCGCTCGCCATCCGTCCGCAACCTGTTGATCCCACAGTTGAACAGATCCCATTCCCGATCCACGCTCTGCGCCACGCCGCTGACAAACCGGTAGAAGTCATCGAGAATCCCCCCGTGTGTCACAACCACCACCCGCGAGCCTGCGTGAACATCCGCGATCTCCATCAGGCACTCAGTACACCTCGCGTGCCGCTGGCATATCGATTCCCCGCCCGGAACAACCGCATCTGGATCTCGTTCATCATATATTCGGGCCGCATCTGGTTCTCTGGTTCGTGCCTCCTCGAGCAGCATCGTCTCGATACACCCGAGATGCCATTCCCGCAGCCTCACATCTGACCTGACCTCGACTCCAAGCGCCTTCGCGATCGGTCCTGCCGTATCCAGTGCCCGACGCAGATCGCTGCTGTAAACAACTGCTGTCCTCTCCCCTCGAAACCGCTCCCCCACGGCTCTGGCCTGCGCCCTTCCTCGGGCATTCAGATCCGACTCCTGATGCCCTTGAATCCGCCCCTCCACATTCCAGTCCGTCTCCCCGTGCCGCACAACAATCACTTCAGTCATCCAACCTCACCTGTACGTGTCCCTCCCTAGAATCCTAACCCATTGCAATCTACCCCCCCTTCACCATCGTCTGTAGCACAAAAAAAAGGTTCATCCGCGATTTCCGGGAACGACCACCGCCTCCGGAAACAGATGCCGTCCATCCACCGGCATTGAAGGCCAAGAGAGCCGCGCCCTCCCCAGGGCAGGTTCTGTATTGCAGACAGGGAAACAGGAGAGTGAAAGGCCCTGGTGTTGCTGAGCACCAGCATTGCGTGGTTTGCGCCTCCCAAGATACGGGGACCCGCCCGAGGGTGTGGTGGT
>CAYYGZ010000211.1:0-8262 GCA_964471275.1 uncultured bacterium | reverse complement strand
CAGTCAGTCGACGTACCGCCATCCGGCAGTTTTGGGAAAAACTTGGTTCCGAACACATCGACGTCCTCACCCACAAGCGCCGCTACCCGATCCAGGATTTCGGGCTCTTTTGCCAGACCGAGGACTCTGGGGTCAACGTGACATACTCCTTGCACCTTGTGCAGCAGACCGGCGATCGGTCTTCCCCGCGTGTCACACTCGAGCGACCAATGCGGTTCTTCCTGCTTCAGTCGTCCACCACGCATGACAAGTTCCTCAAGGATTGACAAGTAATGTCTAACGCGGTCACCAGCCAGCAACCCGTCTAGAATGAGGAATCCCTCCGTCTCGAACTCAGTCATCTGGCTATCCGTCAGCACGCAACCTCGTCAATCTCCGGGTCTGCCCGTTCACCCGGCCTCAGCTTGATCTCTCTTTAAACACGAATTGCATCGTCCGGCCGTTCGTTCAGCCAGATCTGGTCAGCCGTAAGAATAACCAGCGAGCAGATGTCCGGCAACGTCTCCTGCACGCGGCGCCCTTGTGTGTGGCAGAAGTGTATAGCTGCCCACTGCCCAGGTGCTGGAAGATGGAGACATCCATCACTCAGATCTGAATCTGTCCTCCTTCAGGATTGAGTACCGATCGACTCTCCTTCAGACCGGGCATTCACATAGACCGACATGAATCAGTGAGAAACCCAAAAGACATCACAAGGGACAAAGGGGTAGTGTACAGTCCTGCTTCAGGATATCGGCACCTGTATGCTCGTCAGTCACGCGCCTCTCGCATACGGGAACGCGATCGGGATGGCCAGGGAACGGGGCGCGCATCCGATTCACATAGAGCGGGAAGTCCTAGGCACGACAACCGAGGCGATTGGCTACGGAGCAACCGACTACGTTGCCAAGCCCTTCACGATCGAGAAATACACCGTACACGAAGGCGCCGAGGCCACCGAAGAATCCTAGCTCGCTTGTTTATTCCGATCCCCCTTCTACCTTACCCTCAGCCTTGGCTGGGGGTTTTCTTTTCCTGGATATCCTGTCCAGATCAAGCGCAGTCGAGTCCAACCGGCTGACCGATCGAATACGAAACCCTCTCTGCCCCCCCCACGCACGCTAAGCCTCTAAACGGCCAGCCGTAATGTCCCGAAAGCCATCGCCCCCTGGCTCGATCCACTGAAGATGTGTGGGTGATGTCCCGTCTCGGTCGCATAGCTTTCGGCAACAGCCTGCACCGCACCATCTGATCCCTTCCGGCCGATCACGGCCACGGTCCCCCCGCTCCCACCACCCGTAATCTTCGCACCAAACAGACCGTGCCCGGGTCCGGCTTCCCGAACCAGTTCGACCAACCGGTCCGTTCCCTCTGAATCCAGACCACACGTCGTGTAGCTTGCGTGCGACTGATACATCAGTTCTCCTAGCAGCTCGATCTGCCATTCGCCCGTCGTCGTCAGCAGTTCCGCAAACGTCTTCACACGGTGGTTCTCATAGACCGGGTGACGCGTCGGCATACGCACGTTGTAGTTCAGATCGGGATTGATCGTCGTCACAGCGTCTGTGGTGCCGCCATAGTTCCGTAAAAACGCTCCCCCTTCTTCCCGGCGCGGAATATCCTGGGCAAAGTGCTGTTCGAATTCCGAGGGTGAGAGGTTTGCCAGATATCCGTTCCAGCGGGGATCTTCTATATACACGGGATCCCCCGGAGTAACGTCCAGGTCTGCGAGTTCAGCGAGGATTCTGTACCCCATGAACGCGCCAATGCGAACAGACCCATAATCGGCACCAGAGACCGCGTGACGAATGCCGGAATCGATTCCCCATACTGCGGTATCGTGAGGCAAGGCGATCGCCTCACGAAGCTCCGCTGGCTGGCAGAAAAGGGCCATCAGCTTGCCCGCTTCGCCACACACAGCGGTCATCTGATCCATCACACCACAGGGCGCACCTACAACAAGATTCTCCACCTTCTGACAGAGCAACGCCATCTCCCGCGCCTCGAGAGTGACATCAAATGCGGCACAGACGGCCATCATCGTCGCCACTTCGAGTGCGGCAGAGGAGCTCACCCCCTTGCCCTCCGGGACATCCGAGGAGACAAGAATGCGTGCACCGGAATCGACGACGAGGCCCTTCTCGCGCATAAGGACGACAAAGACGCCGAGAACGTAGCTTGCCCAGGTTGATCCCGGATCCGTCGTCAGAAGACCGTGCGCCGCTTCATAGGTAATCGGTCCGCCATCGCTGACCAGATCGCTGGTGTGAATGGTGGCCTCCGGAAGCCTGGCGTTCTCATCTGCGCCGCCACTGACGACACGGAGGAGGTTATCCGACGATTGCTGAAACCCCACGATTGTTGCCTCCCGAGTCGGCAGTTGCAGAACGAGCGAGCCCGAGTAGTCCGCGATCCCGCCCATCACATCGAGTCGACCCGGAGCCCGGCTCACATAGAGTTCCGCGCGGTCGTCGAAGAGTCCGCGTGCTTCTCTTATCGGATGCTCATCGAGATGGTTCACCAATCCGATAAACGCATCGATATCCGACAACCCGCCGGTCTGGCCGCCGGCAATCTTGAACTCAGCCACCGTCGACCTTTTCTCTGTAGTGTGTGTCCGGAAGTGCGCGCAACTCTTCGGCCTTTTCCTCCGGCGCCGTATCGCTCAGGAAATTCCCTCCTCCGATTTCAGGGCCGGCCAGATACTTCAGCAGATTCGGTTTACGAAGCGGTGGGTGGAATTCGATATGGAAGTGAAAGGAACCATAGTCCTCCCCGTCTGTGGGCGCTTGATGAAACGACATGACATAGGGAAACGACATCTGCCAAAGATTATCGAACTTGATTAACGTCTGTCGCAAGATGTCTGCCAGGTCACGGCGTTCGTCGTCCGATAGATCCGAAAGGCTGGCGTGTGTCGCCTTCGGGGCAACGTAGACCTCGTAGGCGTATCGCGCAAAGTAGGGCACAAAGGCGATTGCCGAATCATTCTCAGACAGAATCCTCCGCCCATCTGAAACCTCCTCCGCCAGGATATCTCCGAACAGGGCGCGCTTATTCTCTTGCCAGTAGCGCTTACTGACCCGCGCTTCCGTCTCGATCGTCTTGAACACGAAGTTCGTCGCATAGATTTGACCGTGCGGGTGCGGGTTCGACACCCCGACCGCCTCTCCCTTGTTCTCGAACATCAGGACGTGTTCGATCTCGGGTCGTCCCCCAAGATCTCGATACTGTTCCTGCAACTCGGACAGAACCCGATCGACATCGGAGACAGGAAGCTCGGCGAGCGTGATGTTGTGTCGAGGACTGAAACAAGCGACCCGCGCGATGCCAGTCGCAGATCGAGATCGATAGAGACCGGGGGCCGTGACAGCTTCAGGCGCATTCATTGCCACGCAGGGATGGTCGTTTTCGAACACGTAGACATCGTCGAAGTCCGGGTTGATCTCGCCGCCAACTCTGGCGTTCCCCGGACACAGGTAACAGGAGGAGTCGTATACCGGTGCCGAGGATTTCACGTCGGCAACCGTCTCTCCGCTCCAGGGCCGATTCTGCCGATGGGCAGCGACGATGACCCACTCTTCGCGCAGCGGGTGCCATCTCTCTTCCCAAGTCACGCTATCGTCTCCGCACAGTAGCCGGCTTCGATGATTCGATCGGTTGACCCCGGAAGCTCGACGTCCTCCCGTTCAGGATTCGAAACGACGACCCACGAACGATCGTTCCGAGACACCCGACATCCCTCGGCGGATCCCTGAATTGCCAGGGGCTCTACCTCGCACCCATCACCGACCGCAACCGCCCAGTGATAGGTTGTTGCCTTCGCCTGACGCCGAAACAGAACGGTCGGCACGCGGTCCTCGAGATGATCGCCCACTCCGGTAGCCGTCACGACCTCCGTCTCTGACCCCGCTCCCAACGTTACGGTAGAATCTGAGTTCGCGTCTTTCACGCTCAGTACACATCCTGTCGTAAGCTTGCGTGACGACGCCTCCTTCAGATACCTGTATCCGACCTCATCCGGCGGAGTCCAGGTTTCGCCCTCGAGGGGATCACTCCATTTCCCTCGATGGTGATAAACCAGGTCGAGCTGCCGTTCGCGATCACAGACAACCGTGTCGACAAAGACGAACAGACCCGCATCCGGATTGAATACCGATCGCCGGAACGAGACACCAGCATAGATCGGTCCCGCATCGCCGATCGCATAATCGATGCCGTTGGAGCGATCAAACGCCAGACAAGCACCCTCCGACGCTGCCTGTGACTGACCGTCGACGACCAGCGTATTGTGCGAGAAAGTCGTCTTGTACCAGCCGCCGTGTTCAGGCATCCCGTACGGTGCAGATCCCGGATCCAACCCGATCACGCCGCCAGCTGCGTAGAGTACAAAGCTCAGCTTGTCGGGATGACCGTGTCCGCCTCCGTGCGGACCATACTTGAGACACAACCACGTCGCTGTCTCATCGGCCCCCTCCGACAGAATCCCATAGCCGGACGCCGGGAAATTTCGGCTGATCCCGTCGCTCGGCTTGACTTGAGGCAATTCCGCTTCACCGAAGAAGATCGCGAAATCATCGTCTCGCTGGGTGCTGGCCAAAAGTTCCACGTAGCGGTCATTACCATAGCGAGCGTAACCCAGCTCATAGATTGACGCCCGTCCCGCGAGATCGACCTCATTACTGTCGTTGAACGCCGGCAGGGAAAGATTGGGCATCGCAAAATCCAGCGGGGCATCGAACATGGACTTGATCTTCGCATCATACAGATCGATACCATTGTTCCGTGCAGCCTCGAGCAGGGCCCAGAGGGAAGACATCGTGTAGAAGTGATATCCCCACGCCCCCTCCCACCACGCGCCGTCATCCATCACGCCGTCTGCAATCTGCTTCCTGAAACCACGATCCGGATGCTCGATCGCCTGCGCCACCAGTTCGTCGTCCCCGATCAGGAATCCGACGCACCCCACCGCGCTGTTCTTCCAGCACTGGATGTTGTGAACACGGAGTTCGTGCGGCAAAATGACCTCGCGAACCGCCGGGACAAGCAAGCGGTTCGTCAATCTCTCACGATCATCATCTGAGAGCCTGTCCCAGACCAGGTCGGCCCCCTGGCTGAACGGGATCAGCCATACGGATTCATCCAGCGTCTGCGGACCGACCTTGCCCCCACCCAGTTTCGACTCGTTCCGCACCGTATGCAGATCGTAGTCCGGATACCGGTCGGCATATGCGTTCAGGATTTCTGTGGCCCGATCTGCATAGCGAACGTCACCGGTCACCTGGTAGGCCACACCCATATCGCGAGCCGCTTTCGCCAGTCGATCGTGGACACCCATCAGAACGCATCGGTCATAGTCACGGCTCGGATCGCCCGGGTCACTCACGTATACCTTGTCGGTCAGCGGGTCGATATGCTCCCACGACCACTCGCCAATTTCATCACCCGTCCTGAGCCGGGCTCCCGTGTCCGGCGATGCATACCAGTGCCACCATCCCCCGCCTCTATCCGGAAGCTTGACCGGTTCATCGAGCGATGCGTCCAGGCCGGCAACCTTCCGGTCCCAGGCATCCGATAGCCAGGTGTTCGATTCTATTCTATCCTTCAACGATTCCAGACTCTCCAGACTGAACAGCAGGCTGGGCTGTCTCTTCTCCTGTCCCATCACATACCTCCGCACAAGGTGGCAGGATCCATCTGTCGACCGCCGGTGTCGACGGGACGTGCCACAAGCAGACGCTCTTCCTCTGCGATCGCGATCGCAAACGGTGCAGCGTCGATCCGAAGTGCAATATCCCGGTCTCGAGGATGAAACTGTGGTGTTTTGGGATCACCGAACTTCTGCGACTCACTTCCCGCCATCACCAGACCCCGGACGTAATCAGGATTGGCTTCTCTGCCCTCGAGCAGGTTCTTCAGATACATGCCACATTGCTCGTCCTCATCGGTGCGTGTCTTTCCGGCCCACCCCATCGCTACGAGAGTGACCACATCAGGCTGCTCCTTCCCAATCACCTGAGCGGTCGTCCCCGAGACCACGAACGATCCTCCGTATATTCGGTCGGCTTTCGTCGCGGCACAAACTCCGACCGTCCCAGCTCGCGTCGACTGAATCACCGTCTTCCCGGTCAGGTCCGCTCGGCACATCTCAAAAGGCGAGTTGTTGTGATCGAACCCCGTCGGCCGCCTTCCCTCGACCTCTCCTACGCACAGATCGCCCTTGCCGGCCTCCCGAAGTGCGATCGCTTCATCGACCTCTCCCACAAGGATGATCTTTTCCGCTCCCTTCAAAAACGCCACCGCCGCCGTCGTAAACGCGCGATACACGTCGATAATCACCACGGTTCCTTCGGCCTGCTGCGCTCCTTCCAGCAGGCTCGCCAACCTCACCTCCACAATGCACTCCAGTCTCTATCGGGTTTATCGTTTCTTTGTGCTGACAGCTTGGTTCATCCCGTTCCTCTGGACACGTTTCCGCCCGTCGGTAAATTAGGCACTGATCTGGAATGTTGAAAGGTCATCGTGAATGAGGGGAACGCGTCATCCCGCCCTGCCCTTACACGGACAGAATGTGATGAGCCCTGTTCGTCTCAAACCCTTACGTCCCGCCTGCCTGGCGCCATCGAAACCATCTGGCGAACAGGGATCCTTCGCTTGGGCTCAGGATGACTTTCTACCGGTGAAGAAAGACCCATATACGGAGAGCACATGGACAGCCTGAAACGAATCGGACACGCCCCGCTCTTCAAC
Organism: uncultured bacterium; assembly: GCA_964471275.1. Lineage (GTDB taxonomy): Bacteria > Latescibacterota > UBA2968 > UBA2968 > UBA2968 > UBA2968. The sequence continues at coordinate 1,533 of CAYYGZ010000211.1, read as the reverse complement.
CCCGAAGAAGGCACCACCGTCATCCAGCCCCTGGGGACCGGCGGCGGCTGGTGGGCGGGCGCGCCAAGCGCAATCTACGACCGGGAGTCGTGTAAATACTATCTCTACTACCGGCTGCGCCGGCCGCGCGGGCTGGAACTCGAGCGGGGTGGTGAGTGCGTCATCGCGGAAAGTGACGATGGGATATCGTTCACGAGAATCTGGTCAGCGAAGAAGACCGAATTCGATTCCGACTCGATGGAGAGATCGGCACTGGTCAAAGGACTCGACGGCACGTGGCGTCTATACATCAGCTACACGGATCCCGCTCACAAGATGTGGCGAACGGACTGTATGGAAGCACCGGGGCCAGACGGCTTCAGGCCGTCCGAGAGTCGACTCCTGTTCGACCCCAAAAAAATGGGCATCGAGGGAATCAAGGACCCCTATGTATTCACCCTCGGGGGTGAATATCAGACGATCCTGAGCTATGCCACGCGAATCGATGACCTGGCGCCAGGCAAGGTGGGTAGCCTGCACGCGACAGCCGACGCCTACAACACGGGTTTGACTGTGTCACGAACCGGTCTCGCCACAAGCGTTGACGGGCGCAACTTCGAATGGCAGGGAGACATCTTCTCTCCCACAGGCGAGGGTTGGGATGCCTGGTGCAGACGGATCTGCTCGGTCATCTGCATCGACGGAACATTCACCGCGTTCTACGACGGCGCATCCGATGTGTCAGGAAACTACGAAGAGCAGACCGGCATCCTCTCCGGGCAGGATATCCGCTCGTTGACCTGTCTCACACCGGACGGGCCGATCCTGAAATCCCCACACGCATCGGGTTCCCTGCGCTACGTCGACGCGATCCAGTTCCCCGACCGCATCCACTACTACTATGAGTATGCGCGCGACGATGAAGCTCACGAGCTGCGTATGAGCATCGTCTCAACCTGAGGCAGATCGGCCGGTGTAAGCTCTGGCTGACTCAAACAATCCCTAATTCAGCCAGCGAGTCGGCGTGATCTACAAACACAAAGTCAAGAAGTTGACACTGTGTTTCTGAGTGCCACCCAGCGGAAGTCTACACGCAGGGCGGTAAATCGTAGAACCGATGGTGACTGAGGGAATCAGGCAAGGAGCTTTAGGGAAGCGATTCGGCTGGCAATCAGGGAAGGACTGTTCTCTCGAGCGTTTCCTGAATGATTGTATCGCTGTGAGCGAGCGAGATGCTGCCCTGCTTTGTCGGTAGCGGGAAATGATATACACCGCGATCGATCAGTTGCTTTCGATACTTTGTGTCATACTCGAAATTGTGATTCGCTGCGATATCGTGCCAATCCCTCGGTGCATGATCCATGAAGTAGACACAGAAAGCGGATCCCTGTCGCGCAATCGTTGTCGCCACCGACGCGCCGTCAAAGACCTCCTTCAAGCCTTCTTCCATCTGCCGACCCCGCTCATCGAGCATCTCGAAACACGCCCCGCCATCGACGGACAGTTTCTCCATCGTCGCGACAGCCGCAGCACACGACACGGGATGCGCGTTGT
>CAYYGZ010000210.1:0-8275 GCA_964471275.1 uncultured bacterium | reverse complement strand
GGAAGTCTGTAATCGGGAATTTCGAGAACGACATCGTTCACGTCAGTTTCGCGTCGAACTACGGCCTGTCCGTAGATTCACCCATGTCGGTCAGGCAGTTTACGATGCCGGCCGAAGTTACGGATATCGGCGTCGAGAATATCACGCTCAAACCCGTTACGTTCGACGATGCCCGTTCCCGTGAGCTGGACTTCCGGGAGTATGTCAGGCAGGAAGACGGGTATCAGGTCGACCTGCTCAACTTCAGCGTCGGAGGCGCTCAGCTTCGTGGCGGCGAAACGCAGGAGGCGAACGAGGCATTCCTGGGCTACCTGCTCGGCGAGGGCTTCGAGGAGATGCGCTTCTCTGACCGGATAGAGCAGCTGCAGAAGGCGGCTATTCTGCTTCGTTTCTATCCCGTCCTAAACTTCACACGACCCCAGATCTCGGACTACAAGCCGTATATGCCGTGTCGACTGCCGGTGATCGCACGCGTCGCCCGGTTCCGAACGGCACGGATGAAGGAAAACGAAGAGCCCGTGATTACCTCGATCGGTCTGGAGTTCATCTACAATCCGGTCCAGGACAGTTACTCACGGGATGTGAACGATTACGATCGGTGGGAACAGGTCACGCCATATACGGAGAGTCCTCACTTCATCGAGGTTCACAAGTCACTGCAGCTGCTGTTCGGTTTCGATCGTGCCCTTGACGAGAGTCTTAGAGAGGAGGGTCGACAGGCGACCAAGGAAGCTTCAGAGGACGACGAAACAGATGAAGAAGAGGAGGAGGCCCCCGAGGCCCCCGGGAACGCGACCTGATCTCGTCACAGACTGAAAGATGCTATCCCGGGGAGTGCGGCCGTGCTGTGCTCCCCGCTTCTGCTTCCGCAAGATTACCGAGACTCTGGGCCGTCCTAGCCATTCTTGCCTCTCTGTCTGCCTGCTACAACCCCGAACGCGATCTCATCCAGGATCCTTTTAACACATCCCTGATCCATATCCTCGACTCCGGGTTTGAGGCATCCACAGGGTCCGTAGCCCTACGCTGGGAATATCTCGGGAGAGATCCGCTTCTGCGAGTCATCGTCCTGAGGCGCAGCGGGTCGGGCTTCGATTCCATCGGCGTTGTCCAGGGCGGCACATCCGTAGGGGCTGGCCGGTTTGTTGACTCGTACAGCGACGGTCTCCCGCTCGCGGGTGAGCTTCTCGAATACACCGTCAGCGCCCGTAGCTCTGTCGGGCTTGTCGAAGCCCGGGCCATCCAGGTGCAGATCCCAGGAGCGAGATTGCTGCGACTTCGGCGCAACCCGTTCCAGGGGCAGATCCAGGTCGACTGGCAGTCCGTGGGCGACGGTTTGTCCTTCTTGGAGGTTACCCGGAAGTCGGGTGCTGAGGATCGTACCCTCAAGATTACAGGACCGGCGGAAAGCTCGTTCATCGATACAGATATCCAGGGCAATGTCTCCTACAGCTACAGCGTGCTGACCGGCTTTTCGACCGGGGCATCCCTGGGCAGTTCTCCGTTGACAGCCGAAATCTACTCGCGCGAACGGGGCGAGCCCGTGGGGCGGGGGGCGAGCCGGACCTTCATCACATCCGGTTCATCCGCCGCCTCCGTGACAATGCTTGCCCTTGTTGGGCGACCCATCGGTGTGGACATCAGCAAGTATCGCTACTTTTTTGGCGCCTCCTTCGACGGGAGCCAGACGGTCGGTGCGATCAGGGAGGAAACGGTCGCAACGGATGTCACGGGCATCGTTCCCGAATCGGCTGTGCTCGCGGGGCCGACTGTCTTCCGCCCACCGACGATCCAAGACAGGGTCTTCCTGGTAGGGATAAGCAGCCAGGGGGCAACCGTTCAGGTCAGAGCCTACAGTTTGCCGAACCTGACAAAGGTCTGGGAGGGACCTGACGACTGGTCGATCACAGATATGGAGACGCCGGTTGCGGCAACCCAGTCAGGAGACGGGAATATCTATCTGTCTGCGGATCGCAGGCTCCGTGTGTTCACGTCCAATCTTTTTGAGCTCGTGTCATACGATTTACCCTTTGCTCAACCAGCGAGCCTGATCGGTGACAGCGCACATCTCTGGGCGGCCGTTCCCGCTGAGAACCGCGTTGTGAGGGCCGATGTTTCCGGGGGCCTTGGCCCTGATCTCGTCTGGGAAGACATCGACTTCGGGATTTCGGGGCTGTCTCCCTCCGCGATCACACTGAACCGCTTTGGGCAGATCTTCGTGCTCGATGCATCTGCTCGACGTGTTTACGTCTTCGACACCGATCTGACCTCGCTTCTCTTCTGGGAATTGCCCAACGAGGATTTCTCGCTCGGGGGGCTGGCTCTCGATGGCGGGACGGGGAATCTTGTTCACGTCAGCAGCACAGGCGGAAACGTCTTCACCTACCTGCCCTGATGATCTCGCGAATCACAACCGGCCTCCTTCTGGCCTTCCTGCTGACGACCACTTCGATCCCGCTGCGCGCGCAAGGTTCTGTGTCTGCAGCCGAGGGCGCCTACCGAAACGGGCGGTACGCTGCTGCCCTCGATCAGTTATCCAACCTGGAGGGTCTCCTGGCAATCGCTCCTCTTTTCGACCAGGTAAGGGGTGAAGATCGTGACCGTGTTCTGTTCGACCTGGCCCGTTGCCGACTCGCGATGCAGGATAGCGTTGGGGCACGGATCGTCCTGGGTGAGCTGTTCCGGAACGACCAGGGACAATCGAGAGGGATCCTGGACGTCCCGAAGGACGCTGCGCTCGTAAGTGTGCTGGCGGAGATGAAGCTTCTCCGCCGGGCTCGACGACAGGCTAGAATCAGTGCCACGTCCCCGCTCAAGGCGAGTGCTCGATCCCTGATCCTGCCCGGATGGGGACAGCGCTACCGCGGACACAAGAAGCGGGGGACGATTCTGACGGTTTCGGCCGGCGCGCTGGCGGTCGGCTGGTTCCTGGCAGATCAAGCATATCAGTCAGCACTCAACAACTACCGGCTCACGTCCGATCTGGATATGAATCTGCCGGCAAGAACCGGTGGACCGGATGATCCGAATCCCTTCGAGGAGCGGTTTGCCAGGGCGAAGTCTCGTGCTTCCACGGCCCGCGCCCTGGGGCTGGCGCTCGCATCTATCTGGGCTTACAGCGTCGTCGAGAATTTCGTCCTGCAGCCCGGTCGTGTCACGGTCACCATTCCTCTGGACTGATGATGCGACACTGGTTCCTGACAGCCTTCCTGGCCCTCACCTTCGCGCAGGACCTGTTCGCCCAGTCAGTGGTTACGCTTTCGGCTCCCCGCATCGCGATCACGCCCTTCCACTATCCGGCAGAACCCGACTACGGCGTCTTCATCGCCGACCGTCTGGGTGCCGAGCTGATGGGCCGCTCTTACTCGGAGGCGCTCGATCGACGTCGGTTCATCCTGGTTGAGCCTGATACGCTCTCCGTGTCGCTTACCCGCCTGATCGCATCAGTTGCGTCGGAGGTCCCCGCGAGGGCGCTCAAGACGCTGAGGGAACGGACGGGAGCGGATTATCTCATCACCGGCATTGTGGATGCTGCTGGCATCCGAGCCCTGCACACACGTCTGATTGATCTATCGACCGGGCGCATGATCTGGTCGGGTGAGATCCGTGATGATCCTGCATGGACGTGGACCAAGGCAAATCGGAACGTGGGTGACGGACCGGCCGAAGAGATCGTGGCCAGCCTCGGATTCAGCTCGACGGATGTCAAGCCGCCTCCACCCGATATGGAAGATCTGCCAACGGAGATCGTGATTCAGCCGATTTACACGTCGGACTGGAAATACCTGGCGGCCGACTGCAGGATTGCCATCAGACGGGGTATGGAACGTGATGGCGTGTTCTCCCTAGTGCCGGGTGAGATCAGCGGCAAGCACGATGTTGTTCCAGTGAGAATCGGGAAACAGAATAGGGAGCGGGCTCACGAGACGACCCTTGCCGGCGCCATCCTGTGCGGCAGCATCGCGGTGACCGGCGAAGCGGGCACGATACACAACCTGGGCCTCTCACTGCGGATGGTCGATGTGGTCACAGGGCAGATCATCTGGAGTCACGCGACGAGTGGGCGGAAGGTGTGGCGATGGGACAAGCTCTCCGATATTATCGCGACGATGACAGGGCACCAGCTCGAGGCCGTCGCGATGTTCGGCGCGAGCAATGCCGAAGACATGGTCGCCGGACTGGTCGAGCAGGCCGTCGACGGTGATTCGTGGTCGGTCCTGGGTGAAGCATATCTCTCCAGAGGACTGGTCGACAAGGCCAAGGAATCATTTGAGAAAGCGCTGTCCTTCGGTGACGCGGACGCTCGGGCACAAAACGGGTTGGGGCAGGTCTTTATCCGCATACCGGAGTACTTCGCAAAAGCCATCGATCACTTCAAACGCGCGATCCGGGAGGACTCGGCGTATCTCGAGCCTTATTCGAATCTGGCCCGCGCTTACCTTGAACGGGACATGAACGACGGGGTCCGGTATGCCCGGCAGGCGATCGAAAGGGACCCGGCCTTCGCGCTGCCATACCGTGTGCTCGGCGAATACTACGCGAGAGGCGAGGAAGACAAGCGTGCCATCAGCTATCTGAAGGCGTATATCGACCTCGAGCCGGACGATATTGAAACTGCAGTTCTTCTGGGACGCTCGCTGCTCCGATTGCGAGACTATCGCGGCATCGATCGGGCGATCGGGCCGATCTACCAGGCCAAACCGGATGCCGTGGATCTAATACCAATTCTGGCGATCAAGGATATCCGTCAGCGAAACTACGACCCGGCCCTCAGCTATTTCCAGGCCTACCTGCTCCGGGTGACAGAGCGTGAACGCTCCTGGTTCGATGATATCCGCACCGTGCTGCCCGGCCAGGATATCGCAGGCTACGAGTCGCTCGACGAGACGGCCCAGAGGGTGTATCGTGAACGGTTCTGGAGAGAGAAGGACCCCGATCTCACGACCGAACTCAATGAACGTCTTCTCGAGCACTACGGACGTGTCTGGTTTGCGCGTCGCAATTTCGGCGATTACGCCTACCCGTGGGATCGGAGGGGGGCCGTATACATCCGGTATGGTGAGCCCGACTATCGCTCGCAGTCCGGCCGCGTTCCGGCCCTGACTTCGCCGAAGGTTCAGCAGGTCAAGGAACAGATGTATGCGGATCTGTACAACGTCCCCCCACAGGGAGAGCTCGTTGGGCCAGTCTTTCCGATCCGCAGTTCGCGGGGCATCACGCTTGCGCAACGTGATGATTTTTCAAACGAGGCGGAGGGCATCGATGCCGACGAGGATCCAGCTACTCGGCTTGCGGATCCGCAGTCCCGGGGCGAGGGAGAATCGTATGCACCGGTGACGCTCTTCGGGGACTACAGCATCGTGCCCTGGGAATCGTGGGTGTATACCGAGATCGGTCGAGGGCTCGTCTTTGACTTCACGAAGGAGGGGGGCGGGTCGAGTGGATTCGACTTCGCGCCCCTGCCCGATATACCGCCGTCCATCATGAAGTCCACCGCCCGGATGACCGAGTATGCGCCGGGTCTGGCCTACGAGCGAACGGTATCCGACTTCCCGGATGACTTCATCTCAGCCGAGTACGCGACTATACAGGGCTTTCAGCTCGAGATCTTCGATTTCCGGGGGGAAAGATTCAAGACACGACTGGACATCGCCTACGGGATACCCGGCGGTGCGGTTCGGACACGGGAGTCAGGTGACGGACCCGTGGCGGTGCTGTCGCGGTCTATCGCTCTCGCCGACTCGACTTACGCCAGGGTGTTCAGACGTTCAGACCGTGTCCGGCTCTCAGAAGTGGCCGGAGATTACGTCGACGTGATTCGCGCCGATCTGGAGCCCGGTCTCTATCATTTGACCCTCCGCATACACGATACGCTCGGAGAAAGACTGACCGCGATCGAGCGGAATGTTCTCGTGGAGGCCTACCCCTCGGACACCCTCGGCCTCAGTGATCTTGTTCTCGCGAGTCGCATCACTGACTATGAAGGTACGATTCGATTCCGCCGCGGTCGGTGGGAAGTGCGTCCCAATCCCGGACGATCTTACACGGAGAAGGTGGTTCCTTTCTACTACGAGATTTACGGGCTCAAGAAGAACAGTTTTGGACAGACCCGATACCAGGTCACGGCGGGCGTCAAACACAAGCAGGGCCTTCGTCGGCGCCCTTCCTTCCCTGGTGAAGCGAAGCCGGAAGTCACCTTCACATTCGAGCAGACCGGTGACCAGGACTGGGAGCGCGGCCATCTCGAGCTGGACCTGACTGAGGCCAAGTACGGGGCAAACATTCTGACCCTTTCCGTTGTGGATCTGGAGACAGGTAAGTCTGCCAGCAAGCAGGTGGCGTTCGATTACCTGAAGCCGGAGGAGTAGGGGCGGGTTGACACCAAACTGGCCCCTTCCTAAGTTGCTTTCTACTGGTGAGGCACCGTGACCCAAGAGACCCCCACATACCCAGAAGATGACGACATCCTGGATCAGCTGGACGACCCCCTGGACGTTGAGGCCTTCTCGAACCTGATGGAGAATGCGCACCGTGAGGGGATCAGCGCGGCTGATTTCGTCCGGGAGGAGCCGGAAAGGACTTCCCGAAAAAAAATCCGCAGACTCTGTCTCAAGGACCGGAAGCGTTCCCTCAAAGCGGTTGTCTCGTCTGTTATGAGATCTCTTTGGGATCGTCCGGCCAATGATCCGGACGCAGCGATGGCCACGATGTTCGGTCCAGGCGGTACGCGCGCCGACAAACCGAAGAAACCGGCATTCCGGTCGAACCCATCTGGCACAAACGGTCGAGATTGACGTGTCCGTCCAGAGCCAGATACTGCGTCAACACATCCGCGAGATCGAAGAGTTGATCGAACGGCTTCTCCCCTCGGCAAGGGCAGGCAGCGATTCCAATCGGAAACACGTTGTTTCCCTTCAGCACCAGGTCTTTGCGAAACGTGAGCGCCTCCGTTCACTCCCTTCGGGCGACGCCTGAACCTCTCCCTCTGCCCCCTGACTCTTCTGCACTGTGCCCGGCGCTGCCGGAGGAAACCAAATTGAAACGACTGGTCGGCATCGACTATGGGCGTAAGCGTCTGGGTATAGCGTTCACGGACCCTGCCGGTTTGACCGTGCAGGGCCAGCCGACGGTCGTCGTATCGGGGTTTAGGGATGCCCTCAAGCAGGTTGCCGAAGCCATCGTCGGCAGTGAGGCCGGCTGCATTGTGCTTGGTCTGCCGCTGAACATGGATGGCACCCGTGGCGAGATGGCGGAGGAAGTCGAGCGCTTTGGTCAGGCATTGAGCGAACGGTCAGGCGTGAAGGTCGCCTACTGGGATGAACGACTGACGAGTGAGCAGGCCAAAAGAATCGTGAGCGGGCAGAAACGGAAGGAGCGCGGGGATATCGACCGGGTGGCGGCAGCCTTGATGCTTGAATCTTATCTCAGCGCGAACCCGATATGAACAGGATCTTGCGGATCTGGGATCGCGTCGGGCGACCTTCTCTCGGTCTGACGATCGCGGCCCCGCTCTTTGCGATCGCATTCGCTGCGGTGTTCGCGTTGTATGTGCTGAACCGGCCGACCGGGGGACGTCCCAAGTCGATTCGAATCGAGCCCGGAGCATCGGTGGCCCTGATCGCCCGGCGTCTCCAGAAAGAACGTATCGTCCACAGTCCCCAGTTTCTGCGGTTTCTCGCCGTTACCACCGGGGCAAGCAGACGACTGACTGCCGGTGATCATCCATTTACGGGTCGGATGACCGCGTGGGAAGTCCTGAAGGAACTGCAGGTGCCGAGGGACGTGACACAGACTGTCACGATTCCCGAAGGTCTCCGGAAGGAGCGCGTGGTCGAAGTGCTTGCCCGTGCCCTGGATCTCGATCCGAGCAAGCTGTCCGCGCTGGTCGGGGATCCTGCCTTCTGTTCACGAATGCAGGTTCCTGTGGATAATCTGGAAGGTTACCTGTTTCCCGAGACCTACCGGGTATCGGCGTCGTCGTCCGAGGAGCAGATCCTGGCCATCCTGGTCGATCATTTCCGCAGGACTTTCGACGGGAAGCTGACAAGAGACGCTCGTAGGCTAGGTATGACGATCCACGAAGCTGTAACGATGGCTTCGATCATCGAAGGAGAGGCTCAGGTCGCCGAGGAGCGGGCCACGATCTCCGCGGTGTATCACAACCGACTCAAGAAGGGGATGCGGCTTCAGGCGGATCCGACGGTGCAATATGCGATCCCCGATGGGCCGAGGCGCCTGTTCTATAAGGATTACTCGTATCAGTCACCCTACAACA
>CAYYGZ010000209.1:0-8285 GCA_964471275.1 uncultured bacterium | reverse complement strand
ATTGGAAGTGTGTCGTCATCCCTGTAGGCAGACCATCGACGATCTCTCTGTCCAATCCCCAGGCGAAATCGAAACCCATGATCCCGAGAAGAGGCGCCACAATCCGGATACCAACCCCGACAGATCGTCGGAGGTCAAACATACTGATTTTGGCCTGATTATCCCAAGCATTTCCAGCGTCAGCGAAGAGCAGACCGTAGAACTGGTTCGGAGCGATCGGTATGCTAAGTTCGGCGTTAAAAAGCAGTTGTGTGTTGCCGCCGATTGCCGCCCCGTTCGAGTTTCTGGGCCCGACAGATTGGTCTGCATACCCTCTGAGCATCGTCCGGTCGAACAGGTCGACACCACCCGGTGTGTAGAGTTCACTGAAGGGCACCGCGCCGTCCCCATAGCCAATCACAAGACCCAGAGTAGAGCGGACATTCAACGCAAACTTCCAGAACACAGGAAAGTTGAAGCTGGCGGTAAAGTCGTGCTTGTGAAAATCGACGTTCCCAGCCAGGATACCCCCGGCAATCTCGGGGCGATAGCTGAACACCGATCCTGATGTCGGAAAGATCGGCAGATCTCGACTGTCTCTCTGAAAACTGAGCGACACCGAACTGGTCAGATTGTCGCGCAGGGAGGGATCACCGATACGCGTCGAGTCCTGAAAATTGATGAACTTGACTTCGCTCAGGTTGTACCCGACCGAAACGCTCGAGAAGTCCGGCCACTGCAGCCGTCTCCCGACGCGGATAGTTCCGCCCTGTGACCGCTGGTCAAAGTCTGAGATAAACCGTGACGTCGTGCTAAAGAGTTGTGTCGAAAGACTGGTCGGCGTGTTCATCATCCAGGGCTCGGTGAACCCAAGTACAAACGTCTCACGCTGAGTTCCGAATTCCCACTGAAAATCGAGCTGCTGACCGTTCCCCATGAAGTTCGGAATCTGCAGCCCAACCGTGCCGACAAGCTTGTCCCGCTCGGAGAAACCCGCTCCGATCGAGGCGGTACCGGTTTGACGTTCATCCACCTCGAGGACCAGGTCGATTTCCGATGTCTCCTCGTTTGTCCGGAGATCCGGCTCAACCGTGTTGAAGTAGTTGAGCTGCATCAGGTTCCGAACGCTGCGCTCGATCTTGGAACGGGCAAAAACCTCGCCCGGTTGGATCCAGAGCTCACGCCTGATCACCCGGTCTTTTGTCTTGGTGTTCCCGGAAATCACGATCTCGCGAACCTTCCAGGGGTCGTTCTCCTTCACGAAGAACTTCAGATCGACAATATTGCCTTCCTCCTGAGGATGCTCGGTCTTGCCGACGGTTGCCCCGAGATACCCGATATCCAGATAAGCGTTTCGCAACTGCTCGAGCGACTTTTGAATCCGTTCCGTGCTGTAGACAGAAGCTTTCTTGCTGACGATCAGGCTGTGAAAAGCGATATCAGGCAGGTTCTCGTTACCCTCCCACGCTACATCGCCAAACGTGTAGAGCGGACCTTCGGCCACCGTGATATCGATAAAGAGATCCTTACCGCCCTCGTCGAAATAGAGGCTGTCACTCAGGACCTCTGCTTCGCGATATCCGTTCTGTCGATACCATTCAATGACCTTTTCCTTGTCCAGCTCGTAAGTCTTCGCGCTGTACTTGCCGCCGCCAAACCACCACCCGTCCTGCTTCGTTTCCTCCATCCGGCTGCGCAGCTTCCCGCTCGTAAACGCCTCGTTCCCCTTGAAGGTGATTCGCTTCAGGTTAACCTTCGGGCCCTCTTCAACGCTGAAAATCAGCTGCCGCCTGCCCTCTTCGTCAGTCCCCCCTCGCTCCACCTCGACCTTCGCGAGGTTGAATCCTTTCTCCCGATAGGCCTCCAGAACATCCTGCTCGGCACGAACGATCGCCTGCGGCTCGACCCATTCTCCCCGGATGAAGCCGATCACCTTCTTCAGCTTCTTCGTCTTGATTGCCTTGTTGCCCGCTACCACCACCTCCGACAATTGCGGATGCTCGTCGACCTGGATGATCAGAATGAATTCGCCATCCGCGTTGGCATCGGCAAACAGTTTGACGTCGGAGAAGAGACCGAGCGTATACAGGTTTCGGATCGCCGAGGCAGGATCGTCGGGCTGCAGACGCGTGCCCTCCTCAAGCCCGCACTGGAAACGAATCAGCGATTCTTCGGTGATCTCGTTCCCGCGAACCCGGATCTCCTTGATGATGGGACGCTCAAACTGCGCATACGCGGTACCAACGGCACTCAGCAGAAGTATGATCAGCAGGACACTGTTGTATTGATGCTTATGTATCAAAATGTACCTCCAAGCCGGGGCGTCTTCAGAAGACTCTATGAGCCATACGCCCGGCCCGGCGAAAGGTTCCTGTTCAACAAGCAGACGGGCCCGGGAAGAATCCCGAGCCCAAAAACGATATGTCTTTCAAGAGGTCACGTCCGTCAGCTACGCCTTGTCCTTGTTAAGCACTTTGTCCGCATTCTCTCCCGCGGTTTCGTCCACGAAGTGCAACCCGCCGGACTTCTTGGATATCCGAATCTTGCTGCCCTCCGTAAACCGGCCCTGAAGGATATCCTCAGCAAGCGGGTCTTCCACGAGTTTCTGGATCGTCCGTTTGAGCTGACGCGCACCGTAGGTTTGGTCGAACCCCTTCTCGGCCAGAAGCGTCTTTGCACCGGGGGTCAGGCTGATCGACATACCCCGCTCCTCGACTCGAGTGACCACGTCCTTAAGCTCGATGTCGACGATCGAAAGGATGTCCTTCCGATCCAGCGGATTAAAGACAACCGTCTCGTCCAGACGGTTGAGAAACTCAGGACTGAACGTCTTCTTCACTTCTTCGTTGATCCGGTGCTCCAGCCGCTCCCTAAGCGATTTCTTGTCAGACGTCTGAAAACCGAGCCCGCCCGACTTTGAGATATCACGCGTCCCCAGGTTCGATGTCAGGACCAGGATCGTGTTCTTGAAGTTGACCTTCCGGCCAAAACTGTCCGTCAGCCGGCCCTCGTCCAGAACCTGTAAGAGCAGGTTGAACACATCGGGGTGCGCTTTTTCGATTTCGTCCAGAAGCACCACAGAATAAGGTCTGCGGCGAACCTTCTCGGTCAGCTGCCCGCCCTCGTCGTATCCGACGTAGCCCGGAGGCGCGCCGACAAGACGAGAAATCGCGAACTTCTCCATATACTCCGACATGTCGATACGGATCAGCGCATCGTCGTCATTGAACAGATACTTCGCGAGGGTCTGAGGCAACCAAGTCTTGCCGATACCCGTGGGGCCGAGGAAGAGGAACGTGCCGATCGGCTGGTTCGGATCCTTGAGCCCGGCGCGTGTCCGGCGGATCGATCGACAGATCGTTTCTACGGCCTCGTCCTGGCCGACAACGGACTCTCGGATCTCGTCTGCCATCCGGAGAAGCTTGTCCGACTCTTCCTGCGCGAGGCGGAATACCGGGATACCGGTCATATTCGAGATCACTTCGGCGATCTGATCTTCGTCGACCTCGACGACCTCGTCCTTGACCTTCTGATCCCACTCCTTCCGCTTCTCCTCGAGCAGGGCCTTCTTTGAGCGTTCCTGATCGCGCAGCTTGGCGGCTTCCTCGAACTGCTGCTGGTCAGCCGCCTCATCCTTGTTGGTCGTGATGTCTTCAATCTCGAGCTCGAGCTCTTTGATCTCTTCCGGCGGGTTCAACCGGGCAAGTCGGACGCGCGATCCCGTCTCGTCGACGACATCGATCGCCTTGTCTGGCAAGTGTCGATCCGTGATATATCGATCCGCCTGGCGAACGGCCGCTTCGATCGCGCCGTCCGTATACTTGACCTTGTGGTGTGTCTCGTAGCTGGATATAGATCCCTTGAGGATCTCGATCGATTCATCGACCGAGGGCGCCTCGACCAAGATCGTCTGAAAACGTCGCTCGAGCGCACCATCCTTCTCAATATACTTTCGATACTCGTCCAGCGTCGTGGCGCCGATGCACTGCAGCTCACCACGTGAGAGAGCCGGTTTGAACATGTTCGACGCGTCCAGCGTTCCTTCCGCCGATCCCGCCCCCACAATCGTGTGCAGCTCATCGATAAAGATGATGACATCCGTGCTCTGCTGGAGCTCGTTCATCACCGCCTTGATGCGCTCCTCGAACTGGCCGCGATACTTTGTGCCAGCGACGATCCCACCCATATCGAGCGTGACAACACGCTTGTCCACCAAGACCTGCGGTACACGACGTTCAATGATACGCTGTGCGAGTCCTTCCACGATGGATGTCTTGCCGACACCCGGATCGCCGATGAGCACCGGGTTATTCTTCTTGTAACGACTCAGGACCTGTGATACACGCTCTATTTCCTCGTTCCGGCCGATAACCGGATCCAGCTTGCCCTGACGTGCCAGATCGGTAAGATCCCGCCCGAAATGATCGAGGAAAGGCGTCTTGCTCTTCTTCTTTTCTCGCTTGCCTGTCGGCTTGCCCTGCAGGACGGCGATGACTTCCTCTTTTGCCGTCTTGTGGTCCACACCGAAGGCGGCAAGGATCTGTGCAGCGACACCATCTTTGTCCTTCAGAAGAGCAAGGAGGAGGTGGCACGTCTTGACGAACTGGCTCTTCATCTCCTTGGCCTCGTTCGCCGCAATCTCGAGAATCTGTTTCGCACGCGGGGTAAACGGTACCTCGCCCATCGTCATCGATCCGCCGGAGGAGGCAACATAGTCGTCGATGGATTGCTTGATATTCTCGAGATTCAAACCGAGATTCTGCAGCACAGTCGTTGCCGAGCCCTTTCCTTCTCGGATAATCCCAAGCAGGAGGTGCTCCGTGCCGATGTAGTTATGCCCGAGTCGTGCAGCCTCCTCGCGTGCGAGCTGCATGACGCGTTTAACTCGGTCCGAAAACATGTTGTTCATCTAGTATCTCCTCTTCCCCTATCTCGCCCTTCACGGACAAGCGCGCTCAAGGCGCGTATTTGGAAGTCCTTCCCATCTCTTAGGTCTGCCTCGATGCTCAGGCGGCCAGACGCTCTCTGACCACGGCCGCCCTCAGCAGATCTCGTTCGTTTGCGTCAAGTGGATTGTCTGACCGGTGCTGCAGATGCGATGGCTGTGTACTGACCATGATATCGTTTATGGTCGCCGTCGCCAAACCGGGCAGCATCTCCATATCGATGCCGAGCCGTATGGCTGACGAGAAATTCATCAATTCCTGCGACGTGAGCAATCGGGCGCGTTCCATAATCCCCAATGCGCGCCACACCTTGTCCTCAATCTGCTGTCTAGCTTCGCGGGCCAGCGTCTCCCGAGCATTCATTTCACACTCGACAACCTGACCCACCACTCTATTCAGCCCTTCCAACAGTGTCTGTTCGGATCGGCCAAGCGTCAGCTGGTTGGAAATTTGGTAAAGATTCCCAGCCGAATCACTCCCTTCACCGTATATCCCTCGAACCGCAAAGCCCAGTTGAGCCACCCCTCTGACCACACTGTCCATTTCCTTGGTCAGGGCGAGACCGGGTAGGTGAATCAACGTGGACGCCCGGAGACCCGTCCCTGTGTTCGTGGCGCAGGCGGTCAGAAAGCCCCATCGGGACGAAGCCGCGAAATCCAGATCGGTGGCGAGATCCTGCTCGAGGGCGCGAGCCGTTTCGTAGGCCTCGGCGGCCTGGAGACCCGAGAGAATCACCTGAATACGTAGATGGTCCTCCTCGTTGATCATCACGCTGGATGTTTCTGTCTCCTCGACCATGACGCCGCGTGGCCCCGTCTCCTTCGCGAGTGCGGGACTGATGAGATGTCTTTCCACCAGTAACTGTCGCTCGAGTTCGTTCTGAGCGCAGGTGTCAAAGTAGGCCATCTCTGCAAGCGACGCGCCCGAGGAGGCACTTAGTACCTGGCTGACGATGTCACGTTTGTGCTGATCCGTAGCTTGATTCGTGAACGGTAGCTGCGCCAGATTGCGCGCCAGTCGAACACGGCTGCTGATCACATAGGAGGCACGACTCCCCGAACCATCGAGCCATCCGGCGCTGCGCGTCGCGAGATCGTCAAAAGTCACTTCGTCGCCGATCCGTGGTCTTTCATTGCCACAAGCCGATCGCGTATGGTGGCCGCACGTTCGAAATCCTCACACGTAACGGCTTCGGTCAACTGTTCTTCCAGGGAGGCGAGGTCGTCAGCCTCTGCCACCGGCTGGTCGACATCGTGGTCGACCACGCCCTGGACGCGCTTGAACAACTTTGGCAGATGCGCCTCAAACTGTGTGTAACAGTCTGCGCAGCCAAACAGACCGCTCTTTCTGAACTCGGCGAAAGACTTGCCGCACGTCGGACACTCGCCCGTAGTCTCATCCTCCGAGGAAAGCGTCTGAATCGATATGGCTACGCCGCCGGCACCACCAAGGTCGTTCGCGCAACGCTTGCACAGGTGCGTGATCGAGTGTTGTTCACCCACGATCTCCGTGATAACGACAGTCGCTTCGTGCTCGTGACAGTTCTGACAATCCATAGGCGTATCAGTCTAGCTCTGGCCGACGATCAGACCGTCCGCCATCTGCACGATTCTGTCTACACGATCGGACAACGTGGGGTCGTGTGTTGCGACCACAAAACTTGATCCGAACTTCTGTGAAAGCGTTCTGATCAGATCGTAGAGCTCCAGGCTGCGGTCTACGTCCAGATTCCCGGATGGCTCGTCTGCCAGCACCACGGTCGGCTCCGTCACAAGGGCTCTCGCGACGGCGACCCGTTGACCTTCCCCCCCTGACAATTCCGAAGGCAGATGTTGCAACCGCTCGGAAAGACCTATCTGCGACAGCAGCCGCTCAGCAGGTTCGGCAGCTGATTCGTGTCGCTCGCCCCGGATGAGAAGAGGCATCATCACGTTCTCGAGCGCCGTGAATTCGGGTAGCAGGTGATGAAACTGGAATACAAATCCGATATGTCGATTCCGAAACGCCGCCAATTCATCCTCGCTCAGATCGGCGAGGTTCTGGCCTGCCACTTGTACAATACCAGAGTCTGCCGCGTCCAACCCACCGAGGATTTGCAGGAGCGTGCTCTTGCCAGCTCCTGACGGACCCGTCAACCCGACGATCTCGCCATCACCGACCCGAAAATCGATGCCCTTCAGAACATCGAGATCCGTGTCGCCAACACGGAATCGCTTGGTGATTCCTTCTGCTTCAAGCATCGGTTGGCAATCCGTCCGTGGACAGCGGTGCTACTCGGAATCCTGGGGCCCCAATCCTTCTTCAGGGCGCATGTGGGGGAAGAGTATCACGTCGCGAATAGATGGGGAATCCGTCAAGAGCATGACAAGCCGGTCGATCCCGATTCCGAGGCCACCGGTCGGAGGCATCCCGTGCTCGAGGGCTCGCACATAGTCCTCATCCATTACCTGTGCTTCGTCATCCCCCTCGGCCTTGAGGGCCATTTGCTGCTCGAACCGTTGACGTTGATCGATCGGATCATTCAGCTCGGAAAATGCGTTGCCGATCTCGCCGCCGCACACAAACGGCTCAAATCGCTCTGTCAGACCGGCCTGATCTCGATGACGCTTGGCGAGGGGCGACATCTCCACCGGGTAATCCGTCACAAAAGTCGGCTGTATCAGCTGTGGGGCCACCAGGGCATCGAAAATGTCATCGATCAGCGCGCTCCGATTCGCATCGGTATCAACGTCCACGCCCAGCCGATCACACAGCGTCCTCAGATCCTGATCATCCGCCGATCGCACATCCAGATCCACCTTCTCTCCGATGGCGTCGAGCATCGAGATCCGATCCCACGGGGGTGCCAGATCTATGCTCTGCCCCTGATAGGTGATCTTTGTGGACCCGGTGACCGTCTCGGCAACCTGTGAAACCAGGTTCTCCGCGGTCTCCATCATGTCGCCATAGTCCGCGTAGGCCTGGTAGAGTTCCATCAGCGTGAACTCAGGGTTGTGGGTACTGTCGATCCCCTCGTTCCTGAAGACCTTGGAGATCTCGTAGACCCGATCCAGTCCGCCACAGATCAGGCGCTTGAGGTAGAGCTCATCCGAGATCCGAAGAAAGAGCTCCATATCGAGCGTGTTGTGGTGAGTCGTGAACGGTCGGGCCGATGCGCCGCCATAGACAGGCTGCAAAACAGGTGTTTCGACCTCGAGAAAGCCGCGCTCGTCCAGAAAGCGCCTGATCGCCGATACGATCGCCGATCGCTTTTTGAAAACGTCGCATACATCCGGGTTCAGTGCCAGATCAAGGTAGCGACGTCGATACCGCAGCTCCTTGTCCGCGAACTGATCGTGAACGATGCGTTCCCCGTCCCGG
>CAYYGZ010000208.1:0-8308 GCA_964471275.1 uncultured bacterium | reverse complement strand
AAGGTGACACACGCCTACTATTCCGTAGGGCTTTGGGATGATATCTGCCCACCATCCACGGTATACGCGTCGTATAATCGCCTGCCTGGCGAAGTCGAGAAATCAATCGAGGTCTACCCGTATAACAAACACGAAGGCGGACACAATCTACACCAGCATCGGAAGCTGGACTGGCTTTGCGATGTTCTGGGATAGGGGCGCTCGATGAGAATCGAATTCTGTGGTGGGGCGAGGACGGTCACCGGATCGCAGCATCTTCCGACCGTGAACGGTAGCCGGGTACTCCTGGAATGCGGGCTCTTTCAGGGGAGACGGCAGGGGGCGTTCGAGCGCAACCACCACTTCTGCGTCGATCCGTCGACGATCGACGCGATGTTGTTGTCACACGCCCACATCGATCACAACGGCAATATCCCTTCTTTCGTCAGACGCGGATTTGACGGTCCGGTCTACAGCACCCACGCTTCTGGTGATCTTTGCAGGATCATGCTGCGCGATTCTGCTCATCTGCAGGAACGTGACATCCATTGGGCGAACAAGATACGGGCTCGACATGACCAGCCACCTGTCGAACCCCTATACGGTATGGCTGATGTCGACAAGTCGGTGACGCAATTCAGGGGGTAGGATTACGACCAAAGCTTCGATGTTTGCCCCGGCGTTACGGCCACTTTCAGGGATGTCGGCCACATGCCCGGATCAGCCGGAATCCTGCTAAACATCAGGGAAGGTGACCGTACGCTCAGGCTGGGGTTTTTCGGTGATATCGGCCGCACGAAGGTGCCCGTTCTGCGCGACCCCAATGTTGTCCGTAACATTGATGCGCTGATCATCGAAAGCACCTACGTTGACCGCCTCCACGGACTGCGTGAAGATTCCGAGGATGAGTTGGTCGATATCATCAATCGCGTGGTAAAGTCAGGCGGAAAGGTGATCATTCCCGCCTTCGCGGTCGGGCGTACGCAGGTCCTTGTATACGTTCTGCACAAGCTGTTCGATCAAGATCGCATTCCCGATATGCCGATCTTCGTTGACAGTCCGCTCGCCGTTGCCGCAACCGAAGTTTTTTGTGAGCACCCGGAGTGCTTCGACGAAGAGACCTCGCGACAGTTTGTCAGCAACCACGAGGATCCGCTTGGCTTTGGCAGGCTGAAGTATGTGAAAGATATGAACGAGTCGAAGTAGTTGAACGAACTGACCTGCCCGCACATCATTATCTCCGCATTTGGGATGGCGGAGGGTGGTCGGATCCTCCATCATCTGCGAAATAACATCCAGGATAGGAAGACTGTACTGCTTTTTGTAAGGTATGCGGCCGAGAATGCCCTGGCGCGCCGGATCATGGATGGAAACCACGAAGTGAAGATCTTCGGCGAGCCCTTCCCCGTGCGCTGCAAGGTTCACACGATGGACGCCTTCAGCGGGCACGCGGATCGGGACGAGTTGATGCACTATGTCAGTTACCCACCATCTGAGCAGCTGAAGCACACCTTTCTGGTTCACGGTGAGACCAAGCAGTCTGAGCCGTTTCGTGAGAGGCTGCTAGCGAAGGGGTATGAGGATGTGCTTATCCCGAAACAGGGGCAGGTGGTGGAGATATGAGATTCTTGAGAAAGTGCTTAGTGCGAGAGGACAGACTCTGAGATGGTGGGGGGGTAAGGATGGTGAAGAAAGTGTTGAGGGTCGCCGCTGTGCAGATGCACGCGGACGAGGATATCGAGGCGAACGCGGGCAAGATTGTCGCGTATCTGAAGCAGCTTGCCAAGGAGGGTGTGGAGGTTGCCGCTTTTCACGAGGGGGTAATTTTTGGGTATTCCTGTCGACCCGGGTTCTGGAAGCGGCTTGATCCTGTTCGCGTCGAGAAGGCAGAGAAACGGATCGTCCGGGCGTGCAAGCGGAACGGCATTGCGGCAGTCGTGGGTTCCATGCACGCAGAGGAGGGAACACGCTACAACAGTCTTCTGATCGTCGATCGGGATGGGGCGGTCGCAGGACGATACGGGAAGATTCATCTCGCCGGCGAGAAGTGGTGTAAGCCTTCACAGCATCTGCCCATCTACCGGCTCTGCGGTGTCGATTGCTGTTTTTTGATCTGTCATGACGTCAGGTATCCGGAATTGGTGAGACTCCCGGCGGCGGCTGGTGCCCAGGTGTGCTTCTTCTGCAGCTGTGAGTCCCCAATCACGGTGGAATACAAGCTCTCCGCGTATCGGTCGATGCCGATCGCTCGGGCAACCGAGAACGGGATCTACCTGGTTATGGCGAATGCGCCTGCCGACCCCAAGGATATCAACCGTTTCGGGTCCTCGCACGGAGAGTCAAAGTTCATCGATCCTGATGGGAATGTGATTCAGGAAGCTGGTTACTTCACGGAAGAGGCCCTTGTGGAGGATCTGGACCTGACGGCAGCGGCGGGATCCGTTGCGCGCAGGGCCGTCGAAGATCACACAGCTCTTCGCTCCTGGCTTCAGGAGGGTTTGGCGATTGTCAGCCGTCCGAAGCGAGTTGAGAAAGGTCGTGAAGCGCGTGTCTGAGCCTGGAATCGTCCGGGGAGTCCTGTCGGTCCTGTCGGCGCCGTTCGATGTCGAGGGCACACTGTGTCTGGACGACATCGCTCGCCAGGTGGAGGCCGCCGTCGCGTTCGGGATCGCCGGTGTGTGTCTGCCTGCGTACGGTACCGAATTCTACAAGCTGACGGACGATGAGCGAATCGCCTGTGTGAAGACGGCGGCCGATGCTTCGGCCGGTCGCATCCCTGTGTTCGGTCAGGCAAACCACGACGCTTCCCGGCACGCGGCCGAGCTTGCGCACACCCTCAAGTTGGCAGGTGCAGATCACATCAGTTTCGCACTGCCCCGTCGATTCGCGATTCCCGAATCCGATCTCATCGATTTTGCTGCCGAGGTCTGCGCCGCCGTCGACCTGCCGATTCTCGTTCAGGACTTCAATCCCAGTGGCGCAACCGTTGGTGCTGATTTCTGTGCGCACTTGAAGGATCGATGCCCGAATTTTCAATACATCAAGCTCGAGGAGCCACTTCTGGGTCCGAAGCTTCGATCCATAAAGGCCAGGTGTGGAGATGGCCTTCGTGTGTTCGAGGGCTGGGGGGGGATGTATCTGCCGGAACTGCTCGAATCGGGGATCGACGGCGTTATGCCCGGGATTGGACACGCTGACCTGATGCATGAGATGTGGTCTGCGGGAGAGGACGGCGATATGGACCGATGTCTGGATATCTTCGAGAGGCTGTTGCCACAGATCTCCTTCTCGCTCCAGAATCTCGAGCTGTATCTCTTTGTAGAGAAGCAACTGCTCGCGTCGCGGGACATCATCCGCAATGCACACGTTCGTGCGATCACGGCGACACCCGATGTACCGACTGTTTCGCACGCAAAGCAGCTGAATGATCGAATTCTCAAGCTGGCTGAAGAACTGAGCCTGCCCTTACGGCCTCTTACCTGACGCAGGAGGAACCCTTGCCTGATCGTCCCAATATTCTCTGGATCTGCACGGATCAACAACGCTATGACACGATCGGGGCCCTCAACAACCCGCACGTCTCGACCCCCAACATCGACAATCTGGTCGCAAGCGGCACTGCCTTTACGCACGCATACTGCCAGAGTCCGATCTGTACCCCAAGCCGTGCCAGTTTCCTGACAGGCAGGTATCCGAGTGCTGTTCACGTGAACGGCAATGGGAACGCGGTCTTTCCGGACAGCCCGCCGCTGGTGACGAAAATCCTAGCCGATGCCGGCTACGATTGTGGCTTGGTGGGGAAGCTTCATTTGTCGAGCGCCTTTGGACGTGTGGAAGCGCGAGTCGACGATGGGTATCGCTACTGGCAATACAGCCACGCGCCGCGGGATGATTGGGAGACCGGTCACGATTATGCCGATTGGGTGCGATCCAAGGGCAAGATCCTGGGTGAACTGACCAAGAGCTCCGGCGGTGTACCGGCCGAACTGCATCAGACGACGTGGTGTGCCGAGAAGACGATCGAGTTCATCAAGACGGAGAGGGATAGCACGGAGTCGTGGTTGGTGAGTGTCAATATCTACGATCCGCATCCACCGTTCAATCCGCCTCAGACCTATCGTGACCAGTTCGATGAAGCGGATATGCCGGGCGCTCTGTACAGAGAAAGTGATCTGGTCCAGCAGAGCAAACTCGAGGCGGTCGATTTCCAGTCGAAGGGACGCTGTCCGGAGCATCTGGATATCAAGAGTCCGATCGTTCCGCATACCCAGACACGCGGCCTGATCGAACTCGATGGTCCCGGGGGTCGAGACCACAGGACTTTGCAGGCCGCTTACTACGCGATGATCAAGTTGGTTGACGATCAGGTCGGTAGGATGATGGCCGCGCTCGAGGAGAACGGGCAGCTCGAGAACACGCTGGTCATCTTCATGAGCGACCACGGGGAGACGCTCGGCGATCACGGCCTGATACAGAAGGGATGTCGGTTCTACGAAGGGCTTGTTCGTGTACCGCTGATTCTTTCGTGGCCTGGAAAGATCAAGACGGGTGCGGTGAGTGGAAGCCTGACCGAACTGCACGACGTGACGGCCACGATCGTTGAAGCGGCGGGGCTGGAGATCCCGAGTTATTTCCACGGTCGGTCGCTCCTGCCGACTGCGACGGGGAGCACGGACACGCCGCATCGGGATTTTGTGAGATGTGAGTATTACGATGCACTCGATCTGCCGGATGCTACGCTTGCGACGATGTACCGCGATGGGAGCCACAAGCTCGTGGTCTACCACGGTCACGGACTTGGAGAGCTCTACGATCTCCGAACCGATCCAGACGAATTTGACAATCTCTGGGATGATCCCGACCATCAGGCCCTGAAACTCGAGCTGATGCACAGGAGTTTCGATGCAACGATGGCCGCAATAGACAAGGGATCTGAGCGGGTCGGACCCATGTAGATAGAGACGTTTTACGAGCAGGAGCAGGTTGGGAAGGGAGCGGGGGCAACTAACGCACAAATCGGGAGGCGAGATGGCGAAGAAGAAGGTGAAGCCGACACTGAAGGTCATGGCTGCGGATTGGTCGTTGCGGGGATACCCGACAGAAAAGCGGCCTTGGGCAATCGACACGAAGGTCAAGAAGGTCAAGGAGGCAGGATTTGACGGCATGAGTTCCGGCTCTGACCCTCGTCTGGGTGAAGCGCTTGCAAAGCACGACCTGGAACTCGTTGGCGGTGTCGACGTCGGATCGATCAAGGCTGCACTCCCCAAGATGCAAGCTTTCAAGGATGCGGGCGCCATTCACGTGAACGTCCAGCTCTGTGATCACGATACGCTGACGAGAGATGCGCTGCCTGTTGCGCGTGCCGTGATTCAGGCAGGGGACAGCATCGGCATCAAGCCAGCCATCGAAGTGCATCGGGATACTTGTACAGAGACTCCGGAGAAGGCATTTGCATTGGCGGCGGCCTACGAGAAGAAGTACAAGAAGAAGTTGCGGATGAATTTCGACCACTCGCATCCTGCCATTATCAAGCAGATGCGGCCTGGTACTTACTGGAAGCGACTGTCCAAGCGGCTGGATATCTGGAAGATGAGTGAGCTTATCCACTTCCGCCCGTTTACGGGAAGCCACTGCCAGACACCCGTCACAGATGGCAAAGGAAAGCTCGATCGCGATTTTGTGGTTTGGAGAGACGACTATCTGGGGCCGTCGCTGGCTGCCTGGGTAAAGGGTGCCGGGAGTCGAACGCTGTATGCTGTTCCGGAACTGGGTCCACAGGGCTCCGGCTACGCGCTGGCGTGTTTTCCTGATATCTGGCTGGATGCGATCCGCGAGAAAGACGAACTCCGAAGGATCTGGCGTAAGGTGACGAAGTAGCAGCGTCACCTGCGAATCAGCAATTGCGCCTTCGGACTCCGGCCCGGGGGCGTTTCTTTTGCGTCTTTCGATCTTCACGGCATTGCTTATCATTAGCGCAAAGGGAGCGACTGATGTTTTCCATAGGCGAAGCAATTGCCCAAGGGTGGCGAATTTTCAAGGAGAATACAGGTCTGCTGGTTGGCGTGCACATCGCTGCTCTGCTGATCCAGGTTGTTCCGCAGATGCTGTTTACAGACTCACCTGGCCTGTTCGCACTGACAGTGATCGTGAGTATGTTACTCTCGTTCGTAGTCGCCCTCGGACTCGTTCGGATCGGGCTGAACCTTGTGGACGGAAAACCCGCAAGCTTTGGCGATCTGTTCGCCTGTTCACATCTTGTTTTTAAGTATCTCATCGCCAGCCTGCTGCACGGCTTTCTGATCCTGGTTGGGCTGATGCTGCTGATTGCGCCCGGCCTCATCTGGGGAGCACAATTCAGCCAATGGCCCTTCCTTATGGTTGAGCACGACTTGGGGCCGATAGAGGCGTTGAAGCAGAGCTCGCGGATCACCAGGGGCACTCGGGGGAAACTGATCCTCCTCTTTGCTTCGATCATCGGTTTGGTAATCGCCGGGCTGCTCGCGTTGGTGGTGGGCATCTTAGTGGCGTATCCCGTGATCACAGTCGCCAGCGCGTTTGTCTATCGCGAGATTCTCGCAAGCCAGCCAAGAACCGATGAGGTAGCGGCGTGAGCGAAGATTTCATCGCATACAGGGATGGTGAGAAGTGGGGCTTCCGCCGCGTGGACGGCAGTGCCGCGATACAGGCTCGGTATGATGCGGTCGGCAGCTTTTCAGAGGGATTGGCGCGTGTCAGGGATCGGAGGCTCTGGGGGTTTATCGACACGGATGGGGCTGTTGTTATAGACGTTCGATTCGAGCAGGCACGCCATTTCTCCGGTGGATATGCCAAAGTGAAGTGGGAAGGTCGATGGGGCCTTATCGATATCGCTGGAAATTGGGTAGAGACGGTGGAGTCCCAGAGCTATCTGGACAACCGGGGTAGATTCGTTACTGAACAGGATCATCAGAACTGGGAGAAGCCTCCCGGGCAGAATACAGAGAGGGAAGAGGAGTAGGGCGATATGGAAGGAAAGATCAAAGTCGCACTGATTGGTGCCGGGATGTTTGGTGGTGACGTTCACGCTCGAGCCTACGCAGACTTGCAGAAGGCAGGTATCTCGGGGCTGCTCGCTCGCGTGGGGCTGGATCGCTGGGCACGGGACCTGGCCCCGATCGAATTCGAACTGGTGGCGATCGCTACGCGGTCCGAGGCCTCGGCTACCCGTGCGTGTGATAACTTCGAACAGTGGACGGGCTATCGGCCAAAGCCCTATTATGGCGAAACACCGTGGCGTGAGGTCATGGGTGATCATCCTGATCTGGATGTCATTTCGGTTGCGACGCCCGACAATCTGCACACACAAGTGACACTGGATGCGGTTGCAAACGGTGTCCACGTACTGATGGAAAAGCCGATGTGTCTCTCGATCGGTGAGGCGGACAATATAATCGAGAAAGCCAGGGCAAAGGGCGTTGTTGTCGCCGTCGATATGCACAAACGCTACGATCCGGATCATCTGAGGATCCAGCACGACATTGCCGAGCGTATCGGTGATCCGCTTTACGGTCTCGCGATGCTGGAGGAGCCCCTGGAGGTCTCGACCAGCACCTTCAAGTGGGCCGAGCAGAGCGATCCGTTCAGCTACGTTGGTCCCCACTGGGTCGACCTGATCTACAACTACTACCGAAGCAAACCGGCGGCGTTGACCGCCGTGGGGCAGAAGAAGCGCTTGGTTCGTGATAATATCAATGCCTACGATGCCGTGCAGGTACGAGTCGATTTCGAGAACGGAATGTCGGTTTACTTCCACAACAACTGGGTGACACCCGATGATTTTGAGGGGCCCGTTAACCAGGAACACGAGATTGTGGGGGCAGACGGCAAGGTGGAGTCCGACCAGCAGTATCGAGGGTTTCGTTTCTGGTATAACGGGGGTGGGAGCCAGACATCGAATAACCACTTTACTCGTGATATAAAGAGGCCCGACGGATCGCACGCGTATATTGGCTACGGGGTCGACAGCATCCACGCGAGCCTTGTCGCGATGTGTCGCGTCAAGTTCATGGGTGAGAGCCTGGATGACGTAAGCAACATCTATCCGACGGCAGAAGACGGCCGTATCACCGTCGCGATCGTGCACGCAGCACGGATCGTTCGGGATCTGAATTTCAAGTATCTGAACGAAGGAAAGGGCGCACCGGTGTCTGCACGGTTTGGCGATGACGGAATCACGATCATCGATCCAAACCGGGCAGGCGAAGGCCCTGAGGCCGTTTTTGAGAAGATCTATGACAAGCCAGTGTAGGGTGTGAGAGGCGAGAGGTCAGAGGCTAGAGACTAAAGTCTA
>CAYYGZ010000207.1:0-8447 GCA_964471275.1 uncultured bacterium | reverse complement strand
TTTGAACGCTACCTTGCGACGTGCAGGAACGTAAACACGCTCACCCGTTTTCGGATTTCTTGCTCCCGCTTTTGCATTGGACTGCTTCACCGTAAAAGCGCCAAACCCGCGTGCTTCGATCCGGTTGCCTTCGACGATGGCCTCCGTCAAGGCCTCGAAGAATGCGTCGACAGAAGCACGTGCTTCTGTCTTTGAATATCCGAACTCTGCGGCGATCGTCTTTACGAGATCTGCTTTTGTGACTGTATTCACTCGACCCCCCGATAATGGGACTTGAGTACTTCGAAGTATGTTAGGTAAGGTAAATGTGTATTGAGGGCAAGCATCGCAACAGATCCCGAAAGACCTACCTCGGGTTCTCGTGCAGCGGCTGGCGCTACAGGACGGTACAAATCCCGCCTTTGCGATATGCGTGGTGAAGTTCTTGCACCCGGGAAGGTCCTGGTACGGTACTGAGACGATGCTCTGGTTCTGGGGGACTTCAATGCTCAGATGCCTTATGGAGGGGGAGTAGGCGATCCAATTGCCCATCGTTGGTTACGACCGGCGCCTCAGCTTGCTCAACCATAATAATGT
Organism: uncultured bacterium; assembly: GCA_964471275.1. GTDB lineage: Bacteria > Latescibacterota > UBA2968 > UBA2968 > UBA2968 > UBA2968. The sequence goes on along the minus strand of CAYYGZ010000207.1, from coordinate 7,871 downwards.
GCCTACTCTCTTCACGCAAGAATTAGATACAGAAAATTGTCGAGCAAAAAAGAGATTTGGATCGGAGACGCAGTGAGTGATCGGATGCGAGTGCTCGTAACGGGCGCGGCCGGATTCATCGGGAGCCACCTCTCGACAAGACTCCTGGACGAGGGCGCAACGGTAACCGGCATCGATAGCCTGAACGACTACTACTCCGTGACGCTGAAACGAGACCGGCTCGGCCGGTTGAGCGACCGGGATGGCTTCACCTTCATCCAGGGAAACATCGACAAGGAAGCATTTGTTGACAGAACGTTCCGCGATAGTGCCTTCACACACGTCATCAACCTAGCCGCGCAGGCCGGCGTGCCCTACAGCCTCGAGCAACCGCTCAAATACATTCAGAGTAACATCGTCGGGTTCCTCAACATCCTGGAAGCATCCAGACACAGCGACATCCGTCACCTCGTGTACGCATCATCGTCATCGGTCTACGGATTGAACGAAACGCTCCCTTCCGACGCAGGTCAACACACCGAACATCCCATTTCACTCTACGCGGCGACAAAGAAGTCGAACGAGATGATGGCTCACGCGTATAGTCAACTCTTCAAGCTGCCCACCACGGGCCTCCGATTCTTCACCGTCTACGGACCGTGGGGACGTCCCGACATGGCCATCTACACCCCACGAAAGCGATACTGGAAGGAATCATCGGAAAGAAGGCAGAACGGAACGATCTGCCCGAGAGGCGAGGGGATGTTCGTGCGACCTATGCCAACATCTCGGCGCTGGAACGAGAAACAGGCTTCAGACCCGGAACATCAATCGACAGGGGCCTCAAATCGTTCGTGACTTGGTACCGCGCATACTACAAAGTGTAACCTGGGGCGGGCGAGTGCCTAATCTGGCCTCTGCTTCCCATCCAACCCCGCTTCGCCCAGTGTGAAATCGATCCACGCAGCAATCTGCTTTGTATCTTCTGCACGATCCATCACGTATTTCCGCCGCACGCCCAACCCCGCGAGTTTCTCGAGTCTCTCCGGCTCAGTTGAGTCCGACAGAACCAGCACACATACCCGCTCGTGGAACTGTCTGATGAACTTCAGGCACTCCGGACCGTCGATTTCAGGCAGATCGTACCGCATCACGACCGCGTGGAAGAAGTTCGGCGCCTCGTTCAACCGATCGAGAAGCGACCTGCCATCCGATACCACCTGGATTTTCAGATCCTCCTTATCCAGAAGCGCTCCACCCAATCCCATTGCCACAACACCGTCTTCCGCAAGAATCATCTGGATCATATAGCATGCCTCTGTAGTTCTTTCATTATATAGGTGTGAGATAACCTCAATATACGTCTGGGAAGACAAAGAGGACGAGGCAGGCACAGGCAACACCACATTATCCATCTCTCTAAGCGAATTCCAGGAATCACTCCGTGGGTCTTCTAGAGTAGGAAGCCAGGTCCCGCCACCCCCGTGCCCCCAGGCGCCTCCCCGCCTAAAGGTTTCCCCACCGATGCCGATACTTAAACGGGTGGAGAAGTCCGACCTCTCCTAAACAGAAAAAGTTTGCCCCCCTCCTCGAAGTGAGTAACTTCGAAGAAAGGGGCTCTGACCAAGCGGTGTCGCATTGCTCCACGGGCCTATGACACCAGACGCCTTATCCCCTCCGAGATTTCAGGATAAAGCGTTGAAGCCTGTTTATTGAGGGCGGCTTCTCCACCTCTTTTGTTGCCAACTCCGCTCTTCTCCCCAGAAATCAGGTTATACTCACCTACTTTCTATTCCGCTTGCCGTGAGCTCCGCTAGCAGACGGCTCACCGATCGGGAGAAGCATTCGTGCGATCGAGAGGCGGGGTGGCAATCCCCCCTACTCAACGATATCGGCAATTACTTGAGCTATCTTTAGTAGAACGCGAAAAAATGCACCGCTATCCCATTTGGAACATCAGACATCCCGGCTCATACGAGTCTATTCAGGATGTCTACCTCTCAAACCGCAACCTGACCAGCGGCCAGATCGACAACTCCACCGAGCACCTCCACGACCCCTTTCTGATGCACGACATGGAAAAGGGCATTTCCCGCATTGAAGCCGCGGTGCGGGGAGGCGAGCGAATCACGGTGTTCGGGGACTATGATGTCGATGGCGTAACCAGCACGGCGTTGATCCTGGATTTTCTGGATACGACCGCAGCCAACGCACACCCGCTCCTTCCAGACCGATACAGGGACGGCTATGGGATGAAGACGTCTACCGTCGAAAGCGCCATTGCCGACGGCACTAAGCTAATCATTACCGCAGACAACGGAATATCGGCGTTTGACGCGATAGAGAAGGCTCAGGGTGTGGGCGTCGACGTAGTCGTGATCGATCACCATCATCCCCAGGACAGGCTCCCCGTTGCCCATGCAGTGATCAACCCGAACCGGACCGATTGCGAATACCCGTTCAAGGGACTGGCTGCAGTCGGTGTAGCGTTCAAAGCCATACAGGCACTCTCGGAACGGTTCCTCCAGGACAAGGAACGTCGCAGCTACCTCAACGGCATCCTGGAATTCGTGGCACTAGGCACAGTGGCCGACATGGCCCCGATGATGGGCGAGAATCGAATCCTCACACGCCGCGGCATGCAGGTGCTCGAGAAGTCGGCAAGACCTGGGATTCGAGCCTTGAAGGCGATATCGAGCACCAAAGGGAAGATCGACTCCACATCGATCGGGTTCTTCCTGGGACCGAGGATCAACAGTGCGGGCCGGATTCGGAGTGCGTATGTTGCCCTGAACCTGCTCCGCGCGGCGAATCCGACCGATGCGACCAGGCTCGCGGAAGAACTGAATGGGCTGAATCTGCAGCGACGGGAGCTCCAGCAGGTTGGGATCGAGGATGCGGAGCGGCAGGTTGTCGAGCTCGGTTTGGCCGATCAGCGAATAGTGGTGGTCAAGGGCGACGACTGGCATCTGGGGGTCATCGGTCTCATTGCCGGCCGCCTGAAGGAGCGGTACAACCAGCCGGTTATTGCCGTGTCCGGCGCAAAGGGCGACACATTCGTCGGTTCCGCACGTTCGGCAGGCGGCTACAACATCGTCGAGGGCATCTTCCGTGCGTCAGATCACCTCACGGAATACGGCGGGCACGCCGACGCGGCCGGTTTCTCACTCCTGCCCCAGGATTTCGATGCCTTCCGGGAACAGATCATCGCTGACGCGGACGAGCATCTCTCTGATGCAGACCTGACCCCGTGCCTCGACCTCGATCTCACGCTCCGACCGGAAGATATCTCGTTGAAGACGGTCGAAGACCTCGAAGCCTTCGCGCCCTTCGGCGTCCAGAACGAACCCCCGAAATTCGCGGCCGTGCAGTGTCGGTTGGACAGGATCGATACTGTCGGTCAAGATGCCGCACATCTGAAGATGCAGATACAGACAGGCAAAACACGCTGCGAAGCGATCTGGTGGCGAGAGGGTGAGCTCGTCTACGAACTCAACCGCGGCGACATCGTTGATCTCGCCTTCACTCTCGAAGCGCGAACCTGGAACGGCCGCACCAACCTCCAGATGGTCCTCCAGGACATGAAACCCACCGCCTACAACTAGGACACGTCGCAGAGGACAGCTTGTCACTTGTGCAGTGACGGATCCTGATCTTATATCATTGCAGTGTTAGTTTGGGTAGGCTCCTGCGAAACTGGACAGCAAGTGCCCCATCCCGTATGTCCTTTCAGGCGTCCACAATTCATCGCGGCATTCCCCCTTCACCCATTCGTCCGGATCGTTCTGGCCGCCTTCTTCGGCTGGTTCGGAAGACGATCACAAGATTCTCGTCTGATCCTGACATTGAAGACACGACCGGAATCCCGCGGAGAACACCATGGCATTCAACGTCAAGAAACGCGGTAAGCTGATCTACTACTACACGGGCGATCATCCCGTTCTCTCGGCCCTCGTCACGGAAAAGCAGCCGGACGGTGATCTCAAGATCCATTTCGCTGGCCTGACGGGGGGATACTCTGCCAAAGGCGTTCTCGACCTCGAAGAGCTTGTCGAGATGGACCCGTTACGCGAGATACCCCTCGTGTTCCAATCCTGGGAGCTCTGGCTGAAGGATGCCGGCATCTGTGAGTCGCTCACACAGATCGATTTCATCGAACTCCACGCATTCGGCTGCCAACCCAAGAGCCCCAACCCGCTCGTTGACCCCCGCGGCTTCGCTGACGCCCAGGACCAGCTGAAGAAAGACTACGCCGAAGCGTATCGGGGTTACTTCCGCGATCACCTGCCGGAAAACGGTGTTCCCGCACGCTTCACCGTCCATTTGGTCGATGTTCCGGACAAAGCCGCCTCATATGAGTTCTACAGCACGGCCCTCTACCAGAAGTCGCTGCAATGATTCGTAAGCAGGTCGTCGGAGAACACGTCCGGTCTACTACCCGTCTTCTGAGGTCACCAAATGACCCCATCTGAACTGAACGACCATCTGAATGGTCTCTATCCCGACATCAAAGCGGACACCGTCGACCGGGTCATCTATGGCGATCCGGAGCGAACCATTACCGGTATTGCCTTAGCCTGGATGCCTTATTAGAAGACCATCCAGCAGGCCTTCGACAGGGGCGCGAGCGTCCTGGTCACCCACGAGCCGACCTTTTACGGTCACCGTGACATGGACGATCCTGACGCCGGATCTTCCGAAACAGTTCGCAAACGTGCGTGGCTGGATGAGCACTACATCACGATCGTCCGCTGCCACGATGTCTGGGACGCGATCCCCGACATCGGCATGCCCTACGCCTGGGGAGAGTATCTCGGCCTGGGAGCGCCTAGAGAATCGGAACACTATTACAACGTCTACGATATCGAACCCCAGCCGGCTTCCACGTTCGCTGCCCGCATCGCCTCGAGGACGTCTGAGCTGGAAATCTCGATCGATGATGTGGTGCGTGCCTGGATAGATGGGGAGAAGTCCGCCGACTCGGGTTACCCTTTGATCATCGTCAACCATTGCGTCTCGGAATAGCCTGGCATCGTCAAGCGGGCTGAGTATATCGACAACACCTTCCCTGACATCCCGGTCACGCACTTCCCCCAGACCTGCACCTACCGCTCCATCACAGCCTGAGAGACGCCTTTCGCGTTCTCCGCGGCCTGTTCTTGCTTCTCACGGTGCGCCTGGCGCTCTTGGTGGCAAGTTTGCCCTTCGCCCTCTTGGGCCTGGAACGTTCCCGCTCTTCTGGAGCGCCTCTTCATCTGGAGATCCAATGAATGATAAACCCCTGATCGGTCTCACCCTGGGCGATCCCGCCGGGATCGGCCCGGAGATCATCGTCAAGGCGCTGTCCGACCGTACCGCCTACGAAGTTTCGAAACCTGTCGTCTACGGCGACCGCTGTGTCCTCGAGCGTTCTCTGTCGGACCTGAATGCGGCGATCGACCTCAACGAAATTCCGTCTCCATCCAGGGGTCGCTTCCAGGTCGGTACCATCGACTTCATTGACACCGGCATCCTGAGCGAACCCGTACCCTACGGAGAAATATCAGCGGAGGGAGGCCGTGCTGGATTAGGCTACCTCGATCAGGCCACGGACGCCGCTCTGACAGAAGCTGTGGACGGTGTCGCCACCGCCCCACTGAACAAGGAGTCACTCCGGGCGGCCAGAGCTCCGTACATAGACCACACGGCGGCGCTCAAGGCAAAAGCCGCCCTGCGAGAGCCGATGACACTGTTCCTCGTCCGCGCGCTCAGAATCTTCTTTCTCACGCGACACATCTCCTTTCGCCAGATTCCGGACGCCATCACGCAAGAGGGGATCCTCAAGGCCGCACCGCTCTGCAACCTCTACCTCCGGCAGCTTGGGATACAGAACCCATACCTGGCTATCGCTGCCCTCAACCCACACGGCGGCGAACAGGGCATGTTTGGTGATGACGAAATGGATGTCATCGGGCCCGCTGTCAAAGCTGCCAGGGAACAGGGCATGAACGTGGCAGGCCCTGTTCCCGCCGACTCCGTCTTCCACCAGACCGCCGAAGGCAAGTACGATGGCGTCCTGTCGCTCTACCACGACCAGGGCCATATCGCCGCCAAGACTCTCGACTTCCACGGCACCGTCAGCCTCACCATGGGACTACGATTCCTCCGCACGTCCGTCGACCATGGTACCGCCTTCGACATCGCAGGAAAGGGCATCGCGGGCGAACGCGGGATGGTTGGGGCGATAAAGGCGGCGGGTCGTTATTCGCTCTCAGTCAAAGCGAATCTGCATCTGGAACAGTGAAACCGCGGGCGGGGCTGTCACTCCTTGGCACACGATTCGCAGAACACTTACCCGATGACACACTTCATCCTACTTGTGATCTGGCCGATCTTCCGCCTCTGCACCGGATTCGCCTACGCCCAGATCCCCACACACCTGTCGATCGCCATAGAGAGTGAAGCGACCGCAGAAATCCCAATCCGGTTTACCGTCACTCTTACTGACAGCGCCCACATTCCTCTTCCCAACCAAACGCTCTTGTTCCAGGATCTGGAAGCAGGCAGCTGGAATGGATTCCTGAACGGATCATCCGACCTGAACACGATCACCGGAGCATCGGGTGGCTCCGAAATCCTGTATCTCCCAGGCCGAACATCATCCATTACCGTCCACGTCGCTTTCCCTGCCACTGGCGCCTACTTGGGCTCCGACACGACGATCGTCCTATCCGTCGAGCCTAGAGCACCTTCGTTCCAGGATACCCCTGATCTTCTGCACACAAAGGGCGACGGCATTCCCTTGATCCTGGTCCACGGACGGTCGGGCCCAGGTCTGTTCACACGCTGGAACACATTCCTCGATCACGTGCGCGAGAGCCCCAGCCAGTTCGCCGAATTCGACATCCATATCTGGGACCACGACACGCGAAAACCGATCGGCTTCGACGGCAGAAGTGGCAACGCCCAGGATCTCTACGACAGCCTCACGGAGCTTTCTGCCTCGTATTCAGACTTCACACCTGTGTTCATCGCGCACAGCCGAGGAGGGCTTGTCGTTCGATCCCTTATGGGCAGAACACAACCCGATGGAACGCGATACGGCGATCACGTCCTGGGTCTGGTCACGCTCGGTACACCGCACCACGGATCCCCACTGGCAGTAGCCGACTGGGCAGGAGCAATCTGGCGCGAGGCCTGGGGAGACGTGCCGGGTGGGGAACTGTTCTTTCGCCTCCTGGTTGGATCGGAGGGTCTGCTGTTCGAGACAGACCTCGTCGGAGATGCAAACCTGGCGTGGGACAATTATGACCTGGCCGTGCGCGATTCTGGCTACAGGTCGAGGCAGACGGTATTCGACAGGACAGACCAGGTCGATGTGAGCCCAGCGGACCTGAACGTGGACGCCACGGCAGACAACGACGTGTCCATCGTGTATCACGATGTATACAAGAAGAGGTTCGGCACTCTCGCCGGACTCAACACGCCTGGCGAAGATGGGATTGCATTCAGAGATCGAATCGTTACGATCGGTGCACACAGGAAAGAGCCGTCGAGCCTCCTACAGAACCTGATTTCCGCAGTACAGATCGTGCTGTCCCTGCCCGGTTCGTCGGATGCTCGTGAATGGCTGGAAGTCCACCTGGATGAGGGAGATCGTGATCACAATCTGCTGAGCTTGGGAAATCGACTGCTCGCACACACAGTGAGCGATTTGTTCGAAGGAGCAACGATCATCAACTACGATGCCAATGACGGGCTTGTCCCCCTGCAGTCTGCACTGCTTCTAGCACCGACGGGCAACATCACCGAACCCTCGCTAATGCGTCAGGTCAGCCTTGATCAGGATCGGATTTCGGCGGCGCGGCAGGTCAGGGCACACCACATATTCAGCACCAATGACGGGATCGAAG
>CAYYGZ010000206.1:0-8469 GCA_964471275.1 uncultured bacterium | reverse complement strand
GGTTTCCAGAATCTGAAAGCAGCGGTGGTAGCGGTCGGCATAGCTTTCGCAGTCAGCTGCTTCCTCCCACCGACTGATATCGGTGCCGAAAAGTATACGCTCGGGCCACTCAATCATAAGGTCTCGCAGGTTATCACGATCCACCATCGAGAAATACTGAAAGGTTGCGGCAAGATCAACGTGGAAGAGCGGAAAGGTGGCAAACAGGTTCCGGAGAAAATCGAGCTGGGCGTCCTGGCATACCAGCCAGTTGCCGTGAGCGGCTACGACAGTTAGGCCAGGATGGCGCTCCAGTACGCGGCGCCACGCCAGTATTTCGTTCCAGAACTCCACGGGGTCACTGCACCAGGGCGTCCTGTTCCCGTGGGGCCCGTTTGGGTCGGCGATATGCGTCGATGCAGCCACAACACCGTGCTTCTCCATCGCGGCGAAGATGGGCTCGTGTGCAGAATCATCGATATATCGGAATCCTGCTTCGTCCGACTCAAGACGGCGATACCAGGGGCCATACCAGATCTTATAGCCCACGTACCCCTTGTCGATGTATGATGTCAGTTCATTGGCATCAAACGACAGACCCTTGTGCGAATCATAGTCTGAAAGGGTGCAGAGAGATCTCCCTTTGCTGGCGGCCATTACGGCATCGTAGTCATCGATCGTGAGGTCTCGATCACCCAGATTCAACCAGAAAGCCAGATCTTCCCCGTGCTTCCTGAGCATGATCTCTCGCACGGTGTGATAGTAGCCGATGCATTCTGTGTCGCCGGAGACGTGAGTATGGACATCGATACGGGGAACATCGAGGAACCCACTCTTCATCTGGGTCGCTGAGGTTTGCATTATCGCCTCTTCAGGGGGGTGAACTGGTTTGCCAGAGATGTAGATGCGGGAGAGCGGTGGGTCGATTCCCCGGATCAGTTCTCCTGGTCGCGTGTATTGTCGGCGTCATTGGGAGGAAGGAATGTTGGCGACCGTGGGGAGTCGCCGACCCTTTCAGTCGCCCGTGTCGTCGAATCCGGTCGTCTCGCCGGACGTCAGATCACAGTGAAAATACACAAGGTAGGGCCAGACCGGATGGTGTATCATGGACACGCCCCAGGTCATACCCGGTCCCCTATCCTCAATGAATCCGTCGGCCCTGAAGGGACCAGGCGCGTGGGATGGAACCGCGTCGGCAATTTTGCGGAAATCGACGCCGTCGTCACTGTACTGCAATGTGTTGCCCTGTGGACCAACGCTACTCACCAGGCAGCCGATGCCGTTCCCGTGTGGCCAGACACAGACCTCGTGACCGCTGTCCAATACCGGATTTTCGCGGTGTTTCACGTAGGGCCCGGTCGGCAGCGGGGAAATGGCAAGTCCCATCCTGGTTTCTTGAGGACTATGATTCATCTGACGCCCCTTGTAGTACATCCAGTATTCACCACCACGCACGATGAGACACGTGTCATCGATGCGCATGCTGTCGAAAGCATCAGGGTCATCATCTGGACGCAATATCGGTTCCGCCAACCGATGCCACGGGCCTCGAGGTGAATCGGATGAGGCCACACCGATTGCCGTTCGTGTTCCGCCAGGTCCGCCGTTGTCATTCGTAAAAGGCTCCGGTACTGCCGTGTAGAACAGATGGTATTGCTCGCGGGTGACCAGAATCGTAGGCGTGAATACTGCGTGTGCGTCGAAGGCATCCCTAGGACCCTTCGGCAAGGCTTCGCCTGCCTCCTGCCACGTGATCCCGTCAGGACTCGTGGCAAACCAGATTGATGCGGAGTATCCGTCCGTCGACTCTGGCGTTCGCGAGTACCAGACAAAGTAGGTGTCATCGACTTGGATCACGGGACTTGGATCTAGACGCGTAACTCCCTCCTCATATGGGATGGCATCTGAGTATCTGAAATCATCGAAATTGGGAAAGGGCGTCTTCAAGTCGTCTCGTGTTGGGTGCGCGATCTGTCAGCTACCTAAGGTCGATTGCCCGGATGCTGGTATGCTTGCCGAGCATCCCCCACGTGGCTCAATGCTCGCTCTGATGGATGAGGAAGATCCACCAACACTTGGGCTCCGGTGAGGAGACTGGGCAGATGGTGTGCGAATCACTCAGGCTGGTGGTGCGGACACGCCGCCGGTGTGGACCACTCGTGTATCAGGTAGCATAGTTTCCCATCCGACGCCACACATCCAGGATCAGTTCATACCGCTCGAGTCTCATCCCGGTGTAGATGCAGTTGCTGGTTGAGAAGATGTATCCGCCGCCGGGCATGCCGTGGGTGAGCGCGTACTCAGCTGATTCGACGGCTTCTTCGTCTGTTCCCGAGTCCAGAAGTCCGCAATTCACGTTCCCAATCAGACAGATCCTGTCGCCGGCGACACGCTTCATTTCGGCTATGTCGATCTCGCCCTGTGGATCGAGCGAGTGCAGCGCGTGCGGGTTCGATGACAGCAGCGAGTCAAGGATCGGCATGATGTTGCCGTCGGTATGCTTGATGACGTAGTGCCCTTGTTCCCGATAGCCGCCGACGAGCCGGACCAGGTAGGGAGTTACGAAATCGTCGAACCATTCTGGTGAAAGGAAGGGTCCTGTGTTGAAGCAGTAGTCGGCACAAAGAGCGAAGCCGTCGAGTCCACCGTGGTTGGCAAGACGCTGCCCTTTCTCGAGGGAAGCATCTATACGACGCAAAGCGTCATCCCTCACGGCCTGCGGATTCTCGATGCACTTTGCGGACCACTCGGTCATGTCCGACCCGTTCGGGATGCTGTAGGTGGCATCACCGTGGAGCATCAGGTAGTAGCGGTCGTCAGTCTTCTGACGGACCAGGTCGATCAGTCGCACGGTCTCGTCTTCACTGCCGGGATTGGGATGAAGGAAGATGGCGTCGTGCTCGAAGCGTTCGGCTGTCTTGATGTAGAGGTCCGCCATGTCGGCACGATGGAGATCCCGTTCGGAATCAGTCATTTGATCCCACTGATGGTAGCGTCGATGGGACGGATGAACGCGCCCAAAGGCCTCCATGGTGAGGAAGAAGACGAGCTCGAAGTGGGGCACACGTCCGCAGGGCGGTTTGCGCTCGAGCGCGTGAATGAATCGTTGACGAGGAGTCATAGGCAGAGAGCTTGGCGTAAAGTGCACGGCAGGTGAGAGGCTGGAAAGGCACGAAACGATTTCTCGAACCCTACCCTCGGGTGCGACTGGTTGTCAATGCGAACAGGGGAGATGGCAGACGATATCGGCACGAAGTTCAAACCTGGGTGAAGGCAGCGATGGTGAGAGCTTCTCTGGCAGCAGCGAAGATTGCCTTCTTGCCCGGGTCGTTCGGGTTGAGTTTGTCGACCAGATCTTCCAGCTCTGCTGTGGCCCTGTGAGCAAGCGGCGTGATTCGTTCACAGATCTGTTCGTAGTTCTCCCCGTTATTCAAGCGGATCAGAATAGCCGATCAGGTGGGAGAACAATTCCCCGCTGTCGGGCTGGTTCTTGTGAAGGTCACGGTAGGCGTTGTGACGACGGATAACGCCCTGGGGGTCCGAGTTGAGACCGTAGGGCCTCGCCGGTAGGAGTCCGGCCAGGGAATCGACTTGATCACAGACGTTTTCGCCAAGCGAGATCGAGCCTTCGCCTGGGAGATTGCTGCGTTGACCTCTGCGCGAGTGACATTCCCTTCACGCAGACCGCTGTTTGGACGGTCGTTGTTCGGTGGGATCAGCATGGTTTTGGCTTCACGCAGGCTTTTCAGCGGAAGGGCCACAGGGCATTCCTGAATGGGTACAAGCTACCTGAAGCATACGTAGCAATATCGCCAGAATGAGGTCCTACCCCCAAACACTAACCTTGATCCGCCAGAAGCCGCCTACCACACAGGATTCCCTCGATATGAGGCCAGACCGATTTAGACTCGGCAGCCAGGAGTATAGTCCCAACCGAACCGGTCGATTAACCGAGCCTTCAGTGGCGGCTCGAGCGTGAACCGGACAATGGGTGCCGCTGCTCAAATCCGAGATGACGCTCTGGATGAGGCGTCTGCCAAACATCGTCTCGCTTGGCAGTAAACTCGGGATCAGGTTTCTGGTTCGATATTCAATTCCAATTTCTAATTGTAAACCATTGTGAATCAGCACACTCCAGGGCCGACCTGCCGACGTGCAGCGATGAGTGAGGCTCCCGATCGAGATTGCTCCAAAGGTTTCCTCAGATCTGCGAGACAGCCTAGTACCACATTCCACGTGGCTGTCGGACGTTACAGCCGCTCGGGGCCAGAGTAAGTGAATGTCAACGCAGAAAGTGAAGTTCTTTGAAGCGATTGTAAACAGCTGAATAATGAAGACTTGTTGGAATAATCCAGAGATGGAAATCGAAAAGTTCAGCAATCAGCACCCGTCTGGTCCACCGAGTGCTGACACCCCTCCTCAACCGTGGTATATTCCACAACCTTCTCACAGTCCGTTAATCAGATTTGCCAAGGTTGGGGTTATATGTCGCAGTTTCTGGGAGTCGCAAACGCGCCCTGTTCGTGGGGGGTACTGGATTACGAAGTCGAAGGGACGTCACCGGACTCCGGGGTCGTTTTGGATGAGATGGCGGAAGCGGAATACACGGGGACCGAGCTGGGGGATATCGGCTTCCTGCCGAGCGATCCGGATGAGCTTCGTGCGGAGCTTTTCGATCGGGATCTGGAGCTGGTCGCGAGCTTCAACGTGGTGAACCTGTCTGAACCTGAGCTGGGTTTTGTTGGCGATCAGCAGGTTCTGGAGTCAGCGAAACTGTTGTCGGAAGTAGGTGGGCAGAATGGCGTGATCGTACTGTGTGATTCGATCTGCTCGCACCCGATGCGGACGCAGAACGCCGGTCGCATCCAGCCAGAAGACACAATGGAGCACGATTCGTGGGAGTACGCCGCCCAGACCGCCAATCAGATCGCGAATCAGGTACTGGATGTAACGGGTCTGAAGACGGCGTTTCATCCACATTGTGGAACCTTTATCGAGACCCCTCAAGAGATCGAGTTCCTGCTGGAGGTCACGCAACCGAACATCCTCGGTCTGTGCGTCGACACGGCACATTACAGCTATGGCGGCGGTGATCCCGCTCAGTTGATCAGGCGGTATGGGGAGCGGATCTGGCACGTCCACTACAAAGGCTACAACGCAAACATTGCTGCGGAAGCGCGTATACGAGAGATGAATTACCATCAGGCGATCGAGCGGGGCGTGTTCTGCGAGCTGGAAGAGAGTCACGTCGACTTCCCGGATATTACCGAGGCACTCGAGGAGGTCGGCTACGACGGGTGGATTGTTGTCGAACAGGATATCTTACCTGGCAGCGGACACCCGTTGGAGAGCGCGAAGCGGAACCGGGAATTCCTGAAAGGCCAGGGGATTTAGTGTTTGGGGAGCGCCCGAGCCGACTGTTTGGCTGAAGATGGGGCAAGGGCAGAGTGCACAGCACTGGGGGGAAGCACAAGCCAGGGCAGGGGAGCCGTGACGGTGAAGGTGGTCGGGAGGACAAGTCTGCCGCTACACAATTCACGGGACCACACATCGATCAAGGGATCAATCTGATTCTGATGCATCTCGAGACGGCTGAAGCCTATGCAGTCGCACTGCCTTGCTCTGTGCCGTGCGCTCTGCCCCTTGCGACTTAACACCAGAATGGGGTTTCTATGAAGACACGCAAACTGACTATGGCGCAGGCGATTGTGCAGTTCTTGAAGGAGCAGCACGTGTCGCGGGATGGGGAGGAGCATCCGTTCTTCGCGGGGATGTTCGGAATCTTCGGGCACGGGAATGTGGCCGGTCTGGGACAGGCACTCAATCAGTATCAGGATGAGTTCAGATTCCACCAGACGCGGAACGAGCAGGCGATGGTCCATACCGCGATCGCGTATGCCAAGATGAAGAACAGGCTGGGCACGTTCGCTTGTGCGGCGTCCATCGGACCGGGCGCGACGAACATGATTACAGGTGCGGCGACGGCGACGGTCAACCGGCTGCCCGTGTTGCTGCTTCCCGGTGACATTTTTGCGAAACGTATCGTGGCGCCAGTGCTTCAGCAGTTGGAGCACGAAGGTAGCCAGGACATTTCCGTCAACGACTGCTTCAAGCCTGTCAGCCGATACTGGGATCGTCTGAACCGAACGGATCAAGCGATCACGGCTCTACCCGAGGCGATGCGAGTCCTGACATCTCCGGCGGAAACAGGGGCTGTAACGCTGGCGCTTCCGCAGGATACGCAGGCTGAAGCGTTTGAGTATCCGGAATCGTTGTTCGAGAAGCGGTTGTGGACAGTGCCGCGACCGAGACCTGACCGGGAGCTCCTGGCAAGAGCAGCACGGATGATCAAGGGGAGCAAACGCCCGATGATCATCGCTGGCGGAGGCGTCATCTACAGTGAGGCAACAGAGACGCTGGGACGTCTTGTCGAGGTAACTGGCATCCCTGTCAGTGAGACGATGGCCGGGAAGGGCTCTCTACGCTACGACGCACAGGGAGCACTGGGTGCTGTCGGTGCGACGGGAACACCAGGGGCGAACGTCCTGGCACGCGAAGCCGATCTGGTGATCACCATCGGTACACGATTGAGCGATTTTACGACAGCGTCGAAGACGGCGTTCCAGGACCCGGACGTCGCGTTTGTGTCGATCAATATTTCGGCCTTCGATGCGGCGAAGCACAATGCGGTAGGACTTGTCGCCGACGCGAAGGTCGCGATCGAAGAGTTGATCGACGCGCTTCAGGGTTACCGGGTGGACGACGATTACTCAGCACGCGTGAAACAGTTCCAGGGCGAATGGGATGCTGAAGTGGATCGAATCTACAACCTGAATCACCGACCGATTCTGAGTCAGGGAGAAGTGATCGGCGCGGTGGATGACGCGACGTCGGATCGGGATGTGATGGTCTGTGCTGCGGGAAGCATGCCCGGCGATCTGCACAAGCTGTGGCGAACGCGCGACCCCAAGCAGTATCATCTCGAGTATGGCTATTCGTGCATGGGGTATGAGATCGCGGGTGGGCTCGGCGTGAAGATGGCGGATCCCTCACGCGAGGTCTACGTAATGGTCGGTGATGGATCGTATCTGATGCTTGCGCAGGAGATTATGACGTCTGTTCAGGAAGGCTACAAGCTGACAGTCGTGTTACTGGATAACCACGGTCACGCGAGCATTGGCGGGCTGTCTGGTTCGGTAGGGGCGGAAGAGTTCGGAACGAGGTTCCGGATGCGGAACGGTCAAACCGGCCAGCTCGACGGTGGGAATGTCCCGACGGACCTCGCGGCGAACGCGGAGAGCCTTGGTGCGATCGTGCTGAAGCCAGAGGGAAAAGAGGGGTTGGCCAACGCGCTAGAAGAGGCGAAGGGGAACGACCGGACGACGGTGATTTTTGTGGAGGTCGATCGGGAAGTGCGGGTCGGCGGATACGAGTCGTGGTGGGATGTACCGGTTGCAGAGGTGTCGACGGATCCGGAGGTTCAGGCGATCCGGGCGCAGTATGAGGAGGACGTGAAGAAGGAACGTTACTACTAGAGGCCCATCACGAAAGACACGAAAGACGCGAAAAGGGAAGGCATCTTGGGTGGGTTGCTTTATAAAGAGGAAGTCTATGCGATACAGGGAGCAGTTTTTGACGTGTATCGAGAGATGGGGGCGGGGTTCCTGGAATCGGTCTACCAAGAGTGTCTGGAGAAGGAGCTGTACCATCGTGATGTGCCGTTCCTAGCTCAGAAGGAGTTGAGTACTCAACAAAGGAGAACAGCTCAATCAGAAGTGCAAACCTGATCTGGTATGCTATGACAAGATCATCGTGGAGCTTAAGGCAACCAAGGCAATAGCACCCGAACACAAGACCCAACTGATGAACTATCTCAAGGCCACCGGTCTCAGGCTGGGTCTGGTCGTGAACCTAGGATCTTATCGCAAAAGCGAAGGCTGAGCGGATCATCGTTTAATACGAAACGTCTGGACATTCTTCTCCTTTTGTGCTTTTCGTGTCTTTCGTGGTAAGATTTCCAATAGTGATCGCGAGAATCGGGACCGGAGAGCGAGTACCGTGTCTGTAGAGATCAGAACGACCGACTTCACAGCTGATCGCAGACTTGTTGAAGAAGCCGAACGAGAAATGTCCATCGATTCGGGAACGGTTCGTCGAAGCAAAGAGGAAGGACTGTTTCAACTTGTCCGGGATTCGCTAAATAATAACCGAAACAAGTTGGAGCGCGCACAAGGCGCTAGCTTCTGTGCCTTCGACGAAGGTCGGTCGATCGGCTATGTCTTCGCCAATGTCGACGGACTGCAACGAACGGGCTTCATCACCGCTATCTACGTTGTGCAGAAATTTCGTGACCAGGGGATCGGTCGACAGCTGACGGAACATTTACTCGACTATTTGCTGGGGCACGGGATCAACGATATCGGTCTGGTGGTGACCGCAACGAATGACCGAGCACGCCATCTATATGAGTCCTTCGGGTTTGAAATCAAA
>CAYYGZ010000205.1:0-8485 GCA_964471275.1 uncultured bacterium | reverse complement strand
AGGATCCCAAAACAGAACACCATGACTAATCCATGGAGGAATCTATTCGGCCTGTTGTCTAATGTCAAGAATCGACCTAAATGGTGTTTTTTCAACGCTCTCTGTTGACAAACGCAGATGGCCGTATTATCTTGCTTAATGCTCGACGTGGCATTTTCTCAACAATTAGTTCCCCTTGAGCCCCAAAAGCCACGTTAATCCCCTGGGAAAAATGTCTGACTTCAGTCGCATCATTGGTATCAACCCAGCTATACAGGAAATCTTCGACCTGAATCACGCCCGTGTGACGGGATCGTGAGATCTCAGTTCTGATCTGTAGCGAGACAGGCACGGGTAAGGAAGTCTTCGCCAGAACCATCCACGAGAATAGCACCATGGGTGATGAGCTCTTCGTTGAAGTCAATTGCGCCGCCATCCCCGAACACCTGCTCGGTTCTGAGCTGTTTGGTTACGAAAAGGGAGCCTACACAGGAGCGGATCGACGGAAACGCTGGCTCATCGAGCTTGCGGACGGGTCATAGCGAGTACGAACGTGGATCTCGAACAGGCCACGAGGGAGCAGGACTTTCGCGAGGGCCTTTACTACAGGCTCAACGAAACCCAGATCAACCTGGCATCCTTGCGTAAGTGAGGCGACGACGTCGTCCTTCTTGCGACCAGTTTTATGGAGGAGTTCGGCCGGGCCTACTCACTGGGCTCCCGCACGACGCAGAGATGCTGCAGCCGAATATGATCCCGGTCAGCATCCGGCAGACGAATTCGCTCGCAACCAGGACGTGGAACGGCCAGAAGTTGGTGATCGACTTCCCCCAAGAGGGCGTCACCTTCGAAGAGGTCGAGAGACGGCTGATCGACCACACACTCAAAGCCACGGACTGGAACAAGAACAAGGCAGCAAGAATGCTGAAGATTTTGCGTCCGAGACTGTTACGAAAAGTCGAGAAGTAAGGTCTCGAACCCAACTAGACAAGGAGGGTTATCGCACAAAGTTAACAGTTCAGCAATATGGGTTCGGATCCCTACCCGGACCTGATCACATCGTCTGCAGCAGGACAGTTGCTTCCCCAAGCGGCTCGTTCCGCACCGAATACCCCTATCAGGCTGTCACCCTTTCCCAGGCGCTGAGCAGCCGTTTGCAGACGGTCGGTCGAATTTCCCACGGATTCCCCAGGTAGCACCTCGTAGCAGAAGTCAGAATCTCGTTCCATTCGGGACGATCGCAGGACGCTATTGTTTTCGAATCCGCGATCAATGCAATGGATGCGTTGTGTCGTATACGAGTATTCAGGGGGACCGCATGCCAGCAACAGCCGCGAGCCGGAGAGAAGATGCAAAGGCTCAGAATCGAAGAAGAACCGCCCTTGAGCTGTATCTGAAGGATATCGCGTACAACAACCTGCTCACGCCTCAGCAGGAGTTTGATCTCGCTGTCCGGATCCGATCCGGAGACCGAAGAAGTCTGGAGAAGATGGTCGAATCGAACCTTCGGTTCGTCATCACAATCGCCAAGGAGTATCAGGGAAGAGGCCTGCCGCTGGAGGATCTGATCGCCGAGGGCAATGTCGGCCTTGTCCGCGCGGCAACGCGTTACGATGAAACAGTCGGCGTTAAATTCACCACCTACGCCGTTTGGTGGATCCGCCAGGGCATTCTGTCGGCGCTGGCCGAGAAAGCCCGGATGGTTCGCCTGCCAGTCAACAAGATCAAGCATCTCTGCAGACTCGAGCGCATCGCGTCCGGACTCAAACAGGAACTCGGCCGAGAACCGAATACAGAGGAAGTGGCCAGGATAGCCGAGATGCAGCCCAAGCAGGTTCAGGATCTTCTGGACGCATCCCGGTGGCACGTCTCACTGGATTCGCCGTTGGAAGAAGGTCCCGACACCTCGCTGCTCGAAATCATCGAGGACAAGGAGGCTGAGAGTCCCGAGCGCGTCGTGATGCGCCGCGCCATGGTCGAGGAGATCAGATCCGCGCTTGAGACGCTGTCTCCCCGCGAAGCCCAGATCCTGAAGATGTATTTTGGAATCAACGGTGACGACCCGATGACGCTCGAACAGATCGGCAACCAATTCAGCCTGACAAAAGAACGCGTTCGTCAGATCCGGGATAAGGCGCTCTCCGCGCTGAAGCATCCCTCACGGATGCGCCGAATCAAGGTCTATCTGGGAGAGGGATAGTGCCACAAGCCTTCACAATATCCGGCATACATCACGTTACCCTGGTCGTGGGGGATCTTGAGGCCGCCCGTGCCTTCTACGGGAACATCCTCGGACTCACGACGCTGGACAGACCTGACTACGAGTTCGAGGGTGCCTGGTTTGTGTGTGGATCTATCGAGCTACATCTGCTCCTTGCCGAAGAGCACATACCGCCGACCAGACGTCACCTCGCAATCGAGGTTGATAACTTCGATGCGTGTGTTGCATCGATTCGGAGCGCAGGTGTCGGGATCGTCGGCGGGCCGGGCGTGCGACCGCACAATGGCCGGTCGTTCGCCTTCTGCAAGGATCCCTCCGGAAATCTGATCGAACTCTCAGGTCCGCCTTCCTGATCCACATCCGCTGACTAGACCGGGTCCCCCGACCCGACGGTACTGGTAAGCAAACGAAGAAGGGGGGAGCATCGCCTCAAGCGATGCTCCCCCCTTCCTTGCCTATCTGTCACGGATCAGGTTTCCGACTCCCACCTCAGGACGGGCTTCCGGGCGGCCGTGGCCTCATCGACTCGCCGAACGGGAGTATCGTGCGGCGCTTCCTTCAACAGTTCCGGCTGTGACTCGATCTCTTCCGCGATCTTCCGCATCACGCAGACAAATGTGTCCAGTTCCTCAAGACTCTCAGTCTCCGTCGGCTCGATCAGCATCGCCTCTGGACAGACCTTGGGCAATGGGAAGTAGATTGTCGGGGGATGGATCCCATAATCGATCAGCCGCTTGGCGATATCCGTTGCCGTGATCCCGGCTTCTTTCTTCTGTCGCGCGGCCGACAGGACCCCTTCGTGCATCGGCTGTGCCTGTTTCGGCCGGTCGAACACATCCTCGAGCTTGCGTGTCACGTAGTTCGCGTTCAACACAGCCATTTCGCTCGTCCGCCGCATGCCTTCGGCACCCAGCATCTTCGAGTACACAAACGCACGTACGACCATGCCGAAGTTGCCCCAGAACGTGCTCACCTTCCCGATAGACTCGGGCAGATCGAAATCGAACCGGTATTGGCCGTCATCTTTAACGACAATCGGTGTCGGAAGGAAGGGCTTCAGAAAATCCTTCACACCGACAGGTCCTGAACCGGGGCCCCCGCCGCCGTGCGGCGTAGTAAACGTTTTGTGCAGGTTGATATGCACGACATCGAACCCCATCCCACCCGGCTGGCATTGGCCGAGGAATGCGTTCATGTTCGCCCCATCGTAGTAGAGCAATCCCCCCCCATCGTGTACGATTTTGGCGATCTCCTGAATCTGATCCTCAAAAACACCGAACGTGTTCGGATTCGTCAGCATCAGGCCTGCGACGCCGTCGTTCATTTTGGAACGGAGGTCTGACACATCGACCGTGCCTCGCTCTGTCGATGCGACTTCCTGGACCTCGTATCCACACATCGCGGCCGTTGCCGGGTTGGTGCCGTGAGCAGAGTCGGGAACCAGAACGACCTGCTTGTCGTTGCCCTGTGCACTGTGGTAGGCCGCGATCAGCGAAATCCCGACAAATTCGCCCTGCGCACCCGCCGCAGGCTGGAACGTAAATGTGTCCATCCCCGTCACGGCCTTCAGGACCTGTTCCATCTCCCAGATCATGCCAAGTGTCTGCTGGTTCTTCTGCTCGAGTGGATGCATCCCCGCGATCTCGGGAATCCGCGCAGCCTTCTCGTGTACCTTCGGGTTGTATTTCATCGTGCACGAGCCGAGCGGATAGAAATTCGCATCGATGCTGAAGTTGAGCTGAGAGAGACTCGTATAGTGTCGCACAAGGTCGAGCTCGCTGACCTCTGGGAGCCGGGGAGCGTGCTTACGCTTCATTGAGGCCGGCAGATCAGGGGCATCACTGGCCGGGAAGCTGGTGCACCGACGGCCACGATTGCTCTTCTCGAAAGCCAGCATCTTCTCGCTCATAGTGCCCCCCCGACGGCCGACACCAAGCGAGACACATCCTCCTGGGATCGCTTCTCGGTTGCACAAGTCAGCACACAATCGGTCAGTTCTGGATGGTAAACACCCAGGTCTACTCCCGCCGACACACCGGATCGACTGACGCGTTCGAGCAGTTCCACAGCGGGCACGGGCGTCCTCCACACAAATTCATTAAAAAAGTGTCCATCAAACGGAGTGGTCACACCGGGGATCGACAGCAGCCCTTCCTGAGCAGAGTGTGCCCTCGACCAGTTGAGGGCCCCGACTTCGGCCAGACCGCGGGGACCTAGCGCCGACAGATACACGGTCACGGCCGTTCCGCAGAGCGTCTGATTGGTGCAGATGTTTGAAGTCGCCTTGTCACGCCGGATGTCCTGCTCTCGTGTCTTGAGCGTCAGGACATAAGCGCGTTTTCCGTTCAGATCGGTCGTCTGTCCGACGATTCGACCGGGCATCTTCCGGGTATGCTCCTGACGTGCGGTGAAGAATCCGACGTAAGGTCCGCCAAAGCTGAGGGGCAATCCAAGAGGCTGGCCGTCACCGACCACGATGTCCGCGCTATAAGTGCCGGGAGGCTCGATCTGCCCAAGGGTTATCGGGTTCACCACAGCGATGAACGACGGTGCCCGATCCTCAAGCAGCGACCCGATCTCGTCCAGGGGCTCCAGGACACCCAGAAAATTGGGATTCTGCACGACGACCGCCGTTGTGCGGTCATCTGCCTTATCGGCCAGCCAGTTCAGGTCAAGCGTTCCCAATGAGGTCCACGGTGCATGCACAATTTCTAGTCCGATCCCGCGTGTATACGTTTCCACGACCTGGCGGTAGAAGGGATGGAGGCTGCGCGGCAGAATCACGCGATCGGCCGACCGGATGCGTACGGCCATCAGAACGGCTTCCGCGAGTGCGGAGGCACCATCATACATCGATGCGTTGGCAACATCCATGCCGGTCATCTCACACATCATCGTCTGAAACTCATAGATAACACGGAGTGTACCCTGACTGACTTCCGGTTGATACGGCGTGTAGGCCGTGAAGACCTCTCCACGCGAAATGATCGAATCGACAACAGACGGGCAGAAATGGTCATAGGCGCCAGCCCCGAGAAAGCTCAGCTCCGGTGCGTCGGCTGAGACCTCGGCGGCGATGCTGTCGACCATCCGGGTCGCTTCCATCTCCGTGATCCCGGGGGGGAGATCGAGGGTCTCCAGACGTAGCGATTCGGGGATCGGCGCCATGAGATCACCCACGTCCAGCAATCCGAGCGTGCCAAGCATCGTCTTTATGTCTTCCCCGGTATGAGGCGTGTAGTCCATGCTTGCTCCTTCTACCCTTCGGCAGTCAAGTGCAGCCAGACCTCGCGCGATCGTGACTCAAGCACATCGGTGCCCGTGTCATTCACGATCACGTGATCGGCGCGCTTGATCTTCTCGTCTTCCGGCATCTGATACCGCATCCGACTTCTCACTTCTTCCTCGCTGATTCGCAGACGCTTCTTTGTCCGCTCGATCCGCACAGCCTCGGGTGCCGTCACGACCACAATGGTTTCATACAGACCTTCCGGATCCCCTCGCTCAAAGAGCAAAGACGCCTCGATGACCAGCATCTCCTGACCGACATCCCTCGCAACCGCCACTGATTCCCGCAGCCGTCTGCCAATCTCGAGCCAGACAATGTCCGTCAGTTGCCTGCGCATCTCGTCGGATGAGAAGGCCCTTTGCCCCAACACTCTCCGGTCGAGAGAACCGTCCGACTGCACGATATCGGCACCAAATGCTTCGCAAAGCAATTCGCTTATCCGGGGGTCATCCAGAACTTCGTGTCCGACCCTGTCTGCATCGATCAGATGGGCACCCCAACGGCCGAACAGCTCGCAAACCGTGCTCTTGCCGGAACCGATCCCCCCCGTCACGCCGATCGTCACAGTTCTCTCTCCCGGTTGATCTTCGTCCGCAATCGAAGGGGAAGCCCCTCAAGTGGGTCCTCTTCCTCCCATTGGGCGACGGTCCTGCGATTTCGGAGCTGGACACCTATCCAGACAGCACCAACGAGTACAACGATATACAGCCAGAGTGCTTCTTCGGACGTCACAAGTGCCTGCAGACCGAACCGCCTGGCCACAAACGCCTCATACGTGGATTCGAACTCCGCCGAAGACATCCCGGTGATTTGGAACAACGCCGTGTCAAAAGACATACCGTCGCGAAGCTGGGAGATAAGGTCCTGAAGTGCGCCTTCTCCGCCACGAGAGACAATGAGGAGAACCGCAAGATAGCTCTGGTCGTATGCAAGATTTGCGCGAGCCGAACCGAAGCTCAGGACGGAATCGATATCACCAAGCGGGATCAGACCCTCGCGAAGGGCCGCAACGGCAACATCGAAGCTCTGCCGAACACGCCACTCGCGGGCGGCCCACATGGAAACACCCTCGTTGAACCAGACCGGAATCCGGTTATTGAAGGAACCGACTGCCTGATGAAGGAGGAGGTGTGAGAACTCGTGCCGCGCCGTCTGCAGGAGCGATCCTGCCTGACCTGCACGGCGTCTGAGGACGATCGTCATCGCGTGGGGGTAGGCGACACCGATGCCCCAATGGGGAATGCGATTCCGTGTGAGTGTCTTGAAATCACGCTCTGACCGGACGACATACACCAGCACATCCGGTAGAGATTCATCTCCCAGCAGCTGCGAGACCTCTCGCCTCGCAGCAATCAACCCGTCGATCAGAGCGGAATCCGACAAGGCCTCGGCGGCCGGAACCGCCAATGTCAAACCCTCCACAGTGACCCGGGACCACCGCTTATCCTCACCTCCCTGCACAACCGTCGCAGGAAGTAGGAGAAAAAGAGCGGCGCCAGCGATGCTACTGCTTGCTCGTTCCCAGATACTTGAAAAACTCGGTGTTGAGCGGTACAACAACCGTCGTGCCCTGTCCCAGGGTTTTCTCATAGGCCTCGAGTGTCCTCTGGAACTCATAGAACTTCGGGTCCTGCTGGAACGCATCCGCGTAGATTCCGAGCGCCTCTGCATCCCCCTCACCACGGATCAGCTGGGCTTTCTGAAAAGCGCCTGACTTGATGCGCGTCACTTCGAGATCGGTATCCGCTTTGATCACAAGCGCCGCTTCCTCACCCTCGGCACGATACTCCTTCGCCTTTCGTGCACGCTCGGCGCGCATTCGATCAAAGACGTTCTTCTTGTTCTCTTCCGGCAGATCGGCGCGCTTGATTCGGACGTCCACAACTTCGATACCCAGATCCGCTGCATCCTCGCGTGATCGGGCCGTAACACCGCCCATGATCTCATTCCGGTCGCCGCTCACGATTTCCTCCAGCGACCGCTTCCCGAGCTCTTCACGAACCGCCGCGTAGATGATATCGTCAAGACGGGACTGCGCGCCAAAAATGGTCTGGACCGATCGCATAAACTTCAGCGGACTTACAATCTTCCACCGCGCAAAGTTGTCGACAATCAGATTCTTCTTGTCTTGCGTGTAGATCGGAGCCGGTTCTGCATCGCTGAAGAGCAGTCTGTTGTCGAACGTATGCACCTGCTCGAGAAAGGGAGCTTTCCAGTAGAGCCCAGGATCCCTGATCTCACGTTTGGGCTCACCCAACCGTGTGACCACGACCTGTTCACGTTCATCCACGACAAAGCAAACCGCGTCGGCAATCACACCGAACAGAACCAGAACGACGAGAATGGTGACGAGTGTTTTCACTTGGCGTTCCCTCCTCCCGCAGACTGACTCGGCAGGTTCAGGACATTCAAGAGCCCGCCCTTCCCGTCAGACTGAACGACATACTTTTGGATACCTGGCAAGATCTTCTCCATCGTCTCGAGATAAAGTCGTTTCTCCGTGACCTCCCTGGCTTTGCGATACTCCTTCAGCACAGTAAGGAAACGATCGGCATCTCCCTGCGAACGTTTGACGCGTTCCACCTTATACGCCTCAGCACCGCGAATCTGCTTCTCGGCTTCACCTCGTGCCTTCGGGATGATTTCATTGCGATAGGCCTCGGCTTCGTTCCGGAGTCGCTCACGATCCTCGCGCGCGCTGGCCACGTCCTTGAAGGCCGGGTCGACTTCGCGTGGGACCGAAACGGCCTGCAGCTTCACATTCTCAAGTCGAACGCCCATCCCGTAGAGCTCAAAGACCGAACGGATCTCCTCCTCGATCTTCGTCTGGATAAGCAGCTTACCTTCCGTGAGTGCCTGATCGATCGAGTGTCTCCCCACAACCTGTCGCAGCGCAGACTCGGCCACACCACGTACGGCTTCCGCCTGGCCGGCCACGTTGAACAGGTAATCTTCCAGGTTGCTGATCCGGAATTGCACGATCAGCTCGACGTCGA
>CAYYGZ010000204.1:0-8607 GCA_964471275.1 uncultured bacterium | reverse complement strand
CGACATCCTCCGCATTGATGCTCCGTAGCGTCCTGTTTCCAAAGTATGTCTTGATGTGCTCCAGGATGTAACCGTCCAACTTCCGTGTCTTCTCTGTCTTGCCAGGACTATAGAGTTCGAGATACCGCTCAATAAACTCAAAAAGAAGAACGTCCTCCCTCACCTGGACAACATCCCCCTGAAACTCCCGAAGCTTCCACTCTCGTTCTTTTGCTTCCGCCAACTCCTTTGTCGGGAAGACCTTCCTCACCCGCCTCCCACCACGCCCCCCGACATAGAAATCAACTCTCCACCCTTCCGCAGACTTTCGCACTGACATGACTACCTCCCCAAAGTGTCTACATTCTGCCTACGGCGTAGTCATTTTGGTGCGTTTTGCCTCCAAAACAAAAAAAGGGGCTTACGCCTCAATCGACGCAAACCCCTTTACATACTGTCTTTTTTGGTGCCCAAGACTGGACTCGAACCAGCACGGCCTAACGACCACTACGCCCTCAACGTAGCGTGTCTACCAATTCCACCACTTGGGCATTCTTCTGATCTGACTTCAAACTCTCTACTTCGCTCGAAGTGCTTCTTACTTCGCTGAGCCTGTCGCCGTTTCTGTTGCTGCCGGAGCCGTCTCCACACCCGGAAGCGTGCTCGTCGGAACCAGTGCCGGCTGCGTCAGCGGTATCGGTGTCTGCTGTTCACGCAGCATCCGTTCCGCCGCACTCTCAGGAATCGGGTTCGCGCTGCGTGCCGTAAACCAGAGACCGATACAGGTCAGGAAGAACGCGAGCGCCGCGTAGGCAGTCACTTTTGTCAGGAAGGATGCAGCGCCGCCGCCGCCGCCGCCAAAGAGCTGGCTGCCGCCACCACCACCCACCGCGCCTCCACCGAAGGCGCCTCCTGCTAGACCACCCCCCTTACCCGCTTGCATCAGAATACTGCCAATCATGACAAGACAGATGAGGACGTGAATGACGAGAAGTGCGATATACATTTCTGTGTCCGAGGTTAGGGCTCGTCACGAAGTGAGTGACGAGCTGTGTCCGCTTGGAATCTTGCTCTTCCAGCCCTATGACCGACGGAATTCCTCAGTCATACCCGTGCAACGCCCTAAGCGACAGCGCCTTTGACCACGGCAGCGAAGGACTCTGCATCCAACGCCGCACCACCGATCAGACCACCGTCGATGTTGGGCTGCGAGAACAGAACAGCCGCGTTATCCGGTTTGACGGATCCGCCATACTGAAGCCGGACACCGTCGGCTACCTCTTGCCCGAACCCTTCGGCCAGAACCGCGCGGATCAGGGCGTGAACGTCTTCAGCCTGCTCAGGAGTCGCCGTGAGTCCCGTGCCGATTGCCCAGACGGGCTCGTACGCGACCACCAGCTTGGCGACTTCTTCAGAGGACAAACCATCGAGACTGCCCGTCACCTGTGTCTTCACGACGTCCTCGGTAATGCCCGATTCGCGCTGCTCCTGTGTCTCTCCAACACAGACAATCGGCGAGAGTGCAGCCTCGAGAGCCGCTTTCACCCGCCGATTTACAGTCGCGTCGGTCTCACCGAAAAACTGCCGACGTTCAGAGTGCCCCAATATAACGTGACTGCAACCGCAAGTCAACAGCATGGCCGTTGAGATCTCGCCCGTAAAGGCGCCCTCGGCCTCCCAGTAGACGTTCTGCGCGCCCAGTCCTACGGGTGTATCCTTGACGACACCCGACACGCGTTCCAGCGCCGTATACGTCGGACAGACGACCACATCCACCCCATCCACCCCATCCACTGCGGCGACAACCTCGCCGGCGAGACGCTCGGCCTCGTCGGAGGTCTTGTTCAGTTTCCAATTACCGGCTACGATCGGCCTGCGTGCTCCCATACCCACTCCTCCGCTTATGCTTTGTCTGACAAAGCGACGACCCCGGGCAGATCCTTGCCCTCGAGAAACTCGAGAGAGGCCCCCCCACCGGTCGACACGTGACTGATACGACCCGCCAGGTTCAGGTCTGCTACGGCGGCCGCCGTCTCACCCCCACCCACGATTGTCGTCGCACCATTGTCGGTCGCCTGGGCCAGTGCTTCAGCCACAGCCTTGGTTCCAGCGCTGAACGGTGTCATCTCATACACACCGAGTGGACCGTTCCACACGACCGTCTTCGAGGAAGCGATCAGACTGCCGAACAGCCCACGTGTTTCCGGGCCTATGTCGGCGGCTTCCTGATCGGCAGGAATCGCATCCTTCGGCACAACGGTCGTCGACACATCTTCACCCAGCGCAGCCGCCACAACACAGTCCACGGGCAACTCGAGCTGCACGCCGGCTTCCTCGGCTTTCTTCAGAACTTCTTCCGCCACGCCCGTACGATCTTCTTCGAGCAGAGAGTTCCCGATCTCCAGCCCCATCACCTTAAAGAAGGTGTAGGCCATGCCGCCACCGATTAGAAGACGATTCACCTTCGGCAGCAAATGCTCGATCACATCGATCTTGCCCGAGACCTTTGCTCCACCCATAACGGCCGTGAAGGGTTCTGTCGGATCTGCCAGCGCACCACCCAGATAATCGAGCTCCTTTTGCATCAGCAGTCCGGCCGCGCACTCCGTGAAGTAGTGTGTCACACCTTCTGTTGAGGCGTGAGCACGATGTGCGGTACCGAAAGCATCGTTCGCATACACACCCCCCAGATCGGCGAACTGCATCGCGAACGCAGGAGCGTTCTCCTCCTCCTCCTTGTGAAAACGGAGGTTCTCGAGAAGGATGACGGTTCCCGATTCGGCAGACTTCACAGCGTCTACGGCTTCCTCCCCCACAGACTCGGATACGTGAACCACCTCGCGCCCGAGAAGCGTCTGCAGAGCCTTGCCGACGGGCTCAAGCGACAGTTCTGACACCCGCTTACCCTTGGGACGTCCGAGATGCGACATCAGCACCGGCAAACCGCCAGCGTCCAGGATGTGCTGGATCGTCGGCAATGACGCACGAAGCCGAGTGTCATCCAACACGGTCGTCCCGTCCAACGGCACGTTGAAGTCGACCCGGACCAGAACCCGCTTGTCCGCCAACTCCAGATCTGTGATTGCCAGCTTGTTCACAAATAGCCTACCTCGAAAGACACGAAAGGATCTGCCTTCTCGCCTTTGCCGTCTTGCTTCTCCTCTGCCGTCTGCTTCTAGCCTCTGCCTGTTATCCGGCAATCTTCTTGATCAAATCGATGCAGCGATTCGAGTAGCCCCACTCGTTGTCATACCAGCCACAAACCTTGACCAGATTGCCGGACATCACGGTTGTGATCTGTGAATCGAAGATGCACGAATGCGGGTTACCGACGATATCGATCGAAACGATCGGCTCATCTGTATACTCCAGGATGCCTTTCAGCGAACCCTCGGCAGCAGACTTGAACGCCGCGTTGATCGCATAAGCTGTAGTCGATTCCTTCAGCACGCCTACAAAATCAGTGAACGAGCCATCCGGCGTGGGGACGCGTACGGCCATGCCGTCCAACTTGCCGTTCATCTCGGGAATCACCTTGCCAACGGCGCTCGCAGCACCTGTCGTCGTCGGGATCATGGAAACGGCCGCTGAACGTGCACGCCGCAGATCCGAGTGAGGTGCGTCCAGCATCCGCTGGTCACCTGTGTAGGCGTGAATCGTCGTCATCAGCCCGTGTTCCAGACCGAACGTGTCGTTCAGGACCTTGACCATCGGAGCGAGACAGTTCGTCGTGCACGATGCGTTCGACATCACCTTGTCATCATCCGTCAGGATGTCGTCGTTGATGCCCAGCACGACGGTCGCGAGATCACCTTTTGCCGGAGCCGAGATGATCACGCGCTCTGCGCCACCCCCGAGATGCTTGCTGGCGCCGTCCTTGTCGGCGAAAAATCCGGTCGACTCGACAACGATCTTTGCCCCCAGATCCCCCCACGGAATCCCGGCCGGATCGCGCTCGGACAGGACCTTGATCTCTTTGCCATCCACAATCAGTGACTGATCGCCTGCCGCAACATCACCCGGATATTTACCGTGTGCGGAATCGTACTTCAACAAGTGGGCCAGCGTCCCGGCATCGGTCAGGTCGTTAACCGCGACCACCTCGATACCGCCCTGAGCCATCGCCGCACGGAAGACCAGTCTTCCGATCCGACCAAAACCGTTTATACCAATCTGAATTGCCATGAACTTCTCCCTTCGTGTCCCGTCGTCCCCTAGCAGGAAAACACTTTCGCGATGTCGTAGAGCCGCATATCGACCGTCCGGTTCTCCGTAACCGCATCTTTGATGTCAATTGAGATAATCTCCGTGCCACGGAGCGCGACCATCTTGCCAAATTCGCCCTGGGCGGTCAGATCGATCGCCGCAATCCCGAAACGTGTGCCCAGAACGCGATCAAATGCCGTTGGGCTGCCGCCGCGCTGGATGTGCCCGAGAACCGTGACACGCGTCTCGAAGCCGGTATGTTTCTCGATCTGCTCGCCCAGTACGGTTCCGATACCGCCCAGGCGAACGTGACCGAAAGCGTCGCGTTCTTCCGACTGCGTCACCATGCTGTCATCCGAGAGCTTTGCACCCTCTGCGACGACGACAATACTGAAAGTCTTGCCCCGCGCGTGACGCTTGCGTAACTGATTGCAGACCGCTTCCATCGTGAACGGTTCCTCGGGGATCAGCACGACATCTGCACCACCCGCGATACCCGACTCCACTGCGATCCAACCGGCGTCCCGTCCCATGACTTCACAGACCATCACGCGGTTGTGCGACTCGGCCGTCGTGTGCAGACGGTCGATCGCTTCCATAACGATATTGATCGCTGTGTCGAACCCAAATGTTTGGTCCGTACCTTCCAGATCGTTGTCGATCGTCTTCGGCACGCCGACGACCCTGACACCTTCATCGTGGAGCTTCGCTGCGACTCCGATCGTGTCATCACCACCGATGGCAATCAGGGCATCGAGCTCCATCCGACCCATGTTGTCCTTAACCGTCCGGACCCCACCCTCGATGTTGTAGGGGTTTGTCCGGGACGTGCTGAGGATCGTACCTCCCTTGGGCAGGATGCCGGAAACCTCTTTGAGATCCAGCGGGCGGTAAAGGCTCTCCATCATGCCCTTCCACCCTTCGAGAATACCGATGATCTCGAGTTTGTGCTGATCCATCCCTTTCCGGACGATCGCACGAATGACCGCGTTAAGGCCGGGACAATCCCCGCCACCGGTCAGGATACCAACACGCTTCACTGACATAGGTACCTCGCTCCTTCTACAAATTCTGGCCAGCGATAAACTTAACTTATACTCACCACACACCAAAACAACACAGCCTGATTGCGTACCAGGCGTTATTCAAGCTTTCTAATCTACAAGGCCACACGATGGGTGTCAAGTCACAACTGTGTGATCTATAAGCCTAACTTACTGGGAAATTTATACTTCGGTTCGAGGTGTACGGACAACCAGGTGCCGAATTTCTCGACAATCGTGGGATCCGCGTCAGCCCTGACCTAACTCGCCAGTGCACTTCGCGAACTCATGGAGCCACACCTTCTGATCGACATCCCACTCCATCCCGCCGTGCATCCTCACAATGATCGATCGATAGGTATCCAGGTCGGGGAAACCCTCCTTCCTCGCATCGGACTCCGTCATATCCCCCAGCCGCTGCTGCTCGACGCTCGTAACCTCGAACGGGACGCCTGAGAGGTCAAACCGTTCGCCAGGATACGCGTAAACGCCGTTTCTGCGCTGCTGCACCTTCTGTCCGGACAACGCCGATTCGACCATACGGTCATTCGTTACGAGTTGGTCTACCGTACAGGTCTTTTCCGGATACTCTGCCATCACAATCGCTGCCTCCCATTCAGATCGCTCATCGAGCACCTCAAACACGCTCGAGCTTGTCCGATGTGTCAGAAGTTACTTAACCCTATAGGGTTAAGCTGCCGAAACTCCGGTGACATTTTCAGCGCCATCAGCCACAATGGTTCCGGCTCTGGAGTTCACGGTTCCCAGTAATGATGGGCAAATCCCAAATGCCGTCAAGGTTCACAGCCGACCACGTGTGCCCAGATTTCCGGCCGAACGTTTACTTTTTGGGTCTCGGATCCTAAATTAACCCGACCCCATTCTCTTTTTTCCTACACCATTCGGGACTCCATGCACAAGGCTAAAGCGGTCATCTTCGACCTCGACGGAACCCTCTTTGACCTCGCCCCCCTCGTCCTAGAAGCACGGCGCAGGGTGGCAAGACTCCTGTTCGGCAGCGGCTTCTTTTCGACGGAAGCCGATGCCCACCAGCGAATCAATGATCTCGAGCGACGACACGGCCCGTACTACTCGTCATCGCCCTACTATTTCGCGTTTTACGACATCGCAAAGACATTGTGCGAAGAGATGCCGGACAACTGCGAGGCATTCTTCAAACGACGTAATAAACGCCGTCGCGAAACCGACACCGATATCATCGAGACCTTCGTCCGGATCCTAGAGCAGGAGTACAACCAGGAGGATGTGGAAACGATCACACCCTATCCTGACGCGATCCAGACGCTGGCAGAACTGAAATCGGTGGGCTGCAAGCTAATACTCCTCACCATCGGCCGGCCCTCTCGACAGAAGAACAAGATCGATCGGCTGGGGATCGCGAAACACTTCGACCACATCATCAAGGAAGGCCCCCCGTCACACGACTACTGGATCAGCGAGATACTTGAGGAATACGATCTTGCCCCCGACGAGGTTGTGATCGTCGGGGATCGAACGCAGGACGAGATTCGATCCGGTAACGCGCTCGGCCTGACAACCGTATGGCTCAAACGTGGCCGGTTTGGTGAGGTAGAACCAGGCGAAGGTGACCGACCGGATTTCACCATCGGATTTCTTGCACAGGTTTCGACGTTGATCCACATGGCGCGAAATGGGAAGGACAAGGATAGCCTGCGCACGGTCGTCATCGGCGGAGGAACGGGGCTGCCCACCGTGTTGCGGGGCATCCGCACATACGATCGATCTCCGACGGCCGTCGTCGCCGTCACCGACACGGGCGCGTCATCCGGGCGCATCCGATGGAACCTCGGCGTTCAGCCTCCCGGTGATATCCGGAACGCTCTCACGGCTCTGTCGGATCCGAGTGCGGTATCCCCCGGGCTCTACCGGGTCTTCCATCACCGCTTCCCGAACGACGAGGAAAAGGCCGGCATCTTCAAGAACGACCACATCGGCAACTTCCTGGTGGCTGCGCTCACACAACAGACAGGGAACTTCCAAGACGCCATCAGCACCGCAAGCGATATGCTGGCCGTCCAGGGCACCATCCTGCCCTCATCGGTGGACAACGTCGACATCTGTGCAGAACTGGAGAACGGCGAGCAACGATACACGGAGTGGATGGTACGCAAGCCCGGCAAGCCGGCCCTCGGGCAGGCCTATCTCCTGCGGAATGCCGACATCCTCGCCGAACTCGAGAAGCCGGACGGTGCTCTCAAGCGGGTCGTGGATCCGAACACGGGACAGGTCGAGGTGCACGGTCGACCGGACAAAGCCTTTGATGTCGACCGGAACCGGGTCAGCGCGCCCTCGGAGGCCGTCGAGGCAATCCGCAACGCCGACCTCGTAATCCTCGGGCCGGGGAGTCTATACACCTCTGTAATCACGAATCTTCTCGTGCCAGAGATCAGGGAGGCCCTCGTGAGTCGGGATCGCGGCAAAACGCTCTATGTCTGCAACATAACGACGCAGCCGGGGCAGTCAGATGGATTCCAGGCTTCGGACCACGTCAGGGCGCTCTTTCGACATCTCCCCGGGTCTGCGGGATCCGAGTTTCTGGACCACGTCCTTGTCCAGGACCCCCGCATCTTCGATTCCCCGAAGGGACAAGCCTGGTCCCCGCTGCTTTCGCAGTACGAGAAAGACGGCAAGACACTCGTCACCTGTGACGCGAACCGATTGGATGAGACGGTGCCTTGGACACGTGCGGACTTCGTCGAGGAGTTCAGCCCGGATGTCGTGGAGCGTGGCGTGGGAGACTTCATCAGCCACGACTCCAACAAGGTCGCTGACGCGATCTGCCGAACATACTGCAGTCTGGCGATTCCTGACTACTGGGGTCTTGGTGAAGCACGATGAAGACCGGTCGTGACACTCCCATTCGTGGCGTGATCTTCGACCTTGATGACACCCTCTTCGATTGCACCGGTCAGCTGACCGAACCCGCACGACGACGCGCAGCCGACATCCTTGCCCGTCAGATACCAGACGTATCGTCCGACGACCTCGCAACAAGACAGAGCGAATTGGCTGATAGAAAAGGGTCCTCCGAAGCGATCCGATTGATCGGTCGACACCACGCTCTGTCATCCGCCACCGTGGAAGAAGCACTCCAGTCTTACAACCGTGACGAAGTCCCGCCGATTGAAACCTTCTCCGATACCATTCCCACACTGGAGATGCTGACCGTAAAAGGCGTTCAGCTGTCGCTCGTAACGACTGGCCGGCGTTCGCGCCAGCTGTCGAAGGTGGAGCGACTTGGGCTGCAAGCATACTTCCAGGAAGACCTCAATCTCTTCATCCACGAACCAGACGAGAAACATCCGCACAAAGGCAAGCAACTGCTGGCGGCTCTAGA
>CAYYGZ010000203.1:0-8620 GCA_964471275.1 uncultured bacterium | reverse complement strand
GTTTTTGATTGCTGGGGCATTGTCCGCAGTCGGCCTGATTCTGGCCGGTTTCGCGACAAAGGCATGCGCCCAGTGGTCCCAGTCCTATCGCACGATGCACCGCGGCTCAGTCGCACTGTCCATCGTGAACAAGGGTTGGGGCGGTCATCGCGACAACGGTAAGAAGCAGGAGCCGCACGGTTTCTCTTATCCCGCTGCCCGTAACCTGAAGGTCTACTCGGGTGGTCAGGTGCGCTCCGGCTGGAACCACAAGATTCACAGTGCCGGTAACGGCATCTGGGTCATGAGCAAGACCGGCGGAAACGTCGCGATCGCGTATGGCGGAACGAATATCGAGCCACCGGATATCACGAGTCTTTCACACGATCCATCGACGTATCCAGAAGCGTATCTGGGAGCGGCGCACCATCACAACTGGGCGCTGTCCTCCCGGAGTTCAAGCGGTGGCCGAACAGTCTGGACGGACGGTCCCGCGTTGGCCGGTGTTGCCACAAACTACTGGCCCGCCAAGGGTGAGGTGGTCAATCAGAACCCGCCCGACGGGCATCCTGCGATCATCTGGAACTACCACTGGAATGCCTACAACAGCGGCACTGCATTCTCGGACCGTGTTGCAGCGGGTGAGTTCGCTCAGTTGGGCGAGCCCGCCTGGGCAAGCAGTCTGTCGGAAGACGATTTTCCGGAAATTATCGGTATCCAGAAAGCATCGTCATCCCTGAACGGCCTGCAGTGGACGAACAGATGGGCAGGATTCGGTCACGGCGACTATGACGATTTCCTGATCGAGGAGACCGTTCTGGAGAACACTGGCGCGACGGCACAAACCGATATCTACGTATCAGTAAAGAATCGGTTTCTGTCTGCTGCCGAGGACAGCTGGTTCCAGGGCTCCACCACGTGGCACGCTCTCAGGGGGGATCGTCTCCCGGCGGATGACTGGAACCGGTCAACTCTCGCTCCGAATTATCTGGAGGGTGCGGCACCATTGGGATCGGCCAAGCCAGCAGGCAGCCAGCGCGGTGCGGATCTGGCCGCAGCCGGTCACGGGATGCTTTATTTCCACGATGGTGATCAGCAGAAGGCCGCCTGGCCTCACAACGACTGGGGCGGCCCGTTCGACTTCAAGCTGGGTCGGCGCCGCATTATCACGGATCAGGTCTGGCTGAACGAAGGTTTCATGAACCATCCGGACTACTTTGGTGTCGGCGTTGTCGATGCGTTCCCTCCGTTCAACACGTATGGCGGACTGGACGGCGAGGCCTATGTTGCGCCGAAGGACAACCCCGCTACGGCTCTGGACGAGTCCGCAGTACAGCCAGCGACGACGTCCATATGGCAGTTCAACACGCACGGTGAGTTCACACAGCCCGATCCCGGTAAGGACAGCGATGCCGCAATCTACGACTTGCTGACCACGGGCGGGCATCCTGCGGAACCAACCGCGAACGAGATGTATACGAATTTCATGACTTTTGGTCCGTGGGATCTCGCCCCGGGTGAGAAGGCCAAGTTTGTGATCGCGTATGCAGGCGGTCATCCCGGTGATCTGCCGAAGTATTCTGATCATACCAAGTTCGCGAAGCCGTTCCTGTTCGCCTACTGCAACCTGTACAACGGCGTGGGCGGAGGGCTCTCGACATTTGCCGATCGTCAGCCTGAGATTCCGTTGGCCGAGGATATCATGTTCGATCACTTCGAGCGTGCCATCCAGGCCTACGATTGGGGCTATGATATCCCGAACCAGCCACCGAACATCCGTGGTGCTTTTGATTCCAACCTCCAGGGCCAGGTACTGCTCCGGTGGCCGGCGGTGGGTGAGGATTCTGCAGATCCGGACTACACGGGGGCCGAGGCTCAGGATATCGTAGGCTATCGCGTCTACAAGTCGTCGATCGAGACAGAAGGTCCTTTTGAGCTTCTGGCTGACTTCACGTTTGCCGATGCGGCAGCGGGCAACTTGCCCACAGGGGTGAGTTACCTCCCGAGCGGCACTTTTTCGACGGTCAAGAGCTCGGCTTACCCGGATGGCATTCCGCTCCGGACACGTTCGGACATCGGTGGTGATGACGCTGCCGCTGGCAATGAAGTCACCGGGATGTATACGTATGCGGATGCCGTGTCGAAGGCCGGATTCCCGAACTATTACTACATCCGTACCTACGACAGCGGTCACGATGACTGGAAAGGCACCGGTGCAGTTCCTTCGTACGAGAGTTCACCGGGTCCCACGGCCGCGGCACAGATGGGACGTCGAACGGGTGTTGTCCCAGTCGTTCCGTCGGATCCTTCGTTCAACCGGTTCGAAGTGGACGTCGCAGTCGTTCCGAACCCTTACAAAATCGACAGCCCGAACCACTCATATCAGGGCCAGCAGAACGTTCGATTTATCAACCTTCCCGCGCGGTGCCAGATCGATATTTATGACGTCACCGGGCAGCGTGTATGGACACAGTTCAACGATGATCTCACGAAGGGGGAGACGACCTGGTTCCAGTTCACCGAGGGTCGTCCGTCCAACTTCGGTCAGGCGGTCTTCCCGGGTGTCTATTTCTGGAAAGTCACCTCCCTGATGCCTGAGAGTATGAATCGGACTCAGATAGGTACGATGCTGATCATCAAATAGCGTTGGACGAGGGTCCAACCGGAACGAACCGTGTTCAAACATTTTGAATCGGACTGTCTAAGGAGAAATGATATGTTAAAGAAGCTCTTTGCTTGCGCCCTGGCTGCCGGGATTCTCGGCACGGGTGTGGCAATTGCGCAAGACCTGGGTGCGTTTCCGGTCGATCGTGTTCGCGTGTCACCGGAAACAGACCTGATCACGAATGCTCGTCTGACGACGACGTCGTGGGGTTTCGTGAAGTTGACGACGAATGCACGTGCGGTCGCGATGGGCGATGCATACAGTGCCGTCGGAAACGACATTTCGTCCGTTTTCTACAACCCCGCCGGTATCACGCAGCTGGAAACAGAGCGTGCGGTGATGGGGGGATACTCGAAGTGGATCGTTGGCTCGAGCCTCGGGACGTTTGCCTTCGGTGTGAAGACGAGCGTGGCGACGTTCGCTGTGAGCGCTATCTATTTCCAGACGGACGAGTTCGAAGAGCGCACGTCACAGAACCCGGCAGGAACGGGTCGCATGGTGAGCGCGAACGATATCGCCGTTGGTTTAACGATTGCGAAGCAGTTGACCGACAAGCTTTCTTTTGGTGGCCAGATCCGCTATGTCAAAGAGGATCTGGACCTGATCGATTTCTCGACGGTTGATGTGAACTTCGGAACCGTGTTCTTCACGGGCTACCGGAGCACACGTCTTGCGATGAGCCTACGCAACCTGGGTTCAGACAAGGAAGTGGTTGCACAGAAGGCACGTATCCCCACCGTGTTCTACATCAGCGGCGCGGGTGAGATCTACGGTAACTTAGGCGATCCGTTCTCGCTGACAGCTTCCGTAGAGCAGGCTTTCTTCACGGACTACGCTGCCCGTTACTACTTCGGCGGCGAAGCGTGGATCAACAACATGCTCGCGCTACGGGCTGGTTACAAGACGCGTCACGACTCCGAGTCGTGGAGCATCGGTGCCGGTCTGAAGCAGAACATCGGCAGTCAGAGCCTAACAGTCGACGTCGCCTTCTCGCGTGCGTCCGCGTTCGATGATAACCCGGTTCGTCTCACGGTTGGCTACGGCTTCTAGAACGGTTCGAATAGACGCAGAGAAAGCCCCGGTCGAAAGACCGGGGCTTTCTTTTTGTTGAGGCTGGTCGTGCAAATTCGGGTTCTTTGGTATGTTCTGGACAGACACCAAAGAGAATCGGTTGAAGGAAGAGCCCCGTGTGCCCGGCACAATCGGCCGGGATCTGACGGCGGAGAGCAATGACCGGAACGGGATGCACTCCGCGTGATCTTTGGCACACGTCTCCGATTTATGATTCCGTGCGCGGGGAAACTCGAGGGCTTGTATGCGATCCGCAGATGTTGCCTGTTTCACCATCGAAAGGTCTTCTGATGTTGTTGGGCTGTCTGACCGTCACTCTCCTCCTCTGGGCTTCCACGGACGCCGAAGTCCGGACGATCCGAGTTATCCATACAAACGATATCGGTCGTGATCTGGAAGACGAGAGCCCCAGCGGCGGTCTTGGGAGAATCGTCAACGCAGTCAGGCTTCTTCAGGAGGGTCAGCCGAACCTCACGCTGGACGCAGGGAATATACTTGGGCCGGATATCCTCTCATCCAGAGATGGCGGACGCTCAGTGATCCGGGCACTCAAGGGACTGGACTACAAGGCAGTAGGGCTCGGAAATCACGATTTCGACTATGGTGTTGATACGATCGCTGCTCGGAACAAGGATGCGGGTTTTCCCTTCCTGGCGGCAAACGTACAGCCGGCCAAACGCCAGGATCGATTACCGTTTGAGCCCTATCTGATCGCAGAACTGAATGGCGTACGGATTGGGATCATAGGTGTCCTGGACGAAACCATCCAATCCCGAATGAATCCTGACAGCGCCGCGGAACTGGTGGTAACGGATCCAGTCAAGAGCGTCAGGGCCACATTGTCTGCCCTCACTGCCTACGGCGTTGATTTGACGGTCCTGGTGCTTCACGCACCGCAGGGCACAACTCTGGACATTGCGAAGCAGCTGCCGGATCTGGATCTCCTGATATCCGGGGGCCACAACGCGTCCAGTCCCGATCACACGACGACCTATTTCAAGCTCGCAAATGGCGTTCACGTCGCAACGACGCCGGCCGGAAACGGAAACGTGGGCTATCTGGATCTGTCGTTTGTCGGCGAACCCGGTGGTCTCAGCCTAACTGCCGTCTCCTCGCACCTTTTTGATGCGCGACACCTGAATTCCGAGCCGTCGGTCTCTGCTGCTATCGATTCCATCGGTCGAGTCTTCGCCCAAGACAAAGGTCGTCTTCTCGGTGAGATCGATGGCGTGACCCTCGAGCGAAGAGGGAGCGCGATCGCCAATCTGATGCGGCTTCACACTGAGCAGGAGATCGGGATCGCCTCGCGACGCACGTTCAGGGAGGTCGAGGTCGAGGGCGGGTTCTACCAGCGAGATGTCAACCGGCTCATTCGATTCGATGATGTGCTCGTGAAGCTGGTCCTCCAGGGCAGAGAATTGCGCGCGATCGCCAACCGAAGCAAGAAGCTGAAACTGCACCCCGATGGCCTTCTGTTCGCGGGGTTGGATCTGAAGACGATGTTCGTCAACGGCCGGCCTCTTTGGAACAAGGAGCCCTACCGGGTCGTCACGCTTCGCCGCCTGGTGCAGGGCGAGAGCGGGTACAACCAGATTGAACGGGCGGTTGAAGTCCACGATACGGGAATCTCGCTTCGGTCTCTAACTTCGGCTGGCCTGGAGGCGTGGGGCACGCTCAGCTCTTCGTCTTTCTGGAAGCTGGATCTGAAACCGATCTGGCGATCTGCCTGGAGCGTCGAGGGGAGCTTCAACCGGAACTACGTCGACGATACGACAGCTGAGTATCGAGTGCAGGGCGAACGCGTGTCATTCCTGCGTGGTGAGACGAGATCTGCCTGGAAGACGACGACATGGTATAATCTGGACTACGAGACGTCCCGCTCTCTGACGACCCTCGAGAGTCTGGCTGACTATGGCCGAGTTTCCGGGGAGACAACTGCTGATCAGTTCGAAGCTGATGCTACGCATCGGCGGCGCACGACGGGCCTGAACGTCGATCCTTTTGTGTCGGCGGGGTTCGGGACGGCTTTCACCAAGTCGAGCGGGGGACGGCCCTACCAGGTGCGAGCAAGCGCAGGTTTTGAACGGCAATTTCTGAAACGCTGGGTTGCCCAGTTCGCTGCGCGCGGACAGCGTGATTTTGCGGAAGACCAGAGCGACTATGGTGCGGAAATAACCCTTAACTATCAGGTTCGGCTCAAGCAGGGCGGTCGCTTTCGCTCAAAGATCAAGAGCTTCTTCGGTCTCTCCGACCGGAAGGTCATATCGATCGAAAACTACAACACCTTGAATTTTCCGCTCCTGAGGGAGCTCAGCCTGACGGTGCGCCAGAACAACTTCATCTACAGACTCGACAAGATCCGTGGAATACCCGTCACCGGTGTCGCCTTCAGAAGCGACCTGACGGTCGGTCTGACCTACGGCGTCGATTGGAAATGGCTATAGCCCCACACGCTGCACGACCCCGAGCAGGAGAGCAGGATCAAGAGAAAGGCGGCTGACTCTAGTGGATAAGTCAGCTGCCTTTCTCCTTTGGTCTTAGCTTTGGGATCTTCCGCCTCTGCCCCTCTGCGGCAGTTAGCGATTCTCTACTTCTGTCGCCAGATCTCCCACACCAGGTGCGACAGTTCCGGTATGATCAGCTTCTCCATTGCCAGCCTGACTGCCCCGGAAGATCCGGGCATACAGAAGATCATGGCGTCCTTGTAGACGCCCGCAACGGCCCGTGAGAGCATCGCACCGGATCCGATGTCCTCCCAGCTGAGGAACCGGAAAACCTCTCCAAAGCCATCCAGGCGTTTCTCAAGGAGCGAGGTGACGGCCTCATAGGTCGTGTCCCGAGCGGCGATCCCCGTGCCACCGTTTGTCAGGATAACTTGACACTCTCCCTTTTCAGCGATGTCCACGATCAACTGCCGGATCTGTTCTGCCTCGTCCTTGACGACCGCGTAATGTCCGACCGAATGGCCCGCATCCTTCAAGAGGTCCTGGATGATCTTGCCGCTTTTGTCCTCCTCCTCCGAGCGCGTGTCGCTGATGGTCAATACGGCACAGGTGACAGCGTCCCTGGCTTCTGCTATGTGGTCTTCGTACGGCATGTGCTCTCCTCTGGCCAATCGGAATGGTCTGTGACTTCAGGATATCAACCTAAAGTATTCTTGGACCTCTGCCATAAAAAAGCTCAAGTCACGTAGAGTGCGCCCCAATAGAAGGAGGGAGGGCAGCCCTGTCCAGGCGGGTGGGGTCGTTGACGACGATTTCCCCCAGGTGAAACGTTTATGACCGTACAGAACATCCTACCTTTATCGTCAGATCTGCTCCACTCGTTTTGGAAGGCAGAGACAGGCAGCAGACCGATCCAACCGGATGTGGATACAGCCGAGTTGTCTTCAGAGGCGCTTGCTGCTCAGGGACAGGATACGATTGGATCTGCAGATGCCCTGCCGGGTCAGGGGCAATGCCCTGCCTGAAGACCCGACGATCAGGATGCTGCCGAGCCAGAGCGAACCCAGGAGGGGAGAAGCAGAGCCAGATCGGCTTTGAGGCCCAAGAGATCGGCACATCCGAGCCGGGGGGAGCTTCGCCAATCGACGAGCTCGGAGTGTAGGTGGAATAGGGGTCCTCTCTGGGTCGTGAGGACATTCCAGCGGATGGGGTTGCTTCTGGCGACGTGTCAGAGGAAGAGGAGGACACGATTCTAGCGAATCCGTCGGAGAAGACCACAACGGGTGAGACGCTCTCGGACGAGGATCAGCAGGAGGTCGAACGACTTCGCGAGCGAGACTAGGAGGTCCGCACACACGAGCAGGCGCACGTTTCCGCCGGAGGATCCCACGTCCGGGGCGGGATCCAGTATGAGACTGGTCCGGACGGCAGGCGGTATGCATATGGTCGGTGGTGAGGTTTCGATCGACGTCTCACCTGTTTTAGATAACTCTCAGAAGACAATCCAGAAGGCCCAACAGATATGCCGGGCGGCTTTAGCGCTAGTAGATCCATCAGGAGCGGGCTGATCAGCCGCAGCTTCCGCCTCGCGAATGGAAGCCGAAGCCAGGCAAGAGATGATCGAGGAGCGTGACAACCCAGATGAGCTGGACCCGGATGAAGAGACAATCGCAGGGAATGCCACCGACTCTACAGTGGACGTGGAAGCCGTTAAGGAGAATGGCGGATCTGACGAGGTGATTTCCGGATCCCTGGCACCAGATGGAGCCGGCACATCGCACGTGAGCCTGTCGTCCGATGAGAACCCGCTCGTTCCAACGGCCGTCGCACAGGTGGGTCCCCGACGACTCAATCACCTGCGATATTGTCCAACCTGCCAGAGATCCAATCGTCGTCCCCAGAGCTTCCGGGGCTTAGCAATCTCATCGCAGGCATCGAAGAGCGTAGTGAATCGAGCAGCAGCGGCCCCACAACTTCCCAGATCGTATCCTTGACGTATGGCGCTGAGCCGGCACCACCGGGTGGGCTGATCGACGTGACGACGTAGGGATTCCCGACCCTAATGGAAAACGGCCGACCCTCGTGTGAGGATCGGCCGGTTCTATTCCGCCAGCTCGGGAATCGACTCTTCGAGGATGTTCTCATAGACCTGCACGCGCTGCCGCCAGAAGGTCACCCACTGCTTGAACACAAATCCTCTGGATCGATAGAGCTGGTGCGCGGTTTCCATCTTCGTGGCCGTGCAGAGCATGGCCTTCTCGTAGCTGGCCGACCGTGCGTAGGCCAGAGCTTCGTCAAGCAGCCAGGACCTGATGCCCTTATCCCGATGATCCCTGCTCACAAAGATCCATTTGAGCGTGGCGGTCCGATCATTGTAGCGGTCGATCACGGCGAATCCACACAGCCGCCCCCCCTTTTCCAGCGCAAGAAAACAGCGTGCGCCCTTCACGAAGGCCTCGAA
>CAYYGZ010000202.1:0-8627 GCA_964471275.1 uncultured bacterium | reverse complement strand
TGAAGGTATACGTCAGTTTGTCTTCGGACATCTCCGGATAGCCGACTGCCAGGTAGCCCTTCAGTTCGAATGGGGGTTCCTGGTCAGGTGCGAGCATCGTTTCAAAGATGTGCCCCGTGACTGTCGATGCCCCCGCGTCGGAAGACGTGTAGGGATTCAGATTCTGAGGGTCTGAAAGCTGGTGGCGGACGAGCCAGTCGCCATACGTGACGTCTGGATTGGGGGTCCTCCTCGGGGCTATGTCGGTGCCATCGAGCACGACCACGTCCTGCGTTGTGATCAAGATATCTTCGACCTTCTTCCAGTCACCCTGGGCGACGGCTGACCCGACAAGTAGGGCACCGGCGAACATAAAATGCGTGAGGATACGGGGCATGCGCGCCTCCTGAGAAGTGTACGACGCGACCGGACATCACGGGTCGCGGATGAACGTTGATCGATTCGAGTGTGTTCTTCTTACTCGCTCACGTATACAGATCGAGCGAGTTTGCCCATCTTTCCGGCAATGTCGAGCGCTGCTGTGGATCATCGAAAAACGTGAGGGGACGTCCACGGCCATCAAGCACGAGGCCCACTTCACCCCCCACGACTCTGGCGTTTGTGGGTTGACCCTTACCGGCTCCCACGTCGAAACCTCGACCGGGCGAGAGTGTCACTTCCGCATTACCTGCCAGCGGGATCTGCAGAATTTCGCCCGGCCTAAGGGCGCCTGACGTTTGGCCCTCCGCTGATTGAATCTCGTACTCGAGACACGGCTGGTCCACGCTCCCAGATCCGACCGGTGCGATGCAGGTGCCCAGGTCGATCAGGCAGTCGTGATCGAAGACTTCGTTTGCCGCCTGCTCGTGGATCGTCGACAGCACACCGAGGTGAGGCATCATAAAGATGCTGTCCACGGCGAGCCGGGTGATGCCCTCCGGCAGGAAGGCGTCGATCAGCATCGCCGCTGTCTGCGATCTCCGAGGAGCGTGTGAGAGGACACCGCCGCTCGCAATGATCATGTCGAGTGACATCAGGGAGACGAGACTCTCCCCAGTTGACGACTGCTCGAACACATCCGACAGGTCTCGCTCCGACTGCACACCTTTGAGACCGACGGCCAGTTGTCGATGCTGCTCGAAGGCAAGACGGAGCGCCTCCCGAGCAATGGCCTGTTCGATCTGGAGCTCTTCGAGTGTCTGCGGTATCGTCGTCGGACGGATCATCTTGTTCTTGATCCGATCTCTCAGGTCAGCTTCGTCGACTTCGAAGGGCACCCAGCGCAAGATATCGTCCAGCCCTGCTTCGGCGAGGACATTCGAGACGCTGTAGGACATGCCGAGGTTTGCGCTCACGCTCCGGTTGAACACGGTGTTGAAGACGCTGAAGACATCGGTCGTCGCGCCGCCGATGTCAACGCCGAGCACATTGATGTTTCTGCTGCGGGCAACGCTCTGCATCATCCGGCCGACCGCGCCAGGTGTTGGCACGATCGGTGCGTTCGCCATCTCAATCAGGGCCGGATAGCCGGGGGCCTGTGCCATGACGTGTTCGAGAAAGAGGTCGTGAATCGCGTCACGTGCGGGACCGAGGTTT
Organism: uncultured bacterium; assembly: GCA_964471275.1. Lineage (GTDB taxonomy): Bacteria > Latescibacterota > UBA2968 > UBA2968 > UBA2968 > UBA2968. The sequence goes on along the minus strand of CAYYGZ010000202.1, from coordinate 7,052 downwards.
TCCTGTTCGAGGGTCGGTCGCAGGTTGTCTGTGACGGTCAGTGCCATCTTGTCGCCAAGGGCCCGGGATACGTCCTCGGTCGCATCCCGGTTGCCGGCGTAGACGACGGGAAGGCTGTAGCCTGACCCAAAGCGGGGCTTCGGATCGGCCGCGGCGATGAATTCCGCCAGTTCGACAACGTGGCTGATTGTCCCCCCATCCGTGCCCCCTGACAGAAGAACCATGTCGGGTCGGAGATTTCGAATACGTTCGATCTTCTGGTGCGGGAGACGTCCGTCGTTCGAGGCTAGGATGTCGGTAACGATCGCACCTGCACCGAGCGCAGCGCGCTGGGCACTCTCGCCGGTCATGGCGGACACCACCCCGCCGACCATCATCTGGAGTCCGCCGCCGGCGCTGCTCGTGGAGATGAAAGCGTCTACGCCACGAGCATCAGCAGAAGGCGTGATCAAGCCGCCGTTCGAGAGGATCGATCTTCCGGAAAGCTCTTCGACTTCTTCGATTGCGTTGATGACGCCGCGGGTGACGTCCTCAATCGGGGCTTCGACCGTCGTGGGTGCCTCTCCCCGAAAGGTCTGCCGGTATACACCATCCACTTTCTCGATCAAGATCGCCTTGGTGGTGGTGCTTCCGCAATCTGTTGCGATGACGACGCTCAACTCAGACGCCACTGTCTGCCTTTTCGATTTCGTCGAGGATCACGTCGATGCTCGTGCGGTTCTCGATCAGCCGGGTGAAGCGGTCGTAGTCTGGACCGGGAAGGGCGATGTGCGCAAACGGTTTCATGAATAGGAGGAATTGGCTTCCCAAGAAAGTGTAAGGCCGACTGGCCTCCAGTGCTGCCGTTGCCGGCGCACGGAGTCCGCGATCCACGATGAATTGAGACAGACGCTCGATGAGATCGCGATCTGCATCGGTGAGCGCGGCCGCAACGTCATCTACCGAGAAGGCGTGTCTGATACGCTCGCGCCAGTTATGTTCGGAATCGGTCGTCAAGATAGTCAGGACGTCCTGATTTTAAAACGCGTTATCATCAAGATAGTTCTGTATGGTCTGACGTATCGCGTGCGATGCCTCGGCATCGGGATATCGTACAAAGCAGCCTCGGAAGGTATCCAATCTATGTGGCTCCGAATGTGGGCTCAAGAACACCCCATCCGGCTGCCGATCTGCTGGTTTGATCGTCTCCCACTGTAGAAACCGTGAGGTCCCGATCCGTGAGATCCGGATACCCTCGAGACCGAGCTCATACCGTGTGGGGAGCAAATAATCGGTTACGGCACCGATCAACAGTCCCCCTGTCAACTGCCCTGTGGGAAGAGAGTCCAACCCATAGGCGAAGGACACGGAGACTCCGACGATGATTGCCACAAGGAGCAACGATTTTCGTCGAGGCTCACTCCTAAGGGGGTGTAAGGAGGTGCGCTGTCCCGAGAACGAGATTTTGCACGCTCAGACGCTTAGTCGTCTGGTCACCTCGGCGGAGCGATCTCGGTGATTCCAGTCCGGTGTGCCGTATTTCACGGATATGAGATCCTGAACACCCGATTTCTCGTCTGCCGACAACGGTAGGTCCAGCAATTCACAGGACAGCGTCTTCTCGAATCCTGACCGGATCCCGTCTGCCAGATCTTCGAACCCGAGTTCGGCGTATCCGGCCTCTTGCAGGGATATGGTCTGAAGCTCGAGCTGCTTCCTGTAGGCACTCTTCGCCCGTTCGTGGCCCCCCGGCATCAGATCCACGACCTGTTTATGTTCCGGGCCAATTAGCAGGGATCCGTGCTGCAGGACGGTTTCGCCGATACGCCGCTGAGCGCTACCGATGAGTTTTCTTCCACCTAACGTGATCTCATACTGGGATGTGCTCGAGAAACACGGCGAGGTCAAGCCGTTACCGCGTGGCGATGGAACAGGTGAGTGACCGGGCTCCAGCCGAACCTCGATGCCCAGATCCGTTAGCCCGGCCACCAGGCACCCGCTGATCGCGCGATAGACCTCTGCGATACTGCCGCCCAGGAGGAGATGAGCGCTCGGGCAGACCACGCTGTACGTCAATTCATTCCAGTGAAGAACTGCGCGTCCACCGGTAGGCCGTCGAACGATCTCGATACCCCGTCGGTCGGCTTCCGCCAGATCTACTTCATTGCCGATCGCCTGGGCATACCCGAATGACACAGCCGGTGGCGACCATCCGAAAACACGGACCGCAGGGCGGGAATCTCCCGTCGAAACGGATCGGACCAACTGCTCATCCACAGCCATATTGAAAAAAGCGTTTCCGAACGCCGTGTTCAGGAAACGCCAGGACTGTGTATCCTGCTTGGCCCCGTCATTCGACACCGAGGTGCTCCAGTGCCTCTCTGGCGGCCATCTGTTGCGCCTCTTTCTTCGAGCGCCCCTGTCCCAGTCCGACTCGGTCCCCGGCTACGAGCACTTCCACCGTGAATGTTTTGCGATGATCCGGACCCTCCTCGGCGTGGACGAGGTAGCGGGGGTGCCCCTGTCCCTCACTCTGTGCGTGCTCCAGGAGGGCGCTCTTGAAGTTCAGGTAGGTTCCGTCAGATGTGATCTCTTCCTGGTTGCGCAGGAGATGGGCCGTGACGAATCCTTGCGCGGGTTCCAGACCCCCGTCCAGGTAGATCGCACCAAGAACGGCCTCAAACCCATCGCCCAGAATCGATGTTCGTCCTCTGCCACCGGCCAGATCCTCTTCCCGGCTGAGGTAGAGGAAGTCCCCGATACCGATCTCACGAGCTTTCTGTGCGAGTACGGCCTTGCTGACCAGCAGCGATTTGATCTGGGTAAGCTCTCCCTCTCGTTTGCTCGGGTGGCGCCTGAAGAGGTCTTCGGTGACGATGAGGTCGAGCACGGCGTCACCGAGGAATTCGAGACGCTCGTTCGAAGTGATGCCCTCCTCCTCGTTCGAATAGACGAATGAACGGTGGCGCAGGGCAAGATCCAGTAAATCTGTGTCTTTGAAGCGATAGTGCAACCGGTCCTGAAGACCAGCCAATCGATGCTGCTGTTCACTCCCGAAGAGGCGAGAGATGCGTCCCAGGATTCCGATAATGCTCTCCTTAGTGGCTCTCCCGATACTTCTCTATGATCAAGACAGCATTGTGGCCGCCGAACCCGAACGAATTGTTGACCGCAACGTCAACGGTCGTGTCACGCGCCTCGTTCGGGACATAGTCCAGGTCGCACTCTGGATCCGGGTTTTCGTAGTTGACGGTCGGTGGGACGGTGTTGTTCTGAGCGGCGAGTACGCAAGCAATCGATTCGATCGCGCCAGATGCCCCGAGCAGGTGCCCGGTCATCGATTTTGTCGAACTGACGCACACCGAATCAGCGTGGCTGCCCAACACACTCCGGATCGCAGCAGATTCATTCTTGTCACCAACAGGCGTCGAGGTGCCGTGTGCATTGACGTAGTCGATGTCGGAGGGATCCAGTTCTGCCCGCCGCAAGGCCCGGCGAAGTGCCCGTGCCCCGCCCTCACCGTCGGGTGCCATGTCGGTGATGTGGTGCGCGTCTCCGGTGTAGCCCATCCCTGTGATTTCACCGTATATCGTAGCGCCACGATCCCTCGCGTGCTGGAGTTCTTCCAGGATCACCGTCCCCGCGCCTTCGCCGAGCACAAAACCGTCTCGCTCCGCGTCGAAGGGGCGGCTTGCCCGGTCCGGATCGTCATTCCGGGTGGAGAGCGCGTGCAGCGCCGCGAACCCGCCCAACGACATCGGTGTGATGGCGGCTTCCGCGCCCCCCGTGATCATCACGTCTGCCTCGTCATCCCGGATCTCGCGAGCCGCGTTGCCGATGGCGTGTGTTCCTGATGCGCAGGCCGTTACCGTCGTGTAGTTCGGTCCTTTTGCACCAAACCGAATGGATGCCTGACCCGATGTCATGTCGGCGATCATCATCGGGATGAAGAAAGGGCTGACTTTGCGAGGGCCGCCTTTCATCAGGGCAGTGTGCTGTGTTTCGAAGGTCTGGATACCTCCGATGCCGGATCCGTAGACGACACCCAGTCGCTCGGGAACGACTGCGCCCTCCTTGTCCAACCCGGCGTCGGCGACGGCCATGTAGGAAGCAGCGATCGTATACTGGGTAAAGAGATCGGCCCGACGGACAAACTTCCTGTCCATTCCGTAGTCCTCTGGCGTGAAGTCTTTGACTTCTGCTCCGATCTGGACACGGAAATCCGTCGTGTCGAACCTTTCTATTCGACCAATCCCTGTCTGACCGCTCAACAACGCATTCCAGTACGATTCCGTGGTCGAACCGTTGGGCGCGAGCGTTCCGAGCCCCGTTATGACTACGCGGCGATCTCTTTTCACAGCCACCTGCCTGGTTATTCGCTCAGACGCTTGTTCAGATACTCGATTGCGTTTCCAACCGATTCGAGTTTTTCAGCGTCTTCGTCCGGGATTTCGATGTCAAACTCTTCCTCAAACGCCATCACCAATTCGACCGTGTCGAGCGAGTCCGCTCCCAGATCATCGATAAAGTGGGCCTCTGGTGTCACGTTGTCAGCGTCGACACCAAGCTGGTCGACAATGAGGTCGATCACTTTCTGCTGGCTGTCGTCGGCCATCGTTACCTCCTGCTATCGGGTCTGTGCCCGGGGTTAAGTGGATCCTGTCGTTACATCACCATGCCACCGTCTACCACGATCGCTTGACCCGTGATGTAGGCAGCATCATCGGAGGCAAGAAAGGCCACCGCGGCTGCGATGTCCTCAGTCGTTCCGAGTCGTCCCATTGGGATCAGGTCCAGAAGCGCTTCCTTCGCCTGATCAGGCATAGATTCTGTCATATCGGTCGGTATGAATCCCGGACATACGGCATTTACCGTGATTCCCCTTCCGGCGAGTTCCTTGGCAGTCGATTTCGTGAATCCGAGCAAACCGGCCTTCGAGGCTGAATAATTGCCCTGTCCGGCGTTCCCCGTGATGCCGACGACGGAGGAGAGGTTGATGATTCTGCCTGATCTCGCCTTCATCATCGTGCGGGATATCGCCTTTGTACAGAGGAAGGCACCCTTGAGATTCACGTCAAGGACAGCGTCCCAATCCTCCTCCTTCATCCGCATCAACAGCCCGTCCCGGTTGATACCGGCGTTGTTGACCAGAATGTCGACGCCGGGAAAATCATCCAGCACGTCCGTCATCAATGAATCGACTTCTGCGGCAACCGACACATCACCTTTGGCGGCGACGGCTTTGCGGCCCTTTGCCCGAATTTCTTCCGCAACAGTTTCGGCTGAGTCAAGATTTTGGCTCGCACAGACGGCTACGTTTGCACCTTCGTCCGCAAGCCTCAGTGCGATTGCCCGACCGATCCCGCGGCTACCTCCGGTTACGATGGCGTGTTTGTCTTCGAGACGCATCAGCCGATCACCCTCTCAATATCCTCGATCGTGCCCGCTGTTTCCATCGCGATACTTCTGTCTATCCTACGCACCAGCCCTTTGAGCGTGCTACCCGGACCGACTTCATAGGCCCTGTCGGCCCCCCGAGATGCGATGCGGAGGATCGACTCCGTCCAACGAACAGGGGAGATAACCTGCTCAATCAGAAGTCGCTTTAGCTCGTCCGGATCCGTCGTTGGCTCCGCTGTCACGTTTGTGACAACGGGGACCCTGGGAGGAGAGAACGTGATATCCTCGAGTGCCGCGGAAAGTGGTTCCACAGCGGGCTTCATCAAATCGGAGTGAAAGGCTCCGGAGACCGGAAGTTCCAACGCCCTTTTTGCGCCCTTCTCTCTCGCAAGCTCGAGGGCTCGTTTGATCCCTCGCTCGTCTCCCGAGATGACCGTCTGACCCGGGCAATTGAAGTTCGCCGGCCGAACAACGCCTGATTCGGATGCTTCATCGCAAAGCAGCTGTACATCATCATCGCCAAGACCGATGATGGCGACCATGCTGCCCTGCCGCTGTTTCGCTGCTGCTGACATGGCTTGAGCGCGCACGCTGACGAGGCGAAGACCGTCCTCGATGCTGATGACACCCGCTGCCACCAGAGCCGCCAGCTCGCCGACGCTGTGACCGGCCACGATGTCGGGCTGCAGACCAGCTTCCCGCATCATTTCGAGCGCGGCGACGCTGTGTGTGAATACGGCCGGCTGCGTGACTGCCGTCTGGCGGAGCGACTCCTCCGGACCGCAGAAACAGAATGATTTGATGCGTATGTCGAGAACGGAGTCGGCGAGGTCAAAGACCCGGACGGCCACCGGTGACGCGTCGTATAGATCCTTCCCCATACCCACAAATTGTGATGCCTGGCCGGGAAAGAGGAATGCGGTCGCCATACAGCTACACTCTCAATAAGCCCATTTGATGAGGGCACTTCCCCACGCGTAGCCGCCCCCTGCAGTCGCCATGACGATATAGTCTCCGCGCTCGATACGACCTGTGTCCACAGCCTCCCAGAGGGCGATGGGCACCGTAGCGTCCGTTGTGTTTCCGTACCGATCGATGTTGATGAGGATCTTGTCTTCGGAGAGTTTCATTCGTCGTGCGGCTGCCGAGATGATACGCTTGTTCGCCTGGTGGGGAACCAGCAGCTTAATATCATCGGCGGTCAGATTATTCCGCTCGAGGATCCGGGCAGATACATCGGCCATGTTGGTGCTGGCAAACTTCATGACCGCACGGCCATTCTGTTTGATGTAATGCATCCTCTTGTCCACGGTCTCGTGAGTGGCGGGATGCAGACTCCCTCCACCTGGCTGGCAGAGATGCTCGCCACCCGAACCGTCTACGTGGAAGATAAAATCCTGTATACAGTGGTCGTCATCCGTAGGTTCAAGGAGGACAGCCCCTGCGCCATCACCAAAGAGGATACAGGTATTCCGGTCTGTGTAGTCGATGGTGGAGGTCATCTTGTCGCCACCGATCACCAGCACCTTTTTATGTGTTCCGGCCTGTATGAACTGCGCGCCGACCATCATCGCGTAGACAAAGCCCGCGCAGGCGGCCGAGAGGTCGAAACCCCAGGCATTGTCGGCGCCGATGTCGTTCTGGACGAGACAGGCCGTTGCCGGGTAGATCAT
>CAYYGZ010000201.1:0-8634 GCA_964471275.1 uncultured bacterium | reverse complement strand
ACCATCATCCTTTTGAACAAAGTGATCACTGCCTGCTCCGCGGGTATACCATCGATTTCTGGAACCATTTCCTGCTGACATCCGTGCATAGACAAGGCGATCCATACGTGCCTACCGGAAACGACGTGCTCTTCCCTGTAGATTACTACGGAGTAGAGTCGTGCACAAGTTCAGGTGGATCTGGGCCCTACTCCTTCCGAGCACGAGAGAGTATCTCCACGCCGTGTCTCACCAATCCAGTGTTCCGCCCAGGCGTCTGCGCTGATCTGAAGTCCACATCATTCAACCGTCTACCCCCAGAATCGGGCCACCCCAGTACAAGAGAAAGCGTCCCGGAGACCAGCGGAGTTCACTCGCTTCGGGACGCTTCAAAAAGGAAGGGCACATCCTGTGCCGCTCTGTACGGCTATCGGCAGGTTCGGCTGCGCCTGAACATCAAAATGTGCAACACACGACAGCTTATCCCTATAGTTTACATATGGATAGTGGTTCAAACGGACGGCACAAATCCTCACAACCCTGGCATATCTCACCGTAGCGATAGAATTGATCAGGTATCTCGCCGGGTAGACTCTCGCTGATGCGCACCTCCCGCCTCGCGTGATACCCCCTCTCTGGCCAGGCACGCTCAAACTTCACGCCCCCCCTGCACGCTCTGCCCCTCTTTTCTCGGTTCGTCGCAGGCCGCTGGGGTTCGCATCGGCGTGTTCCTGCGGGCTCCGACGTCCTATGACAACGCCCTCCGGACCCCGTCAGGTGAGGTGCATTGGCGCCACCCTCGAAGGAATCTGTACTTTTTGCGTGGGAAGCAACCCACCCGTCAGAGGAGTAACCCGTAAAACTCGCTTACGTGACGTCTCCCAACGTTGACGCACTCTCACGCGACACGGTAGTCGTCTTCTCTGTCGCCTCTCTGGAACAGCACAACGATCACTTACCCGTATTCACTGACTCGATGATCGCGCAGGAATGTGTCGACCACCTCAACACACGGCTTGAGGATCAGATCCTGGTGCTGCCCGTTCTCTGGCTCGGCTACTCCCAACACCACATAAAATAGGCCGGCACAATATCCGCCTCTTCGGAAACACATCTCGCCATGATGTTCGATGTTCTGGCATCGATGGCCTCACAGGGATTCACCCGATTCATGCTAATCAACACGCACGGCGGCAACGAAGCCAACATCGGCGTTCTGCTGCAGCGAGTAATGACGGATCTCGATCAGATTCAGGAGGCGGGTTCAAAGTGATCCGGTCACGCGGGGGAGACAGAGACATCGATGATCTTGTCGATGCATCCGGGAACTGTTAAACCTGAACGGTTCCACATCGACGGCCAGACAGCGTCGCCCGCGGTAACGAGCATCAGAACCTATCAGCGTATTGATCGGCGCACGGTGCGGAGCGCAATCGGAGATTCGCGATCGGGATCGGCAGAAAAGAGGGAGCGTTTCTTCGGGGCCTGTGCCGACAACCTGGAGCAGATCTGTCGCCACATCATCAACGGAACAGTCTACGAGGAAAAAGAATAGCGCCTCGATCATGCGATCTTGGTGATCGCAATCGAGGCGCCCGATTGCTCCTGTCAACGCTGCTTGATTGCTTCCTGTGGCTCACTAGAATGGGAGATCATCGTCCGGATCGTTAAACGGTGGTGGTTCAGGCGCCGCGCCCTGCTGGCCTTGCTGGGGACCACCCGATGGTGCCCCTCCCTGCGGTTGCCCGGAAGACGCTGCCGCCGGCTGTTGCTGCTGGTAGCCGCCCGTGTCCTCGCGTGAGTCGAGCATCTGCATTTCCCCGGCAACGATTTCGGTCGTATATCTCTTCTGTCCGTCCTGACCTTCCCACGAACGTGTCTGCAGACGGCCCTCGATATAGACCTTGCTCCCCTTCTTCAGATACTGATTGCAGATCTCAGCGAGACGACCCCAGGCGACAATCCGATGCCACTCGGTGCGCTCCTGGCGTTCGTTCGTGTTCTTGTCCATCCACGTCTCGTTCGTAGCGACGCTGAAGTTCGAGACACCGGCCCCATTCGTCGTATACTTCAATTCCGGATCTGACCCGACATTGCCGATCAGGATCACTTTGTTGACGCCTCTCCGTGCCATACGTTGCCTCCTTGTCTGTTGGTATTGTCTTTCGGATCATGGCACGACCCTTAGATCTGTTGGCGAATATACCGAGGCCCCATAGACGTGTCAAGATAGCCTCCCTAATGCACGCCAGACTCCTATGCCCAACACCCGACTACAGATCATCGTCCCCCTGCTGGCGCTCCTGTTTATTGCCCTAGCTGCCAGCTCCGCAAGCCGAAAATCGCTGACCTGGGACGAACCGACATTCATCACCTCGGGATACACCTACCTAGATAAGGGCGATTTCCGGCTAAACCCCGAGGCCCCCCCGCTGATGCAGGAACTGGTTGCGCTACCGATCCGACTCGGTGATTTCACCCCCCCGAATTACGCTCATCCCGGATGGGAAAAGAGGGCCCAAGTGGCATTTGCCCGGGATTACATCATCCGCAACCGTGAGCGGATCTCGGACTTCGCATTCTGGGCGAGATTCCCGGTCTGGATCATGGGAGGCTGCCTGGTGCTCACGGTCGGAGCGTTCTGCTTTCAGCTGGCGGGACCTGCCGCATCAGTAACGGGCGCGATCCTAGTGGCGCTCTCGCCAAACCTGCTCGCACACGGTCGGCTCGCAACCACAGACTTGGGATGTGCCGCTCTGATGTTCGGCGCAGTCTGGTGTCTATGGCGATCAGTCGAGTCCAACCGCCCGGCTGACTGGATCATGCTGGGTGTTGTCACTGGTCTCGCGCTTCTGGCCAAATTCACCGCGCTCCTTCTCTGCCCGGCCTTCGTGGTCCTGTCGCTCTACGAGCTGAAACGGAAAGCAGTCGCGATAGCGGATTTGACCAAGGGCGGGGCAATTGCCGCCGGTTGCATCATCCTCTTGCTGTTCATTGGATACGACTTCGCGAACGGGCCAGCGCTCTACCTGCAGGGATTGGATGCGATCTACTCCCGATTCACTCAGGGCTACCAGTTCTACCTGCTCGGATCCATCGCCAGTGAATCGATCTGGTATTACCATCCCGTGGCCTTCCTGCTGAAGACACCGGAGCCCACCATCCTTCTGACCGGGATCGCTGCGTGGGCCGTGATCCGCTCACCAAGGCTGCGGCGCCCGGCCCTCTACCTGCTCGTCCCTGTTCTCCTCGTCGTTGTCGCCTCCATCTTCGATCGTGCGAACATCGGGCTGCGTCGAATCCTGCCCGCCTACCCATTCCTGTTTGCCTTCATCGCGATCGCCGCATCAGACAAGCCGTGCCGAATGTGCCAGCGAGTTTACATCGGCCTGATCGTGTGGGCGGCCCTGATCGGTGCACTTGCTTTTCCGCACTACCTCTCGTACTTCAACGTGCTGTCGGGCGGGATCTCCAACGGTCCGTATCTCATGGATGATTCCAATCTAGACTGGGGTCAGGACTTGCCCGCACTCGCAGCCTGGCAATCTCAGCATCCGGACACGCCGCTCACGATCAGATACTTCGGCACCGCGGACCCGGTGCTCTATGGTGTGCATGCCAGGCGAATGCCAGACATCGAGGCGATGCGGCCGAAGCCCGGTGTCTACGCAATCAGCGCGCATAATCTGGTGCACTTCCGCAAGATCTCGCAGCAGACGAAGCGTCCGGACATCGACTGGCTCTCCCGATACAAACCGTTCTATCGTGCAGGCGGTTCGATCTACCTCTACCGCTTCCCATAGAAAAGGGCGATGCTCTCTGAGCATCGCCGCCTCGCGGTACTTCCCTCTTATTTGCCGATTTTCGTCTCCGCATCAAGCAGAGACCGTAGTTCTGTCCCCTATCGCCCCGCCTCCTTCTCGCGCTCCCGGTGCAGAATACTCTGGATCGCTTTTGCGAGAGCCGGTGCCGCCTTCTTCGCAATCATCTGCTGTGCTTTCATCTTCTGTCTTCGGTACTCCTCCGGCGAGAGTTGTGGCGACGCTTTCTTAGCCTGGACAGCCTTTTGCACCCGCTCGACACGTCGATCGACAACCTCGTCCTTGTCCTCGTGGGGCCACAGCTTGATAAACAGATGGAACGCCAGCGCCATGGACAGGATTCCCGAGAGCGCAACGACCAGCACCTGCATCCGCATCATGAAAGCCACGACAAGCACCACCGATCCGCCTATTGCAATCAACAAACTCGCAATCGTCAGGATCCTGTAAACTCGATCGCGGACCTCACCCAACCTGAGACGGCCGACGAAGAAATGGTAGACTTTCAAGGTCATCAGAGAATCGATCGCTTTCTTGTGGATTGTGGAGAGCCGTAAAGAGAATGGACGCAGGGAACGCGTGGCGTAGCGCAGTCAACGGCCAGATCTTGCTGCTTGATGCTCCTCATTTTGCGTTTCGAACCCGCTCTCAGTCTCCCCAGAACAGATTGTGTCCCTGACCGGGAAACCAGATCAGATCCACCAGCATGCTGATGAAAAGAGCGAAAGTATATCCGACCACGCACCCGATCATCATAGGAATACCGCGTCGGTACAGCCTGATCCCGCCTATCCGGAGTATGATCACCTTCGCCATCCGGCTACCGTAGTGCGTTTCTTTGCCGATATCCTTGATCGAGCTGACGATGCCATCGTAGTAACGTGGTGCGGTTGCACGGAACATGTAGGAGCCGAAGTTGAACGCACCGTCCTGATAGCCGAGCCAGATCTTAGAAATCGCTGCGGCAACCAATGAGAGCAAAATCGTAGCCACAACGGTCCACCCGAGCGTAATTGCCCTTCCGCCAAGAGATTGACCCAAACGGGCAGCGTGGGTCGCACTCGGCATTGCGAAGCATTTTCCGTTCTGGTAACAGCTACCGAGCACTTGTTGCACGACGATCGAGCCGGAACCCAGCGAATCCGGGGGGCCAATCCGAGGATCTTGACTCCAAGGCCCGGAGATTCGGCGAAAACCAGACCGATCATCGCGATCACCTTCGCGAACCCGACGTAGAAGACAAACCAAAAAGTCATGATCACAAGGGCCAGAGCCTGATTCATCCCGGCTTTGGTCATCCATAGCAGCATATACAAGACGGCACAGATAAAGGCGATGACTGCGGTCCAATAGGACATCAGGTCGTTGCTATTGTCAAGCCTCTGATCGCCGGTAACCAATTGCCTGAAGACATCTCTCAGGTGGTCACGCGCGCTCCACAGCCCCCAAACACAGAAGACGATGAACCCACCGAGCACCTGCTGCATCGCCCCCCCCCGAAATCACCGACACCTTCCACGACATCAATCCGGTTTGTCACCCCGATCTGTATCCACGCCAGCACCCAGAAAACCCAGATCGACAGGAGAACCTGCAGATCCGTGAAATACGCGAACGCAATGATCAGAAAGTTGATTCGCCCGTGGAGGAACGGAACATAGCGTCCCAGCCTGATCGTCCTGTTCTCGATCCCAATCGGAATCGTTGGGCCAGTTCCTCCGCAACAGTCGCAAACGGAAACGTCAGCCGTTCCTGCTCGACCCACTGTCGTCGTATAATCGATCCGAAAGAGACACAACCGACGCCTATCGCGCCCAGAAAGCTGAGCCACCAGAATGAGGGACGAATCCAGATATCCCACGGGACAGTCTCGGTCTTGGGGAGCCCTTCATAGAACCAGGCTAGGCGATCCCCTGCATTCTCCACGACCATCCAAGGCTGAACCAGTCCGTAGGCATACTCGGCCCACAGGTTCTCGGGGCCGCCATATAATGCATCACAGCGTAGGTCGCGAGGACACGGCCAAGGAGTTCATTGATGTGAACACTGACGTAGGACACCGAGAAGACGATGATCAGTTCCCACGGTTCGAGCTGGATGCCTTTACCGACAAGCTTCAGAAGAGGATTGACGACGAAAATCAGGAGGAGAAACGGCATCAGGACACCCATCGGCATCATCCCCTCGACTAACGAGATGGTATGCATGTAGTGATGGGTGTACGGAATGATCGCGTTGATCGCGACCGTCAGGATCGAGGCAATCGCAATCGGTCTCCGGGAGTCACACGAAGGGTGTGTCGACCTGCGGACCGGCTTGGGCGGGTTCGCTAGACACGATGCACCAGATTCACGATGGAAAACCTGCACTGCGAATGCGCTCGCCGATTTCCTCGAGCACGGGGATGTCCTCCGGATCGAGCGACCCATCCGGCAGGGGCCCCGAGTTCAACAGCAGATTACATCCTCTCGAACCAGCTTCCTGAAGCCGATCCCACACATCGTCAACGCCAAGATGATAACCTTTTCCGGCCTCGAGATATCCCCAGGATACAGACTTACCCTCAGGGCCCGGGCACATCGCCGTACAGATCTCCATCGGCTTTCCGGCATCTTCGATCGCTCTGTGTTCGGGCGCCTGGAAATCCTCCGTACCAAGCAACCCCTGCTTGTATGATACGAGCACCTGGGGCTGCTTACTGTGGATGGTGTCATACAGCTCCTGGCACCGAAACAGTCCTTTCTCACCACTCGCGGGTGTGGCGATCCCGTCAAGCCAGATCGCGGCCACGGGACCGTAATTCTCGAGCAACTCGGTGATCTGCGTGGTCATGAAATCCAGATAGACCTGGAGATCGTGCGCGTCTCCCGTTGCGTAGCTGGGATCATCTGGATCGTAAGCGGGCCTCGCGCTCCCTCCCCACTGATCGTTGTTCGGAGCGTGCGGGTGTCGCCAATCGCGTCCGTGAGAGTAGTAAAGACACACGCCCACACCGTGACGGCCACACGCCTCCACCAGTTCTCTAACCAGGTCACGGCCGCAAGGGGCGTTCGTGCTGGTAAAGTCTGTCTCACCGGTTTCGAACAGGCAAAACGAGTCGTGATGACGGGTTGTCAAGTTGACATACCGGAATTCACAGGCCTTCGCAGTCCTGGCGATCACATCCGCATCGAAGCCTTCAGCCGTGAACGAATCAGCCAGCTTCGCATACTCGGCCACCGGGATACGCTCCCTGAGTTGCACCCATTCGTGCCGACCGAGCAGCGAGTATAAACCGTAGTGAAGAAACAACCCATACCGCGCATCGCTGAACCATTTCAGCGCGGCCTGTCTCGGGTTCTTGGCATAAAGATCATCATATCCGGTCAGATAGCTGGGTATGTCAGACATCATTCTCCTCGTGGCTCGGTGCTTGCAACCCCTGGTCGGTTCATAATGCAGATACGGCAGAAAACCAGTCTGGAAGCACGTCTTGCTGCCAGTTGGATGTCGTTGAACAGAAATTTCGACCGACTCAGGAGGAAAACATGTCTCCCGAAGCCATCCAAAGCTTGATCGAAATGTTCGGGGTGGAAAAAGGAATGCAGATACTGAACCTGTTCACCGTGCAGCCCGAGGAGGGGAAGCAGTTGCCTTCTCATCGTCGCGAGTTTGTACGAAGCAGACGTCGCGGCTCTCCGCGGGCCCCCGTACGTGAGAGCGTCAGTCTCTAGCCCTACTCCCCGTCTATGAAACCGGCTACGCTGAAATAGCGCTCACCCGAATCACAAACGACGGTCACTACCCGTTTACCTGACCCCAAACGCTCCGCGATCCGCAACGCGGCGTGGACGTTTGCGCCGGCGGAAATCCCCGCGAGGATGCCCTCCTCCCGGGACAGTCGGCGTGCGACGGCAATGGCCTCATCATCTTCGACGCAAATGATTTCGTCATAGATGTCGCGGTTCAGTACTGACGGTACAAAGCCTGCGCCGATGCCCTGGATATCGTGTATTCCCTGACTTCCCCCTGACAGGATGTTCGACCGGGCCGGCTCGACTGCTACGATCAAAGCGTCAGGACAGACAGCCCTGATTGCCTCACCCACTCCCGTGATTGTGCCGCCCGTACCGATCCCGCTGACAAAAGCGTCTACTCGGTCCTCGCAGGCCTCAAGGATCTCGGGTCCCGTCGTCTCACGATGAATCTTCGGGTTGGCCGGGTTGTCGAACTGCTGAGGCACAAAGACCGCGTGAGGCGTAGCATCCGAAATCTCACAAGCGCGGTCCACAGCGCCTTGCATGTCCAGCGAGCCCTGCGTGAGAATCAGTTCGGCACCGTAACTCTTCAGCAGATCGCGACGCTCCTGGCTCATCGTATCAGGCATCGTCAGTATCAGACGGTAACCCTTGGCAGCGGCGACCATGGCGAGACCAATGCCTGTATTGCCGCTCGTCGGCTCTACGATCGTCATTCCGGGCTTGAGATGCCCTTCCCGTTCGGCCTGCGCGATCATCGCGGCCGCGGGTCGGTCTTTCACTGTCTTCGCCGGATTCAGATGCTCTAGCTTCGCATAGATGTCTGCGTCCGCTGAACCTGCGATACGCCCTAGCCGCACGATCGGAGTGTTGCCGATCAGATCGAGGACATCATCTGTTACCGCGTTTAGATAGGCCACTCGCTATTCTTTCTCGAATGCATGTACTCTTGCGATTGCACGTTGACCCAGCTGACGGATATCCTCGTGGATATCTTCGGACGTCAGGTCTGCGGACGTGCACCATCGATACCCATCGGCTTCCGACTCGCTTATAGCAAGGCTCCCACCGGTCACTCGGGCAAAGAAGATCAGATC
>CAYYGZ010000200.1:0-8634 GCA_964471275.1 uncultured bacterium | reverse complement strand
CTGCCATTTTGCCTGCGTTCAGGATCCTGATGGGAATACGGTTTGATTGCACCAGCGGAAAGATGGGACGTTCGAGGATTGATGGGGGAAGGGGCAGTGGGTATGGGGTGTGGGTGAGTTTGCAATGGGTCTCCTGACCGTCACCGAACCTCCCCTGCACACACGATTCAGTGGGTCAAATCAGGCAGGGATCACGTGGGTATGAAGGTAGGTATATGTGGGACGGGGTCGTTTTCGAAGAACTTTATCCCACTGTTCAAACACCATCCGGAGGTGGATGGCGTCGTTCTGTGTGACCTGGACGAAGAGAAGCTGAAGGTGTCCGCGGAACAGCACGAAATCAGGGAGACGTGTGATTCGCTTGATGCGCTGTGCAAGAGCAGTGTCGACGCGATTGCGATCTTTACGCAGAACGATCGGCACGGACCGCAGGCGCTTCAGTCGCTGGAGGCCGGGAAGCACGTCTACTCAGCCGTACCCTCGGCAATTACGGTCGAGGAAATCACGGCGCTGGTGAGGAAGGTCGAGGAGACCGGGCTGACGTACCAGATCGGTGAAACGAGCTACTACTATCCGGATGCGATCTACTGTCGTAATCGGTTCCGGAGCGGAGATTTTGGGCGGGTCGTGTTCGCGGAGGCGCAGTACTTCCACGATTTCGACCACGGGCTGTACGAGGTCAAGCAGTGGCGGTTCGGAAAGGACTGGAAACAGCACGCAGGGATTCCGCCGATGTTCTATCCCACGCATTCCACCAGTTTGGTGGTTTCGGTGACTGGCGCATACGCAACGCAAGTGTCAGGGATGGGGTTCGTGGACAATCATGAGGACGGACTATTCACGGAATCGAATGCGTATCAGAACACCTTTAGCAACGAGACGATGCTATGCAGGATGAGCGACGGCAGCTCGGCCCGGATCAACGAGTTCAGACGAATCGGGCATCCGGGTGAGGTCAGTCTGAGTATGTTCGGGACAGCAGGCTGCTACGAAGAGCAGTATGACTCGCAGATCTGGGTGACCAGGGAGCGAGGCAAGTTCGAGCAGCTGAATGATCTGCTGAACTGCACGACCGACGAGACGCCGGTGGACGCAGACGCTGACAGCGTGGTCGGCGGGGACTGGACGTATCGGGGGGAGAGCAAGGTGCATCCTGTCCACGAGCTTCCTCGCGAGTACATGAAGCTGAATAATGGGCACAAAGGGAGCCACAAGTTCCTCGTGCACGAGTTTGTGTCAGCCCTCATCAACGACACCATACCGAACAACAACGTCTGGCAGGCGGCGAGGTATCTGATTCCGGGACTGATCGCACACGAGTCGGCAAAGCAGGGCGGGGTTCTGATGGAGGTGCCGGACCTGGGGGCTGCCCCGTGATTCGACACAGGTCTCTTGACGATCGATCGATCGCGCAGCCCTCCCCATTAACGATGCCGACCCATTCCGTGATTCCACCGACCGACCTCAGATGCGAATACCTCATCGACCCGCTCGGGATCGATAAGACACACCCACGTCTCAGCTGGATCGATCCGCCTACGCCCGACGCCAGAGGACAATACCAGACCGCTTACCAGGTGCTTGTTGCAAGCAGCGCCGAAGCGCTTGGTGCGGATGACGGTGACCTGTGGGACAGCGGGAAGGTAGCATCGGATCGGAACGTGAATGTTGCGTATGAGGGCAAGACGCTGGCTGGCGGGCAGGCTTGCTGGTGGAAGGTACGGTGGTGGGATGGGGATGATGCGAGCGAATACAGCTACACGGCCACATTCGAGATGGGTCTTCTGGAGCAGAAGGACTGGCAGGGCGAATGGATTGCGGCGGATGCCGGTGTGTCGTCACCGCTGCTTCGCAAGACGCTGCACCTTGAGGGGAAACCCGGGCGGGCGCGGATCTACGTGTGTGGGCTGGGATACTACGAGCTCTACGTGAACGGTGAGAAGGTCGGTGACAGCGTTCTCGATCCAGGGACGACCTACTACCATAACGATCAGCCGTTTCCGCTGAATGCGCGGGTCCTTTATGTGACCTATGATGTGACCGATCGGCTTGTCGAGGGAGAGAACGTGATCGGCGTGACGCTCGGGAACGGGTGGTATAGCGCAGAAGCGGATATTCCCCCGTCACCGATGCATCGGGAGCCGTATGGGGATCGGCCGGTGCTGATGCTGCAGGCGAATATTGAGTTGGCAAGCGGGAACGCTGTGCAGACTGCGAGTGATGAGAGCTGGCAGTGGAGCGGCGGGCCGATTCTCTACAACGATTACAGCAATGGGGAGACATACGACGCGCGGATGGAACAGCCTGGGTGGCTTGCGGTGGGGTTCGATGATGAGGGGTGGCGAGCGGCGACGGTCGTGGATGGGCCGAATGGTTCTCTGACGGCGCAGATGATCGAGCCGATTCGGGTGGTGGAGACGATCGCGCCGATCAGGATAAGCAAGTCGGGTCCGGGGAAATGCGTCGTCGACTTCGGACAGCATTTCAGTGGGTGGATACGGATGCGTGTCATTGGAGCGGAAGGATGCCGGGTCACGATCCGACACGGGGCGGAGCTGTTCGAGCACGGGGAGCTCGACGCCCGGAGCAATCTCTACAACCTGCACTGCACGCACATCGCCCGGCAGACGGATCACTATATCCTGAAGGGGGAGGGTGAAGAGGTTTGGGAGCCGCGGTTCACGCTGCACGGATTCCGGTATGCAGAGGTGATCGGGTATCCCGGTGAGCTTGCGCTCGGCGATATCGAGGCGAGACACGTAAGATCGTCGGTCGAGTCGGTCGGGATGTTCGAGTGTGATAGCGAATTGCTGAACCAGATTCACAGCAACGTGCGATGGACGTTTTCGAGCAGTATGCAGGGCTTCCCGCAGGATGCCGCGGACCGGTCAGAGCGGGTGGGATGGCTGGGCGATCCGATTCCAGAGGATTTCTTCTTCAACTTCGACACGGCAGCGTTCTGGTCTAAGTGGGCGATGGACATCCGGGATGCACAGAAGACGGACGGAGACCTGCCCGTGATCTGCCCGCTGCACTGGCGCAGGACCCACGAGACCTACGGGAACATGCCGGTCTGGAAGAGCACGTATGCAGTCATCGTCTGGTCGGTCTACCGGTTCTATGACGACGAGCGAATCCTGGCTGAGCACTACGAGGGGATCCGAAAGCTGGTGGATTTCCTGGGGTCACAGGCGGAGGGGCATATCATCGAGAGAGGGCTTGGCGATCACATGGAGCCCCAGCCCGATGGAAGGCCCTCATCCAGGCCGAAGAACACGCCGTCCGCGTTGACATCGACGGCCTACTATTTTTACGATGTGCGGGTACTGGCTCAGGCTGCGGAGGTTCTAGGCGAGGCCGACGATGCGCGGGCGTATGGGTCGCTGGCGGAGGAGATCAAGGCGGCGTTCAACGCGCGATTCCTCGATGCCACGAACAGAAAGTATGCAACGGGGAGTCAGTCGTCGAACGCGATCCCGCTGATGTTCGGGCTGGTGCCTGAGAAATGCGTCGAGGGAGTGGTCCAGAATCTGGTCGCAGATATCGAGGCGCACGAGGGACATCTGACTACGGGAATGCTCGGGACAAACGCGCTGGTCGAGGTGCTGCCGCGACACGGGGCAGGTGAGGTGATGCACCGGATTGCCACGCAAACGACGTATCCGAGTTGGGGATACGCGATCAAACGGGGCGCGACGACGCTGTGGGAGTCGTGGGACGGGAGCGAGGAAACGCAGCTCAGCCGGAATATGAAGCTGTTCGGGAGTGTCGGGAAGTTTTTCTACAAGGAGATTGCCGGGATTCAGACGGAGACCGTCGGGTTCAGGCGGATCACATTGCGCCCGAGATGTTTTGGGGAGATCAGGTGGGCGAAGGCGTCGGTGGAGACGGTGAGGGGAAGAATGAGCGTGGCGTGGAAGCGGACGAGCGAGACCTTTGCGCTAGAAGTTCGTGTACCTGTCGGCGTGGTGGTGGATGTGTATCTTCCGAAGATGGGAGGGGAAGCTGTGTGTGTGTTGGAAAGCGGGTGCTTGATCTCGGAAGGACAGGAGAACGGAAGTGTGGACTCCTCTACCAAGACTACGGATCCGGACGTGTCAGGCAAGTGGCAGTACAAGGATGACGACGTGCATCCCAGGGCGGTCATCAGCTCAGGTTTCTATTCGTTCAACCTGTCAAGGCTGCAATAGACTAAGTGTGATGGCGAAGGTGGTCCAGATACGGTTGCTGGCGACCATAGCAGAATGACTTGGCTGATCGAGAGGAGGGCTTTTCCAGAGACGTGGTCACTGCGCTGATCGCGCTGGCGGCAATGCTACTCGTCTTTCAGTATCGCATGCTTGCGAAGTTCATTGTCCTACCGCCGGGTGTGAGTGCGTGGGATCCGGGGTCCTTTGTTGACACCGTCGCGTCAGACAGCGACACGAAGCCGAAATGGTAGTCGACGGCATCCTCGGCATCTTCCAGCAGCACGAACAGGACGTATGTCTGACCATCGGGCAGGTTCAGCTTCAACGTTACCGACGAACCATCTTCGCTCGCACTCTCCCCAACCAGTCTATCGCCTCGACTCGGGAACAGATCCAGGCCCACGCCGTTAAGCTCGACTTCTCCGTTCTCGTCCAGGTAAGTAACACCGGGGAAGGTGAATGTGATCACCAGGTCGTGAATTCCGGCGGGCACCGGGTCGTTCTTCTCGACTGACCCTATCCAGGCTGCCTGTCGATAGGCAGGCGCCGGTGACTCCTTCAGCTGCTGCTTTTCTCGCTCCAGCGTGTCTATGGCGGGTAGAGTGGGTCGAGGCCCACGCGGATCCCGGCGACGACCCAGGCTGCGAACCAAACGGCAAGTGCCGCCTCCCGCCACCCAAGCCCCTTCACAGTGAGATCGATCGGTTTACGCCTTCTCAGGACGGCCCGTCCGATCGAGGGTGTGAAGGCTGCCGTGAGGCAGAGCGCGGCGCCCGTGCTCGCCGCCAACCAGGCAGAGATGCAGATCGCGGATTGCAGGACGTGCAGGGCCGCAGAGAGCACATTCGGCCAGACCACGCCTGAACCGGATTGTCGTTTCCCCATCGACCCAACGCGCACCTTCACGAAGGCTACGCTTCCGCAGAAGAACAGCGCACAGAGTCCCCAGACAGCGAGTGCCGTCGTCAGATCTGTCGGATCTGCCGCAACGGCGGCCGCAGCGCCGCTCGATGTCAAGATGGCTGTCGTCGCGAGACCCACGCTCAGAGCTCTCGAGAGTCTTTTGTGCCGCGGCCAGACGTAGATCATCTGGAACCCGAAGAGGAGCGCAGCGGGAACCAGGAAGGGGGCCAGCAAGAGACGGTCAACCAGGATCAGGCCGACGCCGGCCGTGCCCAGAAGAGCTCCGTAGACGATCAACCACGTATAGGCTCCGTGCTCAGGGTGTCCGCGGATGATGTCGCCAACGACGTTCTGTATGAAGAAGGTTGCCGTGAGGGCCACGAAGAAGATAAGAGCCGGCAAGAGGTCTATTTGTCCCGGACTCGACACGCCGACCAGTGCCGGTATGTAGATCATCATCCAAGCACCGTGCTCGCGGGGGATGATTGGACGTTCACCGTTGTGGCTGACGTGCGTGCGTTCACCCATCCCTGTGTTTCCTTTCGGCGCGAGAGTGGAGACAGAATCCACGGCAATTTGACCTGCTTTTCCTGCTATGGATGTGGACCAAGTTTTTCACCTGTCCCCGTGTCACGTCCGGATGCCCGGTTCGCTCGGGGTGTTCCGCCTTCCGCGAGCGGCAGGCTCTGGTAGTGCATCGTGGGCCTGGCGATCTCCCAGAGGACACCTCCGAAACACCAGGACTCCGGCTGATTTGTCCGGCTCGTGTGCGTTTATCTGCCACGCAATCTATGGCACAGGAATGTGGATCACAACTTGATCGAGGCACATCGCCTTGCTTGCTTGACAGCTCAATTTGAAAACCCTTCATTGCGCCGACTGCCTGTCCGGACTCGCGGTGAGTATCTCGCCGGTCGTGCGTGAAAGCGACCTAAAGGAACACCGGGATGTCCGCAGCGCAAGGGCTCGTCACGGAATGGGTGACGTGCTATGTTGTCTCGGTGTCCAGCTCTGGCAGGGCTCTTCGCCGATAGTATCACTTACTAATCTTGATTCGACATAAGAGCCTACCACGAAAGACACGAAAAGCACGAAAGGGTGCGGCCGCAGGGGTGGCAAACGTGCAAAACATGACCTCACCAAACGTATCGCGAAAAAACGTCCCCAAGGCACCCCTATCGGTAGCGTCAAGCCTGGATTTTGGCTACTGGCTCGCCTACGAAAGTCGAATTAAGGCTAGTTTCATACAACGTCTAAGCGAGCGTCAGATTTGCCAGAGCAAGTAATTTTTAAGCGAAATATCGGCCTTTTTATGGCCGTGATGATCGGGATCGGGGCCACGATGGGGCCGGGGATATTTGCCCTTCCGGGTGAGCTGGCCCATATGGTCGGGCCGCTCGGGATCCTCGTCTATCTGGTGATGGGCGTGATGACCGTCTTTACTGCGCTGAATTACAGCGAACTTGGGGCGGCGATTCCGCTCGCTGGAGGCGGTTACTCCTTTACCAGCCGCACGATGAGCCGGCCGATTGCTTTCTTCTCGGGCTGGTTCTTCTGGATTGGCAATACGCTCGCCTGCGCGATGTATGCGCTCATCTTTGCCCTCACGATCCGAGCGTACTTCATTCCGGATGCGAGCATCCCGCTGATTGCCCTGGCCACGACGGTTGTCTTTACGGCGTTGAATTACGTGGGGATGCGGGAAGCGCTGATCGTCATCACCGTCATGAACCTGGTGGAGCTGGCGGTGCTGATTGGGGTCGCACTTCTCGGTCTGACGGACATCGAGCCGGCCAACCTTGAACCGCTGGCGCCGATGGGATGGGGGCCGTTTATCCCGGCTATGGCGCTGATCTATATCTCGTATGTCGGGTTCGAGCTCATCTCGAATGCTTCTGAAGAGATCATCGAGCCGCACAAGAATATCCCCCGGTCGATTCTGATCACGCTCGGAGTGAGCACGGTGATCTACATCCTGGTGGTCGGGGTGATGATGAGTGTCGTTAATTACGAGGAGTTGGCCCAGAGCGACGTGCCATTCATCTACTTCGCGGACCGGCTGTTTGGGGGATGGGGACGCTGGGCGGCGATCATCGCAACGATCATGGCCAGTCTGTCGGCGTTCAGTGTGACGTTGGGGGCCAGCGCGCGGATCCTGTTTGCGCTGGGTCGCGACAGGCACTTCCCGCATTTCTTCTCCCGATTGCACCCCAAGTATCAGACGCCGGACATTGCGCTCGGTGTGTGTGCGGCGATCGTGGTGGTTTTCAGCTCATCGGGGATCGTGAAGTTCGTGGCATCGCTCAGTGATTTCGGCTACCTGATGGGATTGGGGATCATCAACTATGCCGTCATCCCGCTGCACCAGAAGATGCCCAACCTACGGCGCCCGTTCGAGACGTGGTACTATCCCTTGATGCCCATCCTGGGTGTCATTACGACGTGGATGTTTGTCCCGGCCCTTGAGCCGAGGAGTTTTGTGCTCGGTGGTCTGCTCACCCTAATCGGGAGCGCCATCTACCTGGCACGAGCAGAGAATCGTGCCGAGGTGGCGCAGATCGGGACGGCGCTTTCAAGCAAATACAGGCTGCTGATCGCGAAATGGAGGAGGACGCAAATGCGCGTGCTGATCGTAGGCGGTAAGACGCAGGGCCAGAGTATCGCCAACCGGCTTCTGGCAAAGGATGAGGTGCGGGTGATGTTCCGTTCGGCTGAACATCAGATCACCTTTATCGAAGAAGACCAGACCCTTTGCGAGGAGATCGAGCGTCGCTTCAATACGCCGATCTTCCAGGGCGATGGATCGAAAAAGGAAGTACTCGAGCAGGTGGGAACCGAGAATATCGACGTGGTGATCGCGGCATCCGAGGATGATGGGCGGAACGTGATCGTTGCCCTCCAGGCCAGACAGATGGGACTGGAGCAGGTAATTGCGATTGTCCAGGATCCCGAGTATGCACAGCTGCTGGAGCAGAACGATGTCGTGGCGATCAGCGCGCCGTGGACGACCGCGGCGATGATCGAGAGTCTTCTCGACAGACCGGGTCTGTCACAGCTGTTCGAGTTTGGGATCGGAGCGGCAAGCGTTCTGGACGTGATCGTGCCCGGCGGATCCCACGTTGGGGATCGCCCCATCCGTGAGCTGGATATTCCCGAGGAGTGTGTGATCGCAGCGATTATTCGGGACAACAAATTCGTGGTGCCGCGCGGAGATACGGTCATCGAGGAGAATGACCAGGTCTACTTTATCGGTCCGGCGGCAGCGATTCGGGATGCTTGTGATATGTTTATCCGCCAGAATTGATCGTCCCGTAGAAGCGTTGGGTCCGCTTCTACCATCCGCCGTTGACACGGCGGACTGTCCTGCTCGGGCTTCGGGCGTCTGAAATGCGGTCGCCCTCCGCAGATTCTTTCAGGACGGCAAACTATCCTCGAACGCTCCGACGGTAGAAATGAAATGGATTACAGACTCCGTTTGCTATAGGACGGCCTCAGGAGTCCGCTGACTGACGAATAGCTGCTGTGGCGGGATGTATACCGA
>CAYYGZ010000199.1:0-8649 GCA_964471275.1 uncultured bacterium | reverse complement strand
ACATCGTGGAATGGTCGTATTTTGCTTCTAAAATTAGGAGGCGTTTGGTGACTCAAAAAGGTCAGACCGCCAAGATCGCGAGCTAGCAGTCAAGCGTATCGTATTTGGCGAGAGTGTCGCACAGGTTGCTGCGAGCTTGGGTCGGAGCCGAAGCTGTGCATTTAAGTGGCTTAACCGGTACCACTCGGGTGTCTCCGATTGATCAGCCTCTCAGTCCAGGCGCCCGAGCAGGGCCTCTCTACCTGAGGGGGCCACTACGGTTTTGCAACCTCAACTCGATTGATCTGGCCACGAGACGATGCGCGACCGAACCGTTGATTCAGAGAGCAGGACAGAGCACAGTTGATGCTTTCTGGGCTATTTGGCAGCGTCTTGGCCTACCTGACCACCAGGAAGTTGATAACGAATGGTTGTTCTATGGCAGTCCTACCCACCCTCGCGGGATGGGAATGCTCATACGTCTGTGCCTGCTATACGACGTCGAACTATGGTTCATCCCGCCACGTGAACCATGGCGAAACGGCATTGTAGAAGGCTTCAACGATCACTACCAGAAGAAATTCCTGGCACGAAATGTGATTCAGCCAGACGAGGCAGCTCTGCGCGATCAACGGGCTCGTGCCTCTGAAGGTCCTCGCGTCCTCAAACAGAGAGCTCAGATTCCCTCGTGACCGGAAACCATCCCGTCACCCAATTCCCGAACCAGAACAGGGCAAATACCACTTCGTTCGGTTCGTCAAAAGTGACGGAGTGCTCACGATCTTTAAAGAACACTTCAATGTCCCTCCCGAAGCCATCTACGAATACGTTATGGCTACGGTCGATAACCAGAAGCAGACAATGATCTTGACGCTTGACGGGAACCAAATAGACGAATGGGACTACCACACACGGTAACGAGAATCCACGATGTCGTGGCACTCATCAACTAGGCGTTATTGCCGGATGGCCTAATGGTTGACCGAATCGCAACAGTCGAATCGTATGCGCTGAAGATTCCGCGCGACGAACCGTATCTCGGCCCGCTCGAAGAGGGAAATACCCCGAACGAGACGGGTTGCTTTGTTCGCCCCCGAAACAAGACCGTATACAGCATCTACGATCATTGTGTGCTGGTGAAGGTGATGACCGAGTCAGGTGACGTCGGGTGGGGTGAATGTGTAGCGGTCGTGACACCGCACACGGTGACAACGATCATCGACGAGCTTCTGGGGCCGCTTGTCGTCGGTCGGGACCCACACGATGTGGTGGCGATCTACGAGGACCATTACGATGCCATGCGTGTTCGTGGATTCTTTGGGGGCTTCTACCACGACGCGATCGCGGCGATCGACATCGCGCTATGGGATCTCCGAGGAAAGCTGACCGATCTGCCGCTTTCGAGGCTTCTGGGTGCTCGACGAACGGACAGGCTGCCCGTTTATGTGTCAGGATTGCCGGGCACGACGCGTGAGGATCGTGCGGCGCTCGGAAAGTCCTGGGTCGAGAAGGGCTTTGGTGCCGTCAAATTCGCGGCGGCCGTCTCGGATGAAGGAGAAGAGGCAGAGATGATCGCTGTTCGAGAGGCCGTCGGCTCCCGGACCCAGATCCTGGTGGATCTACACTGGCGGTTTACGGCACCAGAAGCAATCAACCTGATCGGCCGGATCGAACCGTATGATGTGGCTTTGGTCGAGGCGCCTGTTGCACCGGAAGACATCGATGGGTTGGCGCAGGTGGCACGATCAATCCGTACGAGTGTGGCCACGGGCGAGGAATACCGAACGATCTACGAGTATCGACCGCGGTTTATCGCACGTTGTATGGACGTGATTCAACCCGAGATGGGGCGAACGGGTATCACGTCGTTCATGAAGATCTGCGCGATGGCAGAGGGATTCCACTGCCGGGTGATGCCTCACGCTAGCATCGGGATCGGCGTCTATCTGGCGGCAAGCCTGCACGCCAGTGCCGCGCTCAACAGCTTTGCCATGCACGAGTATCAGCACTCGATCGCCGAGAAGAACAAGCAGTATGTTGATGGGGATCTGTTTTGCGAGGCCGGGTTCTTCCATCTGCCATCGGGACCGGGACTTGGCGTGACACCGAACGCGAAGGCACTCGAGCAGGTCTACTGATCATGTCTCCGTGGCACGATTCCGATGCATTCTGGGAAAATTTCTACCCGGCAATGTTTCACAAGCGTCGATGGGATCTAGCTCCCGCGGAGGTAGATAGTATCCTCCAACTTACCAGCATTTAGTTAGGTTCCAAGGTACTCGACATCTGCTGTGGGCCAGGACGACACGCCCTGGAGCTTGCCTGTTGAGGGTATCGTGTCACAGGTATCGATCGAACTGCCTCCTACATAGGCGAAGCAAGGGCTAGGTTCGGTGCTGACAAACTGAATGTCGACTTTCGGGTCGGTGACGGAAGGTCCTACAGGGACAAGTGTTGATTTCCGGCCGCAATTAGTATTTACTCATCGATCGGCTACTTCGACAAATCCGAGGAGGCTCGACTCCAGGAAAACGTTTTCGCCTCTCTCACTGCCGGGGCGTCTTTGTTGTCGATCTGCACGGCAAGGAGATTGTGGCACGGGCTTTCCAGAAGCGAGGGGCGGAGACTCTGGAGGGTGGGGACCGGCTTGTCGAGGAGCGGAACGCCGGCCCCAACTGGGAATGGCTTGAGACGCGGAGGACGCTGATTAAGGATGGCATCACCCGCGAGGCCTCGCTCCGTGTTTACGTCTATTCGGGTCCCGAGTTGCGCGATCAGTTGCTGGCTGCGGGATACAGGACGGCCGAACTGTTCGCTGATTGGACCGGTAGCGCGTATGATGACCGTGCGCGGCGTCTAATCGTCGTGGCGAGGAAATAGATGGAAGTCGAGGCACTCACATTCGATGTGTTCGGCACGGTGGTCGACTGGCGATCCACAATCATTCGAGAAGCAAGTCAGTTGGGCGAAGCAAGGGGGATCGAGGCCGATTGGGAGGCCTTTGCTGACGCATGGCGCGCCGGCTATGGTCCCGCAATGAATCGTGTTCAAACGGGAGAATTGCCGTGGACAAAGATCGACGATCTGCATCGGATGATTCTCGATACGCTGATCGATGATTATGGGCTGGGCGGACTCAGCGAAGGTGAACTTGACGCCCTGAATCGAGTCTGGCACAGGCTGGATCCGTGGCCCGATTCGGTGGGGGGGCTGGTCCGGTTGAAGAGCCGATACGCGATCGTCACGCTGTCGAACGGGAACGTATCTCTCCTGTGCAACATGGCGAAGCACGCGGGTCTCCCGTGGGATGTCATCCTGTCGGCAGAGACGGCGCGCCACTACAAACGTGATCCCGAAGTGTATCAGCACGCGTCGGAAATGCTGAGCCAGACTCCCGAGCGGATGATGATGGTCGCCGCTCACAAGGGTGATCTGCAGGCAGCGCGGGCCGTTGGATACCAAACCGCATTCGTGACACGCCCGCACGAGCGCGGACGAGGACGAGATGTGGATCTGGCACGCGAGAACTGGATGGATGTCTACGCCGTAGATTTCCACGATCTAGCCGGTCAGATGGGATGTTAGGGATGACGCGTCACACGGATTGGATCGGCAAGTGATGAACGAAATCAAGATTGCCTACGGGAAGGGATCGATCCGTCTGGATGCTGATCCTGATCTGGCGGAGTGGACGTCGATCCGGCCGAAGTTCGAGCCGGCGCATCCGGATCCGGAAGCTGGCTTCCGGGCAGCAACTGCAAACCCGATCGGCACCGACCCGCTCGCCGAGCAGATTGCGTCGTCCGACAAAGTGGCCATCGTCACCTCGGATGGCACGCGACCGGTTCCCAACCATCAGCTCATTTCCTGGATACTGGATGCCCTCCCTGTTCCCGAAGAGAACGTTACAGTTCTCCTGGGAACCGGTACGCACAGACCCAATACCGACGAAGAGATCGAAGAGATGTTCGGGCGCGATATCGTCAGACGTGTTCGGATCGTGAACCACGACGCATTCGACTCGCAGACCAACGTGAAGCTGGGGCAGATTTCGACGGGCACGGACGCATATCTTGATCGTACCTACCTGGAAGCCGACAAACGAATCGTCGTGGGATTCATCGAGCCGCACTTCTTCGCGGGGTATTCCGGTGGCGCCAAGGGTATCGCGCCGGGGGTGGCCGGGATCGACACGATTTTGAGGCTGCATCGCGCCGAACTGATCGGTCACGAGAAGAGTACGTGGGGCGTGATGGTAGGGAATCCGATCCAGGCAGAGATCGCTGAGATCGTGGCGATGTGCCCGCCTGATTTCATGGTGAATGTCACTCTCAATGGGGACAAGGAGATCTCGGGCTTCTACCTGGGAGACTACAGGGAAGCACATCAGCAAGGCTGCGCCAGGGCGAAGGACGCCGCCATGCAGGCGGTCGACCGGGCGTTCCCCGTTGTCGTGACTTCCAACAGTGGATATCCTCTTGATCAGAATCTCTACCAAACCGTGAAGGGCATCTCGGCCGCTGCACGAATTGTCCTGAACGGGGGTAGGATACTGGTAGCGAGCGAGTGCTCAGATGGCGTTCCCTATCACGGTAATTTCGCGGAAATCATGCGGGAAGGCGAATCCGCGGCGGATGTGCTAGCCTCGATCCAGGCGCTCGAACACCCCATCCTGGACCAATGGCAGGCGCAGATTCTCGGGGGCATCCTCGAACGCGCGCAGATCAGCGTGCTCTCAGGGGTGGATGTGTCGGAGATCGAGGCGTGCAAGCTGGAGGCGATCGATGATCTCGACGTTGGCGTGCGCGATTCGCTGAGAGACACGGATGATCAGCGCGTGGCTGTTCTTCCCGACGGTCCACTGACGATTCCCTACGTAGAAGGAGCCGCATGAGTAATTTGATCCCGAAACTGACTCGCTTCAGCCCACTCTCCCGTATCATCACCTTCGACGATTTCGACAATGGGCTGAGCGGCTGGACCAACCTGATTGGAAACTACGAAACTTCTCTCGACACCATGCTGCCGGAGTATCGGGATCTGAGGGGGCCGATGTTGAGCAACGCGTCGATGTGGGACACTGGGTCGGCGGGCTCCTGGGATGGCACCTACTCGATGAAGCTCGCGACGCGTCCGGAGTCGGGAAGCCTGGCCGTTGCCGTGAAACGGTTAACGTGGCGCGAGCTCACGAAGATCCAGCTCGAAGCCTACGTCACATTCAAGCCGGAGGCGACTGAGATGGCTCTGTCGGAGCTGGATGTGCGGGCCTTCGGTTTTGTCTTCGACCTCCAGGACAGCAAGAATCGTGTGATGCCGCACCTGCGTTATCTCAACGCGCAAGGAGGGGAGCAGGTCGCTAGGTGGCAGTACAAGTCACAGCGAGAATCGCTCGAGGAGATCGGGGGTTCGGGAAAGACGAAATCGCATTTTCATCTGGCCGGTGACGGGTGGGAGGATCTACCGGGTGACCAGCAGCTCTTGTGCTACAACGAGATTGCGACGAAGCAGAACTGGCACTACATGCGTATCACCTTCGATCTTGGTGACATGAGCTACGCCGCGCTTCAGTTCAACGACCGGTTCTACGATCTATCGGATGTCGTGCCCATGGTTATGCCCGCGATGGCCAATCTCTGGTGTATGCTGAACATGGTGTTCTTTGTTGAGACGGATATCGACAAACGGGCATTCTTGAGCGTGGATTCCGTACTTCTCTCAGGAGATTTCTAACGCCTGTTCCGTATGTCGCCCAGTAGATCAGCTGAAAGGCAGGGCCACTAGCATACGCTATGTCGAATTTTCGACTGGCGCTCGAACTGACACCGCACATTCGATGACCAGAACACAGCAATGTATTCGCAACAGCCCACCAGAAGGATGACTATGCGACAAAGCCACACGGCGATCATTGAACGGGACGTGACCTGGGAGGGGAAGTTCGAGACAGAACCCTACGAGACCGGATGGGCGTCAGAGGCAATCTACTTTGTGCGTGTGCTCGAGAAAGATGGCCAGATGGGGCGTGGGCACGCGAAGCCCCAGATCTCTCCGGACGGAACGCACTGGGCGGACGAGGGCACGCTGATGGGTTTTCAGGAGAGTAAGGATGTCGCGTTTGTTCGCATAGCCCGGTTTGGGAATTTTGTCCGTCTTGTCGGTGAGCTTCCCCCTGGCACGACGGCGAAAGTGATCGTCTATCTGACGCTAAAGTCGTGATGCTCGGAGTCACCGTCTGCGGAGCCGTGCTGTTGATGCTTCCGTCTTTCTCTGTGCACGCAGACAAACCCCCATCGCTGCCGTCGTTGAATTCTTTATCCCTGAAGGTTGCAGCAGCTGTCCACGTGCCGATGTCTTGCCCGGCCAGCTGACCGAACAGGGCTGAGATGCGGGTGAGGTATGGAGGCAAAGGCGCAGGGGGCGTGGAGCGTGGGGCAAGCAGACTCCTCCTTGGGTTGGCGTTTTATTTGGACTACCGGGATCGGCTCGGGGGGAAGGACAGGTTCAGCGACGGCGTCTTTACGCGACGCCAGCGCCGATATGCCGAGCGGCTCGAGCATCATTACCGGGTGCGGATGTTCAAATTCCCTGCGGGATCACGCCGAACAGGAGATACGAAACTCAGAATACCTGACGATGTGCCGGCGGATGATCTGGATGTGAACCTGTATGTGCAGGACCGTGCGAGTCTTGTCATCCTTGGCGCCGCGCGCATTTCTCTGAAAGGAGAGAAGTGATGGCCGATCCGCTACCGATCGGTGTTGTTGGCCTGGGGCAACGAGGGTTGCAGCATTTGAAAGCGCTCTGGACACTGCAGCAGGAGGGCAGAACCCACATCGTCGCAGTCTGCGATGCGTTTGAGTCGAATCTGGACGAGGAGAAGATCCGGAAGTTCGTGCCAGGACTGAGCTTTGACGGCATTCTGAAAACGACCGATTTCGATCAGGTTCTCGACGCAGGCCCCAAAGCACTCTACTTCGCGATTCCCCCCGGACTGCACGACGGTCAGTTGATCAAAGCAGCGCGCGCGGGTATTCACATCTTCGCGGAGAAGCCTCAGAGTCTCTTCCTGGACGAAGCAATCGAGATGGGCGAGGAGATAAGGAAGGCAGGTGTGATCTCAACGGTTGGGTTCCAGCGCCGGTACGAGTCGCCGAGCGTGGCTGCTCACGAATTCATAGCTGACAAACGACCTGTCATGGCGACGATTGTGAACGAGGGGGCACTGGAAGCACACTCGGTCAAACATACCGACACGGGGGCGATGGGAGGACCGAAGGACGGTGTGTGGGCAAAGAGCTTCGAATGGTCCGGATCAACCGTGGTCGAGGCGGGGATCCACCAGACCGATCTGATGCGCTTCTGGATGGGTGACATCGTGTGGACACAGAGCGCGTATGTTCCACGGGATGAAGGAGATATCGAAGATGGCGGAGACAACCCCTACAGCTACACGGTGACCTACGGGTTCCAGAATGGCGCTGTCGGCAACCTGATCATGTCGAGATTACGGAGAGTCTTCAGAAACGACGGCTATCAGAACCTGCTGTGGGATCACGGGCATCTCAAAGTAGGTAGCACAAGGGTGACCGCCTATTTCTACGACGGTCCTTATCCGCCTGATGGGCATCCGGATGCTGACCAGATTACACATCCTGTTGCAACTTCGGGCAAGGTGGACACGACGCTTGCAATTGCAACCGCTTTTGTGAAAGCCGTCGAGGTTGGAAGCCATGACCCGCTTCTGAGCACCTATGCATCGAGTATGAACAGTCTGGCTGCCGTGCTCGCCGCGAACTTCTCCCATCAGCGTGGGGGTGAACGGATCGATCTGGACGAGTTGTTGACTTCAGACAACTACTCGCATCTCAGAGCGAAGAAGACACCGTAGCGTGTGAACAGAGTGTTCGGCCGAGATTTGCTGCAGGATCACTACGATATCGAAGGAGCAATGGATGGGATCAATCGACTGGCCGCTTGAGAAGCTGATCGACTACAAACCGGACACGACTGCGCAAGATGACTTCGAGGGGTTCTGGCGTGCGAATAAGGAGCAAAGTGAGCAGGTCCCATTGAACGCCGCATTCGAACGTGTCGAGGGCAGCCTTCCGATGGCAAATGTCTACGATGTGTCGTTCGATGGCGCGGATGGGGTTCGGGTTCGCGGCTGGTACCTGACGCCCAGGGATGTGACGGAACCTCTGCCTGCGGTCGTTCAGTTTATCGGCTATTCGGGCGGTAGGGATTATCCCCACGCGCTGGCGCCACACGTGTTGAACGGATTCTGTGCCTTTATCATGGATTCGCGCGGGCAGGGCGGCGGCACCGGACAGATTCTGACGACCTCTCACGGTGCCCAGCGCGGATTCATCACCCACGGAATACTGGACAAGGACGAGTATTATTACCGGAATTTTTACCTGGACACGGTAAGGGCTGTTCAGGCCGTTGCGGGGCGAAAGGAAGTCGATGAGGATCGCATCGCTGCGATCGGCGGCAGCCAGGGAGGAGCCCTTACGATCGCCTGTGCGGCACTTTCTGACCAGGTGAAGGCAATGGCACCAGATGTTCCGTGGCTGTCCCACTTCAGACGTGCGGTAGATATCGCGGTGGGACCGTATGAAGAGATTACGGAGTTTATGAAGAAGCACCCCGAGCGTATCGAGCAGGCCT